>JANMVW010000334.1:0-58727 GCA_031393555.1 Acidobacteriota bacterium
GGTCTCGGTTGGTCAGAATGCCGACGAGCTTGCCCGCCTTGTCGACGACCGGAAGGCCTGAAATCCGGTATCGGCTCATGGCCTCCAAGGCCTCGTAGACCTTCTGATCCGGCGTCATCGTCACCGGGTCGACGATCATCCCCGACTCGGAGCGCTTGACCTTGTCGATTTCGCTGGCCTGCTCGGCGATGGGCAGGTTCTTGTGGATGATCCCGATCCCGCCCTCTTGCGCCAGCGCGACGGCAAGCCTCGACTCGGTGACGGTGTCCATCGCGGAAGACACGAGAGGGACGTTGAGGGTGATCTTCCTCGTCAGGCGGGTTTTCGTGTCGACGTGGCCAGGAAGAATGCGCGAGTGCGCCGGAACGAGCAGGACATCGTCGAAGGTAAGGGCCTCTGGGACCGGGAATTCCAGCATCGGACCTCCGCGTTCCCAACTCATTCTAGCAGGGCGCAAAAAGGCGACGGCGATCAGGCTCGCTTCGCCCCGCAACCCGGGCAGAATTTGGCTCCGTCCGGGACCTTACCGCCACAGTTCGTGCAGAACGTCCCGGTGCCGCCTACCGCGGCCCCTCCCGAGGCCGAGGGCGCCATCGCGTCCTTGATCATCCCGGCGACGGTCATGCCGATCCCAGCTCCCACGCCGAGGCCGATCCCCGCGGAGGCACCGCCGTCCCCCGACTGGTTTTTCGCGGCATCGCCCATCGCTTGCGCTGCCTTGAACTTGAGATACGTGTTCTGGTCGCCGACGGCCGCCATCCCGGTGCGCTCGTCGATGACTTTTTGGACCTCGTCCGGAGGCGTGATCGCTCCAACGAAAAAATCGGTCATCTCGAGGCCGTACTTGGCAAAATCACCGGAGACACGTCCTTTCAGAGCTTCCGCCATTTCGTCGTAGTGCTGTGGGAGATCGAAAATCGTCTTGAGCGTCGTACCCAGGACGTCATTGAGCCGCGCGACGATGACGTCCCTGAGGTACCCCTCGATGGCGTCGGTCGTGTACCGGCCCTGGCTCCCGACGATCTGATTGACGAAAAGCTGCGGGTCGGTCACGCGGACTGCGAAATTCCCGTTGGCTCGAAGACGAACCATAGAGAGTTCGGCATCGCGAAACACGACGGGCTCGCGCGTTCCCCACTTCATCCCGGTGAAGACCTTCTTGGCCACGTAGTACACGTCGGCGCGAAACGGCGAGGTCCCGCCGAACGGGAGACCGATGAGGCGGGTCAGCAGGGGAATGTTCCCCGTCGTCAGGGTATGGCGCCCCGCGGCAAAGGTGTCCAGCGCCTTTCCGTCGCGAAAAAACACTGCCCACTGATTTTCGGAAACAACAAGTTGCGCGCCGAGCTTGAGCTCTCCGCCGGCGGAGAAGCGCCACACCATTTCCCGCCCGGAATTGTCCTTCCACTCGATGACTTCGATCGCCATGGGCTGTCCTCCCGAGAGTCGTTTTAGGTCGTGGGCGTTTCGAACATTTCGCGACGGCGCGCGATCTTCTGATCGAGTTGCTCCGCGGTATTCGTGAATGCAACGAGCGTGGACCCGTCCGGGGCCACGGCCGAGATCGAGCGAAGGGCGTCGGACAACGCGACGACGTCGGTCATGAGAGCGGCATCGTAGGCGCAGATCTGATCGAGCTCCACCTCGCGGATCTTCAGTTGATCGAACAGGCCGCTGAAGCCGTAGTCCGCATAGCGGAGCGAAGACACCGATTTCTGGAGGATGCGGTCGAGGCGCCCGATCGCGTCGAGGGTCTTCAGTTGCCCGGCATCTGTCGCCACGTTCCGCAGGGCCGACAATCCCGCCCGCCCCTCGTCGAGCCGTCCGGCGAGGAAGTCGCGAACGCGACGGTCGGTCTCACGCCGCCCCTCGCGCTCGCGATAGCCGGCGACTCCGGGGATGTAATTCGCGATTTTCTCGAGGAAGTTCTTCTCGGATACCGGCACTGTCACGACATCCCCTTCCTGGCCGAGGCGGCCTTACCGTGGAGTACGCACGCCCATCAGGTTTCGTTCTCTCCGTGGCACTTCTTGTACTTCTTTCCGGAACCGCAGGGGCAGAGATCGTTTCGGCCGACCTTGGGCACCTTCCGGGATACAGGCGTTACTCCGCCGCGCGCGGTGACCCCCGCCGCCGACTGGGAGGCGGCACGAAACACCTGTTCTTGCTCGCGCCGGCGCTTGTCTTCCTCGCGTTGGCGGTCTTCGTCGGTCATGGGGTCGAGGAGAAAGAGGAATCGAACCGCGTCATTTTCGATTTGCTCGCGCATCAAACCGAACATGTCGAACGACTCGCGCTTGTATTCGACGAGCGGGTCTTTCTGACCGTAGGCGCGGAGCCCGATCCCGTCTTTCAGATGATCCATCGCAAGAAGGTGGTCTTTCCACGCGTGATCGATGATCTGCAGCAGGATGTGGCGCTCGTATTGGCGCATGAGGTCCGGGCCGACCTTCTTCTCCTTGTCGTCGTACTTCGCCTCGAGACGGCCCCAGATCGTTTCGTTGACCGCATCGACACTCATCGCAGGGATCTGGATACCGTCTTTTTCGGGATCGTAGCCGAAGAAATACTGGATTTGCTGGCGGAAGGGATCGATCTCCCATTCCTTGACGTCCTTCTTGCTCCCGATGTAATCGTCCATCAGGACCGCGAAAATCTCGCGGGCCTTGTCGATCATGTATTCCTTCTGGTTCTTGCCCTCGAGGAGTTCGCGGCGCAACCCGTAGATTTCCTGGCGTTGCTTATTGTTGACGTCGTCATACTCGAGGAGGTGTTTCCGGGTCTCGAAATTGCGCTGCTCGACCTGTTTCTGAGCGCGCTCGATCGCCCGGCTGACCATTCCGGACTCGATCGGCACGTTTTCCTCCATGCCGAGCTTTTGCATCGCGTTCTTCAGTCGGTCACCACCGAAAATCCGCATGAGATCGTCATCGAGGCACAGGAAAAAACGAGATGATCCAGGGTCTCCCTGGCGGCCAGCGCGGCCGCGCAGCTGATTGTCAATACGCCGCGACTCGTGACGCTCCGTTCCCAAAATGTGAAGCCCGCCGACGCTCGTGACTTCATCGTGTTCCTTCCGGCACTGCTGGCGCATCTCGACGAGGGCGTCCTCGTAGGCCGCGTTCCACTCCTCGACCGGTGTCTCCGAAGGCTTCATCCCGCGCACGTTGAGTTGCTGCCGGGCGAGGAACTCCGGGTTCCCGCCGAGGAGGATGTCGGTACCTCGGCCGGCCATGTTCGTCGCGATCGTGACCGCGCCCACGCGGCCCGCCTGTGCCACAAACTCGGCCTCCATTTCGTGGTACTTCGCGTTCAAAACGACGTGTTTGATGCCCTTGCGCTTCAGGAGGGTCGAAAGGGTCTCCGACTTCTCGATCGAGATCGTCCCAACGAGGGCGGGCTGACGTCGTTTCTGGCAGTCGGCGATTTCCTCAACCACACCGTGCCACTTCTCTTCCTCGGTCCGATAGACGACATCCTGGTTGTCGACCCTGACCATGGGACGGTTCGGGGGGATGACCACGACCTCGAGGCTGTAGATCTTGTCGAATTCGACCGCCTCGGTATCGGCGGTGCCCGTCATTCCCGAGAGCCTGCCGTACATGCGGAAGTAGTTCTGGAAGGTGATCGTCGCGAGCGTCTGATTTTCGCGCTCGATTTTGACACCCTCTTTTGCCTCGACCGCTTGGTGGAGTCCGTCACTCCAACGCCGACCGGGCATCAGGCGGCCGGTGAACTCATCCACGATGACGACCTGGCCGTCCTTGATCATGTAGTCAACGTCGCGTTTGAACAGCACGCGCGCCTTCAGAGCCTGGTTGACGTGGTGAAGCGTCTCCATGTGGGTGGGGTCGTACAGGTTGTCGATTCCGAGGAGACTCTGGCAATGCTCGACGCCGCGATCGGTCAAGGAAACCGTCCGCGCCTTCTCGTCGACGACGTAGTCGCCGACATCGTCATGCTCGTAGTCTTTCCCGCCCTGGATCACCGCGCCCTTCTCGAGCTTGGGGATGATCTTGTCCACGCGCGCGTAGAGGTCGTTCGACTCCTCCGCGGGACCGGAGATGATGAGCGGCGTCCGCGCCTCGTCGACGAGGATCGAGTCCACCTCGTCAACGACCGCGAAGTTGTGACCTCGCTGAACCATCGCCGACAGTGCGAATTTCATGTTATCGCGCAGATAGTCGAAACCGAACTCGTTGTTCGTCCCGTAAGTGATATCGGCGCTGTAGGCCTCTTGCCGTTCCTGATCGGAAAGGTCGTGCTGGATGCATCCGACCGTCATTCCGAGAAAACGGTGGAGGCGCCCCATCCATTCAGAGTCTCGGCGGGCCAGGTAGTCATTGACCGTCACGACGTGGACACCCTTGCCGGACAGGGCGTTCAGATAGGCCGGGAGAGTCGCGACGAGGGTCTTGCCTTCACCGGTGCGCATCTCGGCGATCTTTCCCTCGTGGAGCACCATCCCGCCGATGAGCTGGACGTCGAAGTGCCGCATCCCCAACACGCGTTTTCCGGCTTCCCGGACCACCGCGAAGGCTTCGGGGAGGATGTCGTCGAGAGTGGCCCCCTGTGCGAGCCGGCCCAGGAACTCTTCCTTCTTCGCCCGAAGAGCCTCATCGGAGAGCGCCGAGACTTGCGGCTCGAGCGCGTTGATCGTCTCCACGATGGGCCTGAGCCGCTTCAAAGTCCGCTCGTTTTTCGAGCCGACGATCTTTGTCAACAGGGCGCTAATCATGGGAACTCACTCTATCAGACGGCCGCGTCAGACCCGGGGACGGCCGGACTCGCGATCCGTCGGTGGAAAAGGGGAAACGCAAGAGGCACCGACAGGCGCAGGACGAGATAGTCGGACGCAGCAACCGCTCGGCCGAGTCCGGACTTCCGTGCGACGACGCCGGCCGCCGCCCAGAACAGGTCGTGCCACGCCAAGAGTTGCGCGTAGGCGCGCGCCGGAGGACTTTCCAGCGAACGCCAGACTCCCCCGCGCCGCAACGCGCTGACACGGGCAAGAACGTCCTCGGTTGCGAGAAGCGGATCCAGGGCGTTGCGGCCGTCGCCACGCGTCCGCAAACCGGCCCGTCCATCGCGCGTGACCACCGACCCCAGACAACGGTGAACCACCCAGTAGTCCTGTTGCCTGTACAAGAGAAGATCACCACGCCCCGGCGGCGTCGCGAGAGGAACCGCCAAAACCGCATCTCCACCCCTGAGGTGCGGCGCCATGCTCGTGTCACCCGGCGTGACGACGACGATCGCCGACCCGCTGGCGGCCAGCATCATCTGGAGAGCTTGGTCGCGTAGCACGCCACTCGGTTGGGACGGGAGATGAGGCATGTCGAGGTGGGTCTAGAAAAAACTTGACCTCTCCCGGGCCTGTGGGGGGGGCGTTTCCAGCAGGCCCGGAAGAGGTCGAACACTGACCAGGAGGAGGTCATGTGACGTAAGACAGCTAAAGCAACCAGGATGCCAACTACTCGCGTTGAAAAAATAGTCGTTTTTTTCGAGTTTTTTTTGAAACGCTGCCGCGAGACGAGGCTCGTTGGGCCGGTTCTCAAGCGTCAGGCTGACGTGGGATGACCCTCGGGACGCCGTAATGGCATCACTCGTCACCTCGAAGTTCAATCTTGGCCGCTCGCGGCCTCCCGCAGGATGCTCCTCGCGATGACCAACCGCTGGATTTGGTTCGTCCCTTCGTAGATCTGGGTGATCTTCGCATCGCGCATGTACTTCTCGATCGGGTAGTCCTTGCAGTAGCCGTACCCGCCGAACAACTGGACCGCGTTCGTTGTGACCATCATCGCGACATCCGTCGCGAAGAGCTTGCACATCGCCGAGAGCTTCGAGATGTTCTTGGCCTTGGCGTCGGCCGCGCGCGCCGCCGTGTGAACTAGCGTCCGCGCGGCCTCGAGTTGCGTCCCCATGTCCGCGAGCATCCATTGAATGCCTTGGAACGAGTTGATCGACTGACCGAATTGCTTGCGCTTCCCCGTGTACTCGACCGCAAGTTCGAAAGCCCCCTGCGCGAGCCCGAGCGCCTGAGCCGCGACACCGGGCCGTGCGAGATCGAGGGTCATCATCGCATGGCGGAACCCCTGCCCCTCGGCACCAAGCATCTGGTCTTTCGACACTCGGCAATTCTCGAGGTGGATCTCATTCACGGGGACGCATCGGATCCCCATCTTGTCTTCATGCTTGCCAACTCGATATCCCGGGGTGCCCGCCTCGACGACGAAAGCGGAAATGCCGCGTGCACCACGTCCGGGCTGAGTGACGGCGAAAATCGTGTTGTACGAAGCGACGGCTCCGCCGGTATTCCACTTCTTCTCGCCGTTGATGACGAAGTAGTCCCCGTCTTTTTCGGCTTTCGTGACCATGGAGCCGGCATCCGAGCCCGCGTCCTTTTCCGACAATCCGAACGAGATCAGCTTGTCGCCCGAAGCGATGCCGGGGAGCCAACGACTCTTCTGCTCCTCCGTGCCCCCGAGCAGGATCGGAAACGATCCGAGGGCGTTGACGGCGTAGGCGACGCCCATTCCGCCGCACGCACGTGAGAATTGCTCGACGACGAGGCAAAGGTCGAGCACGGTGCCTCCCGCGCCTCCGAACTCTTTCGGGATCCACACGCCGGACAACCCGGCTTCCTTGATGGCCTTTTGAACCGACCAGGGGTAGGTCTGCTCGACGTCGTGCTGCGCTGCGACGGGACGGATGTGCTTTTCTGCCACCTCGCGCGCGCGCTCCATGAAATCGATGTTCTGCTTGCTCAAAAGCTCGCGAATCATGGGCCGCCCCCCGTGAGAAATGGAGTCGCACTCTACCACGCGGGGGGGGGGCCGCTCCCCGTTTGATAGGATGTCCCCGTGATCTGAATCTCACCTATGGACTACAAGAACCTCTTCCGCAAGATCGAGCGCAACCTTCGTACGATCGAGAGATCGAATGATCTCCTGGCGACGTTGGCCGAGATCCTCCGGCGCCTCGTCGACGACTTCCAGGACGACCTCGGTTTGGTCGGCGGTCGGATCTACGACAAGAAAGGTCCGCATTACCTCTTGAAGCGCGAGTATCCGAAGCCTCGCGCGCCGAAGGACTACAAGATTTCCGCGACCTACCCGCCGATCCGCGAACTGGTGGAGCGTGGGTACGTTTACAGCCGTCTCGGCGACGCGGGCGTGGACTCGCGGATCGAGGCCACCTTGGGTGTGAAACGGTTCGCCGCGATCGGCATCGGGGAATCGTGCCGGCAGATCGTCGCCTTCACACTGAGGGAAAACAGCGACCCGGAACAGGTCGGTCACACGTTGAACACGATTCGGCACGCGATCAACCTGAAGCTCCGCAGCGAGAAGTTCGCTGACCGCTTTGCGGAGGCACGCGCGATCCAATTGTCCCTGCTGCCTGCCTCGGCCCCCTCGTTCGGAGACTACGACATCTTCGCGGCTTCCATACCCGCGGAGGAAGTCGGCGGCGATCTCTACGACTTCATCCGAGTGTCCCAGAGGAGCCTCGGCATAGCCGTGGCGGACGCTTCCGGGCACGGCCTGCCGGCCGCGCTTCAGGCGCGGGACGCGATTATCGGCTTGCGCATGGGCGTCGAAGAGAACCTGCGCATCTCGGCGACGCTCGAGAAGCTCAACCGTGTGGTCAACCACTCGGCTCTCGCGTCGAAGTTCATCTCGCTCTTCTACGCCGAGCTCGAATCCGGGGGGACCATCGTGTACTGCAACGCCGGGCACAATCCGCCCTTACTCTGGGACGGTCTCGCCTTTCGAGAACTCGCGCGTGGCGGCATGATCCTCGGCCCGAGCCCCGGATCGCAATACGAGCGGGGATACGAGACGCTGGCCGAAGGCTCCATCCTCCTCGCCTACACCGATGGCATCGTCGAAGCGGTCAACGCGTCCGACGAAGCCTTCGGGATGGACAGGCTTCGGGCGGTCATCCGAGATCGCGTCTGGGCCTCGGCTCGCGAGCTCGTCGATGCGGTCTTCGCCGACGTGCGCCGACACGTCGGAGGGGACACGCGAGACGACGACCAGACCGTCGTTGCCGTGCTCCGAAAGACCAAGCCGGCCCGGGGACGGGCCAAGCAGGCCTAGCGCTCGATGAGCAGGAACAGCGCTCCGCAAAGCGCAATGAGGATACCGCTCGCCGTCTCCATGTGACGAGCGACGGCGGGCACGTGGAGGCGCCGGGTCCCCACGACGCCGGCCACCGACAGGCCCACCATCAGCGCGATCGTCGTGACGGAGTAGGCCAGGGTCACGAGCGCGACGGCGCCGGCCCCCTGCTCGGCCGTCGCCACCATGATTGGAAGCAGGAGGACGCACGGGTTGAGGCCGACGATCATCGCGAGAGAAATCGCTCCCTTCCCCGCGTCCGTGCGGATCCAGGCGTCGTCGGCGTGGTAGTGAAGGTGCTCGCTATCGGCGAAGGCCTCGTGCCCATCGCAACGGTCCTGCTCGCTTCGGGCGTGGAGCAGGGCGCCCCCCGGATGGAAGTGGCCGCCCTTGCGCCATGCCCACAGCGCATAGGCCACGCCGAAGATGACGAGCAACAAGCCGCTTGCGCGTTCGAGCCGCTCGCCGACGGCACGTGCGGCGGTCTTCCCGAGTCCCAGCGCCAGGAGGCCCAAAGCGATGGACAAGAGCGTGTGGACGAAGGCTGAAAAGCCGGACACCGCCGCGGTCGTTCGTGCGGACCAACCCCGAGCCCGTCCCACGAGAACGAAGGGAAGCCAATGATCGGGGATGAGCGTGTGGAAGGCCGCGGTCGCCGCGGCCGTCAGGAGCAGAAGCGACGGAACGGCACCAGGCACTACCGCGCGACTTCCTGCGCCCGGATCTCGCGTATGACGGTCACCTTGATCTTGCCCGGGTAGTCCATTTCGGTCTCGATGCGGCGAGCCAGATCGGAGGCCAGCAGGTCGATCCGCGCATCGTCGACAAGATCGGTGTTCGCGATGACGCGGATCTCCCGTCCCGCCTGGAGCGCGTAGGACTGTTCTACGCCGTCCATGCCATTCGCGAGCCCTTCGAGTTGCTCGATGCGTCGGACGTACTCCGCAGCGCTCTTGCGTCGCGCCCCAGGGCGAGCGCCCGACAACGCGTCGGCCGCTGCGACCAGGATCGTGATCGGCGTCGTCACCTCGATGTCTTCGTGATGGGCGGCGACGGCGTTGACGACTTCCCAGTTCTCTCCACACCGGGTCGCGACCTCGGCGCCGATCTCCGGGTGTGTCCCCTCCCGCTCGTAGTCGACCGCTTTGCCAATGTCGTGGAACAAGCCGGCGCGGCGCGCGATCTTCTCGTCGAGGCCCAGTTCGGCGGCCATGATTCCCGTGAGGTAGGCGACTTCCTTGGAGTGCATGAGGACGTTTTGGCCATAGGAGGTCCGAAAGAGCAGCCGTCCGAGAAGTTTGACCATCTCGGGCTGAACGTCCTTGATCCCCATCTCCTTGAGGGTCTGCTCACCCGCCTTCTTCATCTCGTCGTCGAGCCTTCGCTGATGGCGGCGCGTCAACTCCTCGATGCGACGCGGGTGGATATTGCCGTCCTTCAACAACATTTCGAGCACACGCCGCGCGATCTCGCGCTTCACCGGGTTGAATCCTGAAAGCTGCAACGACTCCCCTGACTCGTCGAGGAGGATCTGAATGCCGGTCAACTGCTCGAACGCCTTGATGTTCTTTCCTTCGTGCCCGATGATCCGGCCTCGCATCTGCCCGCCTGACGGCAAGGCGAAACGCGTTACCGTCCGCTCCGCGGAAAGGTCTGACGCAATGCGTTCCATCGCGAGCGCGATGATCTTCTGGGCTTCGGCCTCGGCACCCCGCTGCGCCTCGTCCTTGATCTCTTTGACCAGGCCGGCAGCCTCGAAGCGAGCCTCCGCCTTGAGATTCGCCAGCAATTGCCTACGCGCCTCGTCACGCGTCAAACCTGACGCATATTCGAGTCGGGAGTTTTCCTCTTGGACGAGCTTCTCCAAGACCTCCCGATCGCGAGCGAGAGCGGCCTCGCGCGCGGCGAGATTACTCTCCGCTTCGGAAACGGCCTCTCGCTGCCTCTGATTCTCGGCTTCGATCTCGGCGAGACCGTCCTGCAATTGCTTCAGATCGCGCTCGCGCTTGGCCACCTGCCCCTTGCGCGAGCGGAGGTCCGAATCGGCCTTCGACTTCTCGGCAAGGATCTGATCCCGCGCCTCGAGGATCTGATGACGTTTCAGGTTCTCCGCCTCGCGCAAGGCGGCTCTCTGGAACTCCTCGGACTTGAGCCGGGCAGCCGTTAGGCTGCTCGCCCCAAGTCGGTTATTCAGGAACCAACCGAGCACCGCGCAGAGCGCTCCGACCACGGCGCCGACGAGAACGAGGTTGAAGGAACTCATCGGGCGATCCCCAGGGCCACATCGCCGACGAATGGATTCGTCCTGCGCTCGCGGCCAATCGTGGTCTCCCCTTCGTGCCCAGGGAGGCATCGCACGTCGTCGGGGAGCATGAAGAGTTTCTCTCGGATCGAAGCGATCAACGCGTCCCAGTCGCCTCCGGGAAGATCGGTCCGTCCCACGGAGCCTGCAAAAAGCGTGTCTCCGACGAGCATCTGGTCGCCCCGGCGCAGACAGACTCCGCCTGGGGTATGACCCGGCGTGTGGATCACGTCAAACATAGCGCCGTCGAACTCCAGACCCACCCCATCGACCAGGTCGCAATCGGCGGGCGGCGAGTCCTCGACGGACAAGCCGAACATCGACCCCTGCTCGCTCACGTTGTCGAGGAACGGCCGGTCGGCCGCGTGGATCGCGATCGGAGCGCCGGTTTCCCTCTTGAAAAAGGCGTTTCCGGCTACGTGATCCAGATGACCGTGGGTGTTAACGATCAGCTCGACCGACAGCCCGCGATCGCGGACGACTTCCCAGACCGGCTCGCTTCCGATTCCGGGGTCCACGATCATCGCGCGCCGCCCGGACGGACCCACGACGACGTAGGTGTTTTCGGCGAACGGACCGTAGGTGAAGCGGATGATCTCGAGGGGCTGCATCTCGCCGCTCCGTCCCGGAAAGGGGTTACGGAGCTCCAAAATAACACACGATCAGGACTTACGGCCGCGGCGCGCCATCGCAAGGACCTTCTTGCGAAGGCGAAAGGCCTTGGGAGTAACCTCGACGAGTTCGTCATCTTTGATGAACTCCAACGCCTGTTCGAGGCTCATCGTGTGGGGCGGAACCAAGCGCACCGCGTCGTCGGATCCGGACGCGCGCATGTTCGTGAGCTTCTTTTCTTTGGTGACGTTGACGTCGAGGTCGTTCGAGCGGGCGTTCTCGCCGACGATCATACCCTCGTAGACCTGGTCGCCCGCCCCGATGAACATGGTCCCGCGCTCTTGAACGTGCTCGATGGCATTCGCGGTCGTGCGTCCCGGCCGGTCGGAAACCAACGCGCCGGTCGCGCGCGAGGGAATGTCGCCCTGCCACGGGACGAATCCGTCGAACAGGTGGTTCATGATCCCGGTGCCCCTCGTCTCCGAGAGGAACTCAGTACGAAAGCCCAGAAGCCCGCGCGAGGGGATCCGGAAATCCAATCGGACGCGCCCCGTGCCGTGG
The DNA here is from genome assembly GCA_031393555.1 of Acidobacteriota bacterium. Classification (GTDB taxonomy): domain Bacteria; phylum Acidobacteriota; class Polarisedimenticolia; order Polarisedimenticolales; family DASRJG01; genus DASRJG01. The sequence continues at coordinate 11,599 of JANMVW010000334.1, forward strand.
TTCACCATCCGGGTCATGCGTCCCTTCCGCGATCCGACTTTCTGCGTGACGACTCCGACGAAATTCTCGGGACAGTCGACGATCAGCTCCTCTTGGGGCTCGTGGATCTTGCCGTCGATCTCTTTTGTGACGATCGTGGGCTTCCCGACGGACATCTCGTAACCCTCGCGGCGCATCATCTCGATGAGAATCGCCAACTGCAGTTCGCCGCGCCCCGAAACCCGGAACGCGTCGGCCGAGCCGGTCTCTTCAACGCGAATCGAGACGTTCGTCAAAATCTCTTTCCAGAGGCGCTCCCGCAACTTTCGCGACGTGACGAACTGGCCCTCGAGACCGGCGACCGGGGAGTCGTTCGTGGAGATGATCATGGAAATGGTCGGTTCGTCGACCGTGATCGGCGGAAGCGCTATCGGCGTCTCGGCATCGGAAATCGTCTCTCCGATCGTCACCGACAAGAGTCCCGCCACGGCCACGATATCGCCCGGTCCCGCCTCGTCGATCTCTACCCGCTTCAAGCCGTCGTACCCGTACAGCGCCGTGACTCGGATCTTCACAACCGTCCCGTCGAGGCGGCAGTGTCCGTAGTCTTTCCCTTTGACGATCCGGCCGTTGAAAACACGCCCGATTGCCAGACGGCCAACGTAGTCGTTGTAGTCGAGCGTGGTGATCAGGAGTTGGAGCGGCATCAGATCGTCGTATTTCGGTGCCGGGACGTTCTTGAGAATTTCCTCGAACAACGGCGTCAGCGGCTCATCGGGACCGTCGGGGGTCCTCCGCACGATACCGCGACGCGCGTTGGCGTAAAGAACGGGAAACTCCAACTGATCCTCGGTGGCATCAAGGTCGATGAACAGATCATAAACCTCGTTGAGGACTTCCTTCGTGCGGGCGTCCTGGCGATCGATCTTGTTGATGACGACGATCGGGGACAAACCCGACTCCAAGGCCTTGCGCAGTACGAAGCGCGTCTGCGGCAGCGGACCCTCGGAGGCGTCCACGAGGAGCATCACGCCATCCACCATCTTGAGTGTCCGCTCGACCTCTCCGCCGAAATCGGCGTGGCCGGGCGTGTCAACGATGTTGATACGCGTGCCGCGATACACGATGGACGTGTTTTTGGCCATGATCGTAATGCCCTTCTCGCGCTCCAGATCGATCGAGTCCATGACGCGGTCGGCCACGTACTCGTTGTCCCTGAAGATCCCGCTCTGCCAGAGCAGGGCGTCGACCAAGGTGGTCTTGCCGTGGTCGACGTGAGCGATAATGGCGAGGTTTCGGACGTCGTCTCGGGTTTTCTGTGGCATCGTCTTCGCATGGTAGCATGCATCGATCCTATGACCGCGAAACGCCCCGATGACGACGACCGGCTCGTCGAGAAAATTTATGACTCACTCGACGAAGGAGCGCCCGATCGCGCGCTCGCCTCGGCACGCATCGCGCTCCACGACGCGCCGGACGATCCCGTGCTTCATTTTCTGGCGGGGGTCGCGCTAGGCGAACTCGACCTGCCGGGGGAAGCGGTCCTGGAATTCGGCCGCGCCATCGCCCTAGACCCCGACGACCCTGAATTTCGCGCCGCGCGGGCCCAAGCTCTCTTTTCGACGTGTCGATTCTCTGAGGCGAGAGCCGACGCCGAATCCGCCTTGGCGACCGAAAAGGCTCACGCCGACGCGCTTTGGGTCCTCGGTCTGGTGTTAGAACGAGATGGCCGTTTCGACGACGCGGACGACAAGTTTCTCGCGGCCGCTCGCATCGATCCGGAGCGATTCCAGACGCCCGTCCGGCTGTCTCACGAGGCGATGGCGGGGGTGGTCACACGCGCCGGGACGATGCTCCCGGAAGAGTTCCGGAGGTGCCTCGCGGAGGTGCCGGTCGTGGTCGAGGACCTCCCGTCCGAACTCATGCTGACCGACGAGACGCCACCGCTCGATCCCGAGTTGCTCGGCCTATTCGTTGGCACCGCCCGGACCGAACGCTCCTTCGCGGCCGCCGGCGTCGAGGCGCCCCCCCGCATCCTGCTTTTCCAGCGCAACCTAGAGCGATTCGCGCGGGATGAGTCCGAACTCAAGCGAGAGATCGCGAGAACGTTGCACCACGAACTGGCTCACTACCTCGGCTTTGCCGAAGAGGATATGGCCGACCTCGACCTGGATTAGACTGGGAACGGTCTCCCCTTCTTTCACTCGATCCAGACCGCGCCACCCTCGAAGTGTTCACTCTTCCAAATGGGCACGCTAGCCTTGAGCGTGTCGATGACGAAACGGCATGCGTCCATGGCCGCGGATCGATGCGGCGCCGCAACCGCGATGGCGACCGAGGCCTCTCCGATTTCGACGCGGCCGACGCGATGGATCATCGCCACCTTCGTCACTCCGAACCGGGCAATCGCCTCTTCCGCGATCCCTTCCATCTCTCGCTCCGCCATGCTGGCGTACGCCTCGTATTCGAGAAAGAGAACGCGCCGCCCCGAGCTGACGTCTCGCACGGTCCCGAGAAACACGGAAACAGCGCCGTCGCCGTCGCCGCGCGCATCCGCCGCGACCGCGGCCGGGTCGATCGGAGCGACCTGAAGTCGGATCATGCCTATCCGCCGCTGACGGGCGGCAAGAACGCAACGTCCTGGACCCCGACGACGAGACGATCCCACGGCGCATAGATCATATCGCACGCGACGAGCGGGCGAATGGTCACCTCGCGAAGGCGCGGATGCCGCTCTTGCACGATGGTCCACAGCACGGCGACATCGCAAGTTTCCGGGACCTCGAGAGTCTCCTCGGAGACTCCTGCGCGGTCCTTCAGCGAGGCGAAATAGAGGATGCGGATGATCACCGGCCGTTCGCTGCAAGCGCCACTGCTCGCGCGGTGACCGTATCGACGATTTCCTCGAAACGGCCCGGCCTGACGATCCCCGACGCGTTGCGGTGCCCGCCGCCGCCGAACTCCGCGGCCATAAGCGAAACGTCGAGCTCTCCCTTGGAGCGAAGCGAGACCTTGACCTTGCCGCCGGGCAACTCCCGGAAGAGGATCGCGACGCGCACGCCATCGATGGCGAGAAGCGGCGTCGTGAATTCCGAAGTGTCCACACCTGCGGCCCCGCAAGCGTCAATCATCCCCATCGTTATGCCCGCGGTAGCGACGGCGCCCCCTTCGCCCAAGGATACGGACGAGAGCGCGCGCCCGAGAAGGCGCGTATACGCCAGCGTGTTGCGCTCGTAAACTTCGCGGTAACAGCGAGTCGGATCGGCACCGGCCAGCAAAAGTTCCCCCGCGACGCGAAACGCCCGAGGCGAAGTCGAATTGAAGCGAAAAAAACCGGTGTCGGTTGCCAGCCCGGCGTAGAGGGCCTCGGCCGCCGCGCGGTCGGGGGTTCCGCCTCGTTCCCGGACCAACTCGTAAACGAGCACCGCCGTTGCGCTTGCGGAGGTATCGATCACGTTGCGCGCCCAGGGGGTTGCGCGCGTGGGATGATGGTCGATGCACAACGTCTTCGCGGTGCGCGCACGAACCGGCGCTTCCATACGACCGAGGCGGTCCGGCGCCGAGTTGTCGACGAGCACGATGGCGTCGGCGGCGTCCAGGAGGCCGTCGTGACGGGCCGGGTCGTAGCTTTCCGCGAACGGTCCGTCGAATTCCAGGAAACGGAGATCGCGGGGCGTCTCGTCCTGGTTGACGATGCGAACTTCAAATCCCAGCGACATTAGGTAGCGGCCCAAACCCACCTGAGACCCGATCGCATCGCCGTCGGGGTTCACGTGGGTCACCAGAACGTACAGCTTGGCCCGGTCGAGAACCGATTGAAATGCCGCGAAGTCCTCCGGGGAGATCATGCGCCGCTCCGATACCGCTTCGCGAGGCGAAGGTAATTCTCCACTCCGTCCTGGAATCGTTGCCTCAACTCCGGGCCGACCTCTCCGCGGACCACTGCAGGGACGCCGGCGGCAATCGTGCCCGGAGGTACTTCGAACCTTTCGCGCAGAACCGCCCCCGCGGCCACAAGCGCTCCGCGGCCCACGCGGCTGCCGGACAGGAGTACGGCACCCATGCCGATCACCGCGTCGTCACCAACGTCACAGCCGTGGATCACCGCGCGGTGCCCTATCGTGACCCGATTCCCGACGCGTACCGGGCAACCCCGGTCCACGTGCACAACCGTCAGATCCTGGACGTTTGTTTCGTCGCCGATCGCGATCGGCTCGAGATCGCCGCGAACCACGCAACCGAACCAGACCGAGGCGCGAGCACCTAGAATTACCCGCCCCGTCAGCGTCGCATTCGGAGCGACCCAGGCCTCGCGACCGAACTCGACTTTGGTGGCGTAAGTTACAAAGTCGTCGGACTGGCTCCCCGACGTCATCGAGGCTCTCTCCGGGCGGTAGGGAAGAAGCCGGTCAGCCTAAGCTGCACCTGCGGCGATGTCAAGCTCTCCGATCGAGGAGTTCTTTGAGAATGAGCGCCTGGTACCGCGCATCGTAATCCGCCCGATGGATCTGCGCCGGATCCTGCGGGGGAAGCGCCAGCAGCGACTCGAGATTCTCTTTGGACGTGTCGCGCCACGAGATCCCGAGACGCCCCATGGCGAGGCTCTTGGTGTCCAGTCCTTTGTAACCGAACGGGTTCGCCATGCCGAAGTGTGCGTAGTAGTAGGCGATGTGAGACCAGTCGAACACGGCATTGTGGCCCACGAAACAGGGGTTGTCGGAGGAGCCTGCGTTTTGATCTACGACAAACCGCGCCAGCCTGTCGAGCGCATCACGCGGCTCGGTCCCTTCCCTCCGCAGGCGTTCCGCGTCGAGACCGCAAACCGCCATGGCTCCTGGGTCGAAACCCGGGAAGATCGGCATGAGCTCGACGTAAAACGACTCGCCGAGCACGTGACGGTCGCCCATCTCGCGCACGACGGTGACGCCGATGGAGAGCAGGTTGAACAGCGGGGGCACGGGCCCTGACGCTTCGCAGTCCACGCAGAAGTAGGTCAAGTTGCAAGCTCCTGGCGCATTGTACCCGGTCTCGGCCACCCTCGAGATCGACGTCTCGCTGTTACGATGGCCCCGTACGGAGAATACGATGAGTCGCGTTCGCACCGGTCTCGAGTCGTTCCTGGATCCCGCCTCCGACGCCGCGGGCCTCGCGAGGGGCGCGAGACTAGGAGTCGTTGCGCATCCGGCGTCGGTCGATGCCGGAGGACGCCATCTCGTTGACCGGCTCGCGCAGGACAGCCGATTCCGGGTCACGCGCTTGTTCGGCCCTGAGCACGGGGTGCGGGGCGAGGCCCAGGACATGGAGGCCGTCGCCGAGCCCGCCGATCGAGCCACCGGGCTTCCCGTAGTCAGCCTGTATGGGGACACCGAGATCTCACTCCGACCCACGCACGAGCAATTGTTGGGGCTCGACGCGATCGTCTACGACCTGCAGGACGTGGGATCTCGGTTCTACACGTTCGTCTACACCCTGTCCTACGTGATGGAAGCCGCTCGCGAAGCTGACATTCCAGTCATCGTCCTCGATCGACCGAATCCGATAGGCGGCCTCGCGGTCGAAGGCCCCGTTCTCGACCCGGCCCAGGCGTCGTTCGTCGGTCGTTTTCCGCTGCCGGTCCGGCACGGGATGACCACAGGAGAGCTGGCTCAACTTTTTCGCGATGCGTATTCCATCGGTGGAGACCTTCGCGTGGTGCCGCTGTCGGGCTGGACACGTGACATGCACTACGAGGACACGGGGCTGCCTTGGGTGCTGCCGTCGCCGAATATGCCGACCCCCGAAACCGCGCGCATCTATCCCGGCGGCTGCCTCGTCGAGGGCACCAACCTGTCCGAGGGACGCGGGACCACGCGGCCCTTCGAGTTCGTAGGCGCCCCCTGGATCGACGCCGCCGCGTTCGCCGACGCGCTCGCCCACGCGGGGGACGCGGAAGGATTGGATGGAGTCCTCTTCCGGGCGGCCTGGTTCCGTCCGACTTTTCAGAAGCACGCCGGCCGCAGTTGCGGGGGGGTGCAGGTCCATGTGGTCGATCGCGGAACCGCGCGGCCGTTCGCGACGTTTCTCGTGCTCCTCCGGGAGGCGCGACGGCTTGCTCCGGATCTGTTCGACTGGCGGCGCGAGAGGTACGAGTTCGTGGACGATCGGCTCGCGATCGATTTATTGCTCGGGCGGTCCGATCTGCGCCCCATGCTCGAGGCGGGTGCCACCCTCGCCGAGATGGAGGCCGTCTGGACCCCAGGACTGTCTCGTTTTCTGGTCGACCGCGCGCGCGCGCTGATGTATCCGACTTAGATCCCCGCGCGCTCAGTTCCCCGCGCGCACCGGAGGCATTGTGAGGACGCCCTTCGCGTCGTGCGCCAACCCCAAATCTCGGAGCATGACCAGGGCGGGCCGCAACTCGCTCGAGAGCTCGACCGCGACTTTCGCCCAGGCGTCCCGCTCACTGTTGTCCGGCAGCTTCCGGGTCAATGACTCGAAGAAGCTCTTCTTTCGCGGGAAGACGACCAGGTTCACATCATCGCCGGCGGGGATCTTTGCTGCTGCTTTCGCCAGCTTCAACGCGACATCGAACCCGCCCAACGCATCGACAAGTCCCAACCCCAGGGCATCCTCGCCTGTCCAGATCCGGCCCTTGGCGATCTCCAGGACCTTGGCCTTGTCGAGCTTCCGCCCCGCCGCGACCTTGGATGTGAAATCGACGTAGACGCGGTCGAGCCACTGCTGGAACTTGTCCCATTCCTTGGGAGTGTAATCCTGCGCTCCGGTGAACATCGTCCCGTTGTCGCTCGTATGGACCTCGTCGTAAGTGACACCGATCTTGTCCCAAAATCCTTTCGTGAGCAGCTTCCCGCCGAGCACTCCGATCGACGCCGTTATTGTGCCGGGCTGGGCGACGATTTTGTCCGCCCCCATTGCGACAAAGTAGCCGCCGGATCCGGCCACGTTGCCCATCGTGACGATGACGGGCTTCCCCGCCTTTCGTGCCAATTGCGTTTCGCGCCAGATCGTATCCGATGCGACGTAAGATCCTCCCGGACTGTCGACGCGGAAGACGATCGCCTTGACGTCGTCGTCTTCGCGCGCGGCACGAAACGCGCCAGCCACGGTGTCTGACCCCATCGCGGTGCCGGAAATCGGGCTGAACCCGCCGGCGCCCCGCTGCACTGCGCCCACCCCGTAGATCAGCGCAACCTTCTCGCCCTTCGCATGGGGACGTCCGGCGCGCTCCAGGTATTTTTGAAGGTAGAGCAGTTCAGCGACGTCGCCGGCTTTCTCGCGCGCCTTGGCGTAGACCTCGTCGCGATAGAGAAGTCCGTCGACAAGCTTCACGTCAACCGCTTGCTGCCCGAGATACGGCCCGTCATTGAACGTCGCCCGGACTTGGTCTTCCGACAATCCGCGCCCGTTGGCAATCCCCTGCACCATCTGGCTGAACTGCGAGTCCATGAGTTTCTTCATGGCCTCCCGGTGCGCATCGGTGAACTTGTCCTCGGTGTAGAAGTTCATCGCGTTTTTGTATTCGTAGCGGTGGTCCATCCGAGGAACGACGTCCAACTTGCCGAAGAGCCCTTTGATGAAGGGCGATTCGTAGATAAGACCGGTGAGCCCGACGTCCCCCGACGGCTGCAAATAGATCCGGTCGAAGGCCGTCGCCAAATAGTAGGAGCCATTGCCGGCGCCGAACTCGCCGAACGTCTCTGCCCAGGCGATCGTGGGTTTGCCGGCGGCACGAAATCGGCCGATCGCATCACGGATCTCTTGAATCTGAGCCATTCCCATCGGCACCGCACCCAGACGAGCGACGAGCCCAACCACCCGTTCGTCGCTCGCCGCGCGGTCCAGGGTGTCGATCACGTCACGCGTCGTCGGCTCTTCGCCGCCGAAAGCTCTCGTGATCGGCTGGTCGGGCATGTACTCCTCGATCGGTCGCTCAAAGTCGGCCTCGAGGAGGATCTTCCCGGGGAGACTTCCCTTCGGATAGCCGCCGAAGAACGAGATCGCAACGCCTGCGCAAATGGCCAGGAATCCGAGAGCACCCAGGATCGCGAGAAAGGCGACGAGTCTCTTGTTCATTCGAATCCTCCGAGGCGGCGTGTGCCGCCCGGTATACGGCGTGACGCAGCCAGGAGTTTTGCCACGGGAGCGCGACGGTCCGAAAGGTCACGTCAGAGGATGGTGGAGCTGAAGGGGATCGAACCCTCGACCTCATGACTGCCAGTCATGCGCTCTCCCAGCTGAGCTACAGCCCCGACGCGACCGCGGCATTCTTACATTCGGAGTGGGGAGCGTCAAGAAACGGACCCGAGCAACCGCGGACGTTGACTCCCTTCGGGGCGCGGCGATAGTGTACGGCGTCGTCTCCGAGCGATCCGCGCGGCGACGGCGAACGGCATCGAACGGAAGCGCATGGGGCCCGGTGGCCCTCCCGGTCTTCAAAACCGCGTGTCGGGCGGCTAAGCCGTCCGGGGTGGGTTCGACTCCCACACGCTTCCGCCATGGGGACACATTGACCTTCGCTCTCGCCATCCACGGTGGCGCCTGGAACATCCCCGATGGCGCCGTGGATGCGCATCGTCGGGGGCTCGTCAAGCCGTTGACAGAAGGCTTCGACGCGCTTCGCAAGGGTGCGTCGGCGCTCGACGTCGTGGAATTCGCGGTGCGCCTGCTCGAGAACGACTCCGCCTTCAACGCGGGGCGCGGTGCCCACCTCAACAGCGCGGGCGCACTGGAGATGGACGCTTCGATCATGGAGGGAACGACGCGACGCGCCGGGGCCGTCGCGGCCATCAGCGGCGTTCGCCATCCCGTCTCGGTCGCACGACGCGTGATGGAGGCCTCACCTCATGTCCTCCTCGTCGGCGCCGGGGCAAAGCGCTTCGCGAAACACGCCGGGGCCGAAATGTGCACGACGCGTTCCCTTCTCGTTGGGCGGGAACTCGAGCGATGGACACGCATTCGCGCTGGCGAGCAGGGCCTGGTCACGACGGAGTTTTCCCCCCGCGCACAGCCGCACGGAACGGTCGGCGCGGTGGCGCTCGATCGGAAAGGGAGGGTCGCGGCGGCCACTTCGACCGGTGGAACCCAGGACAAGGCGCCTGGGCGCGTCGGCGACAGCGCGATTGTCGGGAGCGGCACCTACGCGGACGATCGGCGAGGAGCGGCATCCTGCACAGGTTGGGGTGAGCCGATCCTGCGCGCGGTTCTCGCCAAAACCGCCGTCGATGCACTCGCGTCCCACCCCGGCCCTGACGCCGCGTCAAGGGCAGCGCTTCGGGAGTTGGCGCGCCTTTCTGGGTTCGGCGGCGTCATCCTCGTCGATCGGAGCGGGCGCGCGGGCGCTTCATTCAACACGCCGCGCATGGCGCGGGGCTTGGCGGACTTCCGGGGCCTCGCGGTTATGGTCGAGCGCAAGGAGCGTCGGCGTTGAGGGTCCCGCGCGCGCTCGCGTGGATGCTCATCGCGATGGGCATGTTCACCGCCGGCTTGTTGCGGCAGTTTAACGACCTCACGCCGACATCGCCGTTTCTGGCCCCGGCGGTGGGAAGCCTTCTGTTCGCCTGCGTGCTCTTCCTCATGCTGGTCGCGGCGCGCGAGCGCCAGATCGGTGCGGCGCCGGGCCCCGGCATCCGTCTCGGCAGCTTGACCCCCATCCTCTTGATCCTGCTCGTCGAGAAGTGGATTTCGTCCAGTTTCTACCCGCCGCTTTTCGCGCTGGCCGCTCCGGCTGACTTGCCGGACGCCGCCGCTGACGCATGGTTTCGATTGATGTGCGGAGCCGGACTACTTGCCGTCGTCCTGCTGACGTCGCGTTTTTCGCGCCCTGCGGCGTCGTGGGTGAGAACCCGAATCTTCGGGTTCAACGCGGTTGTGGGAATCGGAACCGCCGCAATCGCGATCGGCGGTGCCGGTGGCATCCTCGCGGTCATCGCGATGGCGGCGGGATCCGCGATCAGCGTGCTACCTCCCCATCCGCAGGGCCCGTTTCTCGTCGTCCTTCTGGGGCAAGCGGCGATCGCGCTGGGAGAAGAGACCTACTACCGAGGCCTCCTCCTCGGCGAATTGCTGCGCCTGGGCCCTCGGCTCGGCCTCCATGCGCCCGCCGGTCGCCGCTGGGTCGCGCTCTCGGTGTCGTCGTTGCTCTTCGGGATGGAGCACGTCGGCAGTTCGTCGGGGTGGGGCGACGGCGCCCGCCAGATGGTCTTCGCGCTCGCGCTCGGCACCCTGTTGGGGATGATCGTGCTCGTGACCGACAATCTCTGGTTCGCGGCATCGCTGCACGCTTGGATCAACTGGTTGCTCCTGGGCGCTGCGCCGCGATTGGCTTACGGCCCCGCGCAAGCCGATCTGCCGCCAGGGGCCTCGGTCAGCCTGACACTGATCGCGGCGTTTCTGGCGGCGTTCGTCCTGCAGCGGCGGTCGGCGTCGCGTTGATTGTGTTTCACGAACGAGTCGCCGTTTCGAGGTCGTCGTAGATCTCAAAAATCCGGTCCAACTGGATCAGTTCGAGAACCGAGCGAACGCCCGCTGTCAAGCCGCAGAATCGCGCGCGCCCGCCATGCAAGCGCGAGTGCTTGAACAGGCCCACGAGCACGCCAACCCCGGCGGAGTCGATGAACTCAACACCCGAAAGGTCCACTACGATGTCAGATGCGTCGCCAAGGAGCCTCAGCGCCTCAGCCCTGATCTCGCCGGCGTTTGCGCTGTCGATCGCATCGCCGCCGCGGACGGACAGCCGCACAAGGCTCCCTTCACGAACGACCTGGAGCTTCATGATCGTTTCCCGGGAACGGGCGTCGCCGCGCCCATGTCGAGCAACTCGTCGACCGCGTCCTGGCGTCCGTCTTTGACGACCTGCGCCAGTTCGCGTATCAGGTCGGCGATGCGAATCGAGGAATCTTCGATGACGGCGGCCGCCTTGGCGACGCTCGGATCGTCGAACTTCCGCGTTTGGAGGATCTGAGCCCGCCCGAGGAGGGCGGTCAATGGGTTATTGATCTTGTGGCTCAGGACGGACAGTGTTTTGAGCACTTCCGCCAGCTTCTCCAACCGAACGCGCTCCTCGACCGCCCGATTGCGCTGCGTCACGTCGGTGACCAAGACGACCTCACTTTCCGGGTCGCCGGGCATCGTACGCCGCGCGACGAGCAGCGTGCGGCGGGCCCCGTCCGCCATCGGAAGATCAATCTCCCCCTCGCTTTCGCGCGGAACGCCTTGGGCGATCAACCTCGCGAACGCGGTGTCGTCCTTGGCGCCAGCCAAGCCGCGAGCCGCCGCGTTGGCGGTGAGAAACACACCGTCCGCTCCGAGGAGCATGATGCCGGAAGACAACGCAGCCAGAACGCCGTCCAATCGAGCGCGCGATCTTTGCGCTTCATCGAGAGCGGCGACGAGTCGCTCGTTAGTGTCCGCGAGTGCGGCCGCGCGCATCTTCAACTCACCCGCGACAACGGCTTTCTCCTTCAGGGCCGCCGCCTGCGTCGCGAACATGACAAGCCCGCGGAGCTTGCCCGCACTGTCGGGATGGGCGACTCCGCTGCGTGCGTCCAGTGCGTCGGACGGAAGCGCCGCAAGCCGCGACTCATACTCGTCAAGCACGCGGTCGAGCAACTCATCGACATCGTGGCTCCTGCCGATCAGGTCGAGACCGACCTCGTGGATCCGGCACAACTCGACGAGGTCGGGGAGAGCGCTTTCCGCCGGTTCCTTCGCCGCTCGATTCCGTCCGTTCTCCGACATGGCCACCCCTTGTCCTTCGTCTAGATTCGAACTTTCGTGTTGCTTTTCCGCTTGACCAGCACGACCCGTCCTCCCGAACCGGTGTCTTCGAAGGACACCTCGTCGACGAGCGCCGTGATGAGGTACAGCCCGTAACCGTTCTCCGACGGCCTTCGCAGATCAGGTGGCACGTATCCGGCTGGATCGAACGGCTCACCCTCATGGGCGATGACGACCACAACTCGTTCGTCCTCGATCGCGACGCGAAGGTCGACACGCCCACCGCAGCGCCCCCCATACGCGTGAAGATGCACATTCGCACACGCCTCGCTGAAGGCCACCCCCAGATCCTGAGCGTCCCGAACCGTAAACCCGGCTTCGAGGACGAGGCGTGTAATCATGCGTCGCGCTTTCCTCAATTCCAGCGGATCACTCGACAGGGTGGCGCACTTCTCGAGGGCGAGTTCACGCACGGCGCGCCTCTTGCACGATCGGCGGTGCCGCAGCTTGCGCAGGGATCGAAAGTCGGAACTCGCTCCCGCCCCCAGGGCGCGGAAGATAGAGGACCGTTCCACCGTGGCGTCGCGCGATCGCGCGCGCTTCGTAAAGTCCGAGCCCAACACCGGACGGCTTGCCGGTCAACGGATCGCCGCCTTGCTCAAACGGCGCAAACGCCCGCTCGGCGTCCTCTTCCGCGATCCCGGGGCCTCGGTCGAAGACCGCGAAGGCCACCCCGGCAACGGCTCCGCCCGGACGACCCAGCAGGCAAGGCGAGACGTGAAGTTCGATCGGTACCTCTGCGACGCCGAACTTCTTCGCGTTGTCCAGGAGGTTGGCGAGCGCCCGCACCAATCGCGACGGAACGGCTGGGAAGGGCTCGAGGAGGGGGTCGAGCAGGACGCTCGTGCTCTCCAGGACTCCTGCGGCGCTCAACGCGCCAGCGACGATATCCGCGGGCGCGACCTGCTCGAGTGCGGCCTCGTCGCCGTCATCGAGGCGTGCGACGCGCAGAAGGCCGTCGACCAACCCGTCGAGCGCCCGGGACGCTCGCAAGATACCTGCGGCCATTTCCGCTCGCTCGGACCGGTCGCCTTCGTAGTCCCGCAGAAACGTCGCGGCGCTGATGATCCCCGTGAGAGGCGAGCGCATCTCGTGCGAGACGTTGGCGAGGAACCGATCCTTCATCCCATCGACCGACTTGAGCTCGTCATAGGCCTTGCGAAGCGAACGCGTGCGCGCGCTCACGACGTCTTCGAGCCGGTCTCGATGGGCCCGCAGCTCTTCGTAGATGCGCACCTTTTCCAGTCCGACCGCAAGGTGGCCGGCCAGCGTCGCGAGGAACCGCACATCCACATCGGCAAACCCCCCGTCGGGGCCGGACATCGCCACGACGATCGATGCGCGTTCGTCGGGCTCCACGGGGACGACGGCCAGGGCGCGCAGGCCGGAAGTAACGCCCACCGCCTCGGGAACCTCGAGCTCGAGGTCGTCCGCGACGGTGCAGCCGGGACCCAGGAGCATCCGCTTAAGGAGCGAGGCCATGCCTGCATCCTGAGCGAGCGGCGCGAGATCGCGGCCCACGGAACGCTCCAGTTGCACCTGGCCGGCCGCGTCCAACGTGCAAAATGCAGCGCCGGCCGCGCCGAGAGTTGCCACGACCGCGCTCAAGGCCGCTTCCAACACGGCATCCCGCTCGAAACTGGCCCCGGTCGAGCGGAGGGCATCGGAGAGGTTGCGCAGCGATTCCGCCTCGCGCGTCAGCCGTGACGCTCGTACGTGTTCGTCCACAAGCTGGGCGCCCAGGGCGACGCTCGAAGCTACGGCGCTCTCCAACAGATCGGACGATTCGAGTAGGATCGGCGCTGACTCCACCAGCGAGACGGCTGCGCTGCCTGCGGTTTTGGCGCCGCGCGCCATGTAGGGAGCAAACGACGCTTGAAGCTGCGCGGCGAGATCGCCGGCATCGAGTGATCGTCGTGTTTGGGGCGCGGCGAAAGCGACGAGCCGCTCGAGCATCAAACGAGAGGCGGCAAGGAAGGTTTCGAGGACTCCGGTGCCTTTGCAGGCAACCGCCGGGACGCCCATCCCAGGGGCGAGACCGAACCAGTCTCCCATCGCCTCCTCGGAAAGGGCGCTCTGGAGGTCGCGCTTGTTGAACTGGACCAGGATAGGAACGATGGCGGGATCCAGGTGCGTTGAGCGCATCGTTCGCATCAGGTTGTCCCAGGCTTGCCGATTGTCGCGCTCGCGGGCGGAATCGGAATCGGCCACAAACACGACGGCGTCGGCCCCTGCTAAGACGACGCGACGAGTCGCGTCATAGCGAACTTGACCCGGGACGGTGTAGAGCTTGAGAGCGACCTTGTACCCGAGCACATGTCCAAGGTCGAAAGGAAGCAGATCGAAAAATAGCGTGCGATCGTCCGCGGTGTTGACCGAAACGAGCCTCTCCCTGTCGTTGGGATCGGTGATGTTGTGAAGGACGCGCAGATTGGTGGTTTTGCCGCCGAGGGCGGGCCCGTAGTACACGAGTTTCGCGTACAACCTGCGATCGGTGAGGCTCCACTGCGCCACGGATCACTCCTCGGAAGCGCGGCCGATGAGTTCACGGACCCGCTGCTTGAGCTCGTTTGGCGAGTAGGGCTTCGTCAGAAAATCTGCGGCGCCAAGCGCGAGCGCTCGCTCACGATCGCGATCCTGTCCGCGTGCCGACAGCAACACGATCGGGATCTCGGCATAGCGCGGATCGCTCTTCAGTTCGGCGCACCACGTCAGGCCGTCCTTACCGGGCATCATCACGTCGAGGAAGATCAGGTCCGGTCGACAGGACTCGACCGCACGCAAGCCTTCTTCGGCGTCGGCCACGGTCGCCGGTTGGTACCCCTCCTCCCGAAGAATGAACTCGAGGGGCCGTCGTATGAAGGCGTCGTCGTCGACGATGAGAATCCGTTTTGGCGCCGTCACGACCCCTCCTCGATCGCAACGCCCCGCGCGACGACCAACGTCACGTCGTCACAAAAAGGCGTCGTGCCGGCGTGGAGGGAGAGCGCATTCAACACGTTTTCTCGAATCTCGGCGGCACGCCGCGCCGGACATCGCGCCGCCTCGATCAGCCGATCCATTCCGAACGGTCGCCTCGCGGCATCTCGGGCCTCGATCAGGCCGTCCGTATAGAGAAGCAGCACATCACCGGGCGCGAAGCGCTGATCGACGTCGCGCCATCGCGCTCCCGCTAGGATTCCGAGCGCCGGGCCGCACGCTTTGAGCTTTTCGACGTCACCGTTTCGGCGCAGGAGGAGCGGCGGATTGTGTCCGGCATTGGACCAAACGATCCGGCGTCCATCGGGGAGGAAGCGTGCGAAGACGACAGTCGCAAACATGTCGGTGGCGGAGAAATCCGATTCAAGGACCTCGTTGACACGCCCCAAGACATCGCCCGCAGACAGAGTGTCGCGGGCCTCGGACTGCAGGGCCCCTTTGGCGATCGCCATGTAGAGCGCGGCCCCAACCCCGTGCCCCGCCACGTCGGCGATGGCGATACCCAGGCTGCCGTCGGCCATCGCGACATACCCGTAGTAGTCCCCACCCACTCCTTCCGCTGCCCGGAATCCGCCAGACACGTCGAGACCGGCGAACAGTGGATCGTGGCGGGGAAGCAGCCCTCGGTGAATCTCGCGTGCGATCTCCCCCTCTCGAATCCGCGCCTCGGCGTCCCGAATGGTCTCGGCCAGGCGCTCGTTGCGAATAAACGCTGCGGCGAGCGCGGCGATTGCCGTCATGAGTTTGATCTCGCCGGTCATGTAACCCCGGCCTTCGGGCCTTCCGTTGAGAACCAACGCACCGAGGGCCGACCCCTGACACTCCGGTAGGGCTACGACCGCCGATGCCGCCGCGGTGGAGGACGCTTCCCTCGCCGAAGGCCGCCCCGTCGCGACGGCGTCTTGAACGGCGCGCGCAGGCGTCGATGCCGGCGAGTCAGGATGAGACGCAGCGCAAACGAGTGTCGTGCCGCTTGTGAGCCACAATTCTCCAGCGACTGCCCCGAGCACGCTCATCGCCTCACGCACGACGAGTCCGGCAATGGCGCGCTCCCCTCGGACGGAACCGATCTGCTCGGTCAATCGATAGACAAAGGTCGCTTCTTCGTACCGCTCGAGCACTTCCGCGCACAGGCTCGCGATCTCCGATTCCTGCCGGACGAGGCGGGAGTGCAGACCGTCCTTGTCGACCGGGTCGGCAGTGGCCGTAGACCGCAGGGGGCCATCGGCGAGGACATCGTTTTTTGCCGGATGCACCGCCACAACTCCCCACCAAGGAATGAAGCTGACCCTGCAGTTGGGGAATATAAGTACGGAACTCTAAAGATCAAATTTTGCGCGGGAAACAGAGGCGTCGATAGCCCGGGCGGCAGTTGCCCCCCCTTGTTGCGATAAAGTCGTCCAATTCGTCGACTGGGGCGTACTACCCGAACATGGCGATGGGAGAGTGCGCAGCCGTGACCGTTCCGACCGATGAAGACCTGCTTCTCGCGCTCCGGAAAGGACATCCCGCCTCGCTCGGCCTCCTTTTCGCACGCTGGGAAGGCCCGCTGTTCCGCTTCGTTTCTCGATTGGTCGACCGGCCTGACGACGCTCGGGACGTCTGCCAGGAAACTTTTCTTAGGATCCTGGACAAGGCCGAGGCTTTTCGCGACGGCGCTCGCTTTTCGACCTGGATGTACCAGATCGCTCTCAACCTCTGCCGCGATCAGACACGAAAGAAACGCCGGTGGGGCCGATTGTTGCTGGTGGAGCCCTCCGCCGGCGTCGAGACGCCTCGCGAACACGCGGCGCCCGTAACCACCGCTACGAGTCCCTCCGCGGCGTACGAGCACACCGAAAGGCAATGCGCGGTCCGTAGGGCCTTGTCCGCCCTTCCGCGCGAACAGCGCGAGGTCCTTTTGCTCAAGGAATACGAAGGTCTGAAGTTTCGGGAAATCGCCGACGTCTTGGGAGTCGCGGAAAGCACGGTGAAATCCCGGATGTACGCGGGCTTGGACGCGATGAGGATGTCCTTGGCCAGCCTCGGAATCCAGTAGGAGTCAGCGATGACCTGCACAAACTGGCACGAAAGTCTCACCGGACGGGTGTACGGCGAAATCGGGCCCGAAGACGATGCGGCGCTCGCCGTGCACCTCGAATCCTGCGCGAGTTGCAGAGACACTCTCGACGAATTCCAGAACGTACGGGCCCTTCTTCGGGAAGATGGGGACGATGCGGCCCGTGTCCCACGAGTCATCGTCCTGAACGAGCGAGCCAGATTCAAGCCGGCCCTGTTAGCCGCATCGATCCTGGGAGCCGCGGTTTTGGCCGGAGCAGGGGCCGGAGCAGGGTACGCTCTAGGTTTGGGCCACTCGCCCGCCCCTGTAGCGGTTGCGGCCTCGACCCCCGTGACGCCGAGCGTCTCAACGGAAGAACTCGTGCGACGGGAAGTAGACCGCCGCTTGGCGGCGCGGAAAGAGTCCAGCACGATCGCGACCGCCGATCCGTCTGGAGAGCGGCCCATCAAAGCGTCGGACCTTCGTGCCGAGTTCGCAAAATTCGAGCGTCGGTTGAACGGCGCGCGCGCAACGGACCTCGACTACGTTCTCGATCAGATCGCCGCTTCGGAGTTCCGCGTCGGCACGCGGCTCGGCAAGACGAATCAAGCTTTGCGCACCGTCGCGCTCGCAAACACGCCTTACGTGAACGAGCAGTAGGCCTCAGCGCGGCGCGACGCCAAGATCGGCGAGCCGGTCTGACGCCGCAGCGGCGAGCGCCGCATCTCCGTTGAGCGAAGCCTCAGTTCGCGCTTGACCAAACGCGTCGATGGCCTCGGCGCGCTTTCCGTCCGCTTGGAGCCCGGCGCCCAACGCGTAGGACGCTCGAGCCGCCAGGGCGCTGCCACCGATCGCCCGAACACCGCGCCAGGCCTCCAGTGCGGACGCCGCCCGCCCCGAGCCCTCGAACAGTATCGCAAGCGTTGCGAGCGCCTGCGCAGCGTTTGACCGTCCTGCGCCGGCTTCCACCGAGGCCCAAGCGGCAAGTACGACCCGGCTCGTGTCCTCCGCAGAAATCGGCACGAGTCGAGATTCGGGCGCCGTCACGCATTCGACTGTGCGCACCGGTCCCGAAGGCGGCGCGATGTCCAGAGCGAGCGCCAAGCCAATTCCCGAAGCAGCGATTGCGTCTTGGGCCAGAGCCGCGCTCGCGACCACACGACCCCCGACAGCGACGAGACGGTCTCCGGGAAGAAGGCCAGCCCGCGCGGCCGGACCCGAAGTCGTGATCGAGGCCAAAACGATGGAGCCCTCGCGGGAGTCCACGATGCTTGCCCCGAGCGTCGCTACGTTCCAGCGAGGAGCTGACGGACTCGGTGGCGAGCTCCGATCCTCGACCTCGTGGAGCGCCGGGCTGTAAAGCATGGTGCGCTCCGCACCCGCAATGCCCGCGCCAGCGATCATCGCGACCGCCAGATCGGTGCCGGGTGGCAGGGACACCGCCCCCCACCCCTCCCGGGTCGTGAGATCCGCCTCGGTGGGCGGATCGACCGAGCCGCGCAGGCTCCACGCCTCGGCCGCAGCGGTCCAGGACTTCGGCCAGCTGACTCCGACGAGGACCGCGCTCGGCCGGGGAGTGAGATCGAGTGTGAGGTCGGACTCCTCGGCAGCCACTTCAGCTGACCAAACAACTCGACCGGACGCGATGATTTCGAGCTTTCTCCGGCCAGGACACATGGCGAACGATGTCAGTGGTAACGAGCCCATGCGCGCATCGTCGACGCGAAGTTCGCCCTCGTAGACCGCCCCCGTCGCGATCACCCTCGTCCGCGCCGGACGCATCGCAACGACCCGCAACAGCTTGCGGGACCGGTCGACCAGGTCGACGCTGACGTTTTCTTGGAGGCTCTCGGTCGCGAAGCACGGCTTCGACAGGCGGAGATCGTGCTCGCCGATCGCGACGTTCTCGATCACGAGAGCGGCAGGCACGCTCGCATCGGAACCGAACTCGCCGCCTCGCGTGGTCACCCCGGCGTCGATCCCGTCCAACCTGACCGCGACCCCATCTATGTCCGTGCGCACCACGAGACTCCTCGCGTTCGGAACGAGACGAACATTCAAGAGGGTCTCCTGCCTCGCCACCGCCTGGATGTCCAAGTCTTGCGTGTCGAAGCCTTTGCGCATGAAACGCAACTTCCGTCCTCCGGAGACCAGCGAGAAGACCCCCCCAGTCGAGGGGGAAACCGCGCGGCCATCGACAGTGACCGTGGCGTCTTTGGGGTCAACGTCGAGGCGAACGGTCCCGATCATCGACGCCTGGAGCTTGAAAAAACGGTCCATCGCCGTTTTCGACGTCACCTCGCGTCCCGGCGCGTAGTCGGCGCGCAGATCGAGTATCGCGCGGTAGTCCTTCTCGGCCGCGTCGAGATCATCGCTGGAGACGTGCGCTTGGGCCCGCAAGTCCAGCGCCTCGACGCGTGTCGCCTCCCGGAGATCGGAACGATCGAGAATCACGCTCAGCGCAGCTTGCGCCTTCTCGATGTCCAAGGCGATAAGCTGATCGCGAATCGTGGAAAGCTCTTGCTCCACCGACACCGGTGCGCCAAGCGAAGGCGGAGGATCGGCCGACCGGGCGCCGGAAAACACAAGGAATCCAAGAACCGCGAGCGCGCCGCGGCGGGTCACGGAACCACCGCAACCGCGCCGGTCGACCCGTCGAGAATTCGCAAAGCGCCGTCCGGCGCCGCGGCGAGACAGATCGGTCGAGACACGCCGCATGCGCCAAGCGGTAGCGTATCGCTCACCTCCCCAGAAGGGGTGAGCCGCGTCACCGTTTCCGCTTTTTCGTCGAGCACCGAAACCCTCCCCGCCGCATCGACAGCCAGCGCGATGGGACGTCGAAACGTCATCGTCCCGAACCCCGATCCAGCTCCTGGGCCCGAGAGGATGACGATCCGTCCCGACTTCTCTTCGGCGGCGAGCACCCGCCCGCCAGCGACCACGAGCGCGGAAACACCTGAGCCCTTGCTTTCCCGAACGACGATCGAGGCGGGTGCTCCGGGAATCCAGCGCTCCACGCGGTCCCCCCTCCTATCGGCTATCCAAATGGCTCCTGAGGCGTCGACCGCGATCGCCACGGGGGCGGCCAGACGTCCCAAGGCCAGGACCGCCTTGAATCCGGCGGCGTCCCAGCGGAGGAGCGTATCCTTCGTGGCGACGAAAACCCGACCGTAAGGGTCCGTCGTAACCGCCGTGGCATCAGCGACCGCCACGGGTGGAGCACCGATCCCCTTGGCATCGAACGGCTTAAGGAGGTCGCTCTTGCGATCGAACACAAGAATTCCCGCGCCGGCCGCCGTCGCGAGGAGGCTCGCCCCTCGCGTCGTCGGGATGACGGCTAGCGGCGAGGCCCTTGCAGCCCACCGGCGCTCCGGAACCCTCTGGCGCAGCACTTCGCGAAGAGCGAGTTCGCGCAATGCCTCCACTTGGATGCCGGGGGGGGCGCCGGTTTCAGCCGCCTCCTGGAACCAACCCGCGGCGACGCCGAACTCCCCCATGGCGAGCAGGGCCCGCCCGAAACCGGCGCGCGCGCGCGGCGCCACATCGCTTTCCGGCCGCTCCACGACGATGCGCGCGAACGCTGCGCCCGCTCGTTCCGTTGCGCCCGCCTGTTCGTCGAGGACGCCCAGGGCGTAACGCGCCGCGACGACCCAGCGTTCGCGCGACGGAATGGCGGCGAGCGCGATCAGATCCTGCCTGGCTCGAGCCGCATCGCGTCCGGGAATCGGCGCTATGCGAATCAGAGCTAGTCGATAGCGCGCTTCTAGCTGGCGATCGCCGTCTGCGTAGTACGCAACGACCTTCTGGAGAGGGACAACCGCCGCGGCGGCTCGCGCGCCCTCCAGAGTTGCGACGTCTTCGGGCCACTCGGGCAGTCCCGAAATACACGCAAGATCGACAAGCGCATCGTCCGCATAAGGCCCAGTGGGAGCGAGCGCCACAACCCTCAAAAAGGCTGAAGCGGCGTCCGGCGACCGCTCGGCGGAAAGACGCTGAGCGAGACGGTACTCCCGCTCGGCTGCTGCGGCGTCGGGGACGTCCTGCGCCACGACCGCCGAACCGAACGCGAGCGCCGCAGCGAACCACGCGGCGCCATGCACGGAAGCTCTCATCTGCCGGACCGGCCAAACGAAACGCGAACCGGGGCGTTCGTTCCCGGCGCCAAGTTGATGTCCTGCTCGCGAGATTCGCCCGAAACAGACGATTCGACGCGAAGGACGTACCGACCGGCAGCTACTTCGTGACGAAGGGGTGCCTCGCCAACCTGCCGCCACGCCGCTCCTGGGCGTTTCAACGAGACGCGGCAATTGGGAGGAAACGTCTGCACGACAAGACTCGCGAGGGCCGGGATGACGATCACTGGGGTCGTGGAGCCGCCCGCCGGCACATCCAGCGTGAACGCGACGTCGACGAACCGCTCCTCGTTCGTAGCGCGGAGTTCATGCGATCCCGCCGGGACCTCGAGGCCTTCGGGTCGACGTTCCACGAGCTTGCCATCAACGAAGAACTGGGTGGGCAGGCGCGTTGCTGGGAGGAGGATCCGGCCGGTCGGGATCGCCTCGAGCTTGAGCGCACCGGCGGCTCTGCGCGCATCGAAAGGCGTCGCTTTCGCGCGGATCGTGACGCTCGAGGTACGGAAGCCCTCGGCCCGGACCTCAATCGTGTTGTCGCGACAAAGGTCCAACTCGGTCGTCGCCGGCGCTGGCCCCGCGTCCTGGCCGTTGACGGTGACGCGCGCCCCGGGAACGTCTGGATCGACCGTGACCGCCGCCCTCGCAGGATCGACGACCATAACGATTTCAGCCCCAGCGTCGGCGGCTTCAACGCGGTGCTTCGCCTCTCGGCAGCCATCGTTCACCGTGAGAACTTCGAACGGACCCCCTGCGGGAAACTGGATCACGTCGCTCGCAAGAGGCGCTCCGTTGACTTGCACCGGTAGTCCTGCCGGTTCCGTCCGGACGCGTGTCGTCAGCATGGCGACCTTCGGTGGCGCGAATGGACCCGCGTGCAAGAGGAAAGCCGTGACGATGCCTCCGAGGGCCAGGGCGATCACGACGATCCACGGAACGAGAACTCGCCTGCCTTGCGCCATCGGGATGCGCTGCGGAGGTGGCGCCAACTGTCGCGCCGCCGACGCGCTCGCCCGCACGGTTGCGGGACGGGCAGCGGCACCGGCCCGCCGCAGCCCTTCCGCAAACTCCGCTCCGTTCCGAAACCGGTCCTCGGGAGACTTCGCCAGCGCGCGCTCGAGAAACGTCGCGAGCGAGTGGGGAATCCGCTCGAGCCGAAGCGGATCCGCCTTCGGAGCCTCGTGCACGATGCGGTAGAGAACTGAGGACATTGAGTCGCCACCGAACGGCTTAACCCCCGTCAGCATTTCGTAGCAGACGACGCCCAGAGAGAAAAGGTCAGTGCGCCCATCCAGCGGATCGCCTCTCACCTGCTCCGGCGACATGTAGTTCGGCGTGCCGAAAAGCGCGCCGTCGTGGGTCATCGAGGTCGCCGGGTTCTTGGCGAGACCAAAGTCCATGATCTTCACGGCGCGATCGCCCACGCGCATGAGATTCGCCGGCTTGATGTCGCGGTGAACAATGCCATGCTCATGGGCAAAACCGAGCGCTTCGGCCGCCGCTGCCACAAGTTCGACGACGGCGGGCACCGGGAGGAGCGCCTCTTCCCGGCAAACTGCGTCCAACGTTTGACCTTCGACGAACTCCATCGCGAGGTAAGGCACGCCGTCCGCCTCGCCGACGTCGAAAATCGTCACGATCCCCGGGTGGAGCAGTTTTCCAGCCGATCTCGCTTCGCGGAGGAAACGCTCGCGAGACTGGGCGCGCTCCGCCTCGGGGAGCGAGGCGAAGATCTGAATGGTCTTGATCGCAACGCGCCTCTCGATCGTCGGATCGAAGGCCAGGAAGACGCGGCCCATCGCACCACGCCCCAGCTCTTTATCGATGCGGTAACGTCCGAGGCTATCGACCTGCATCGGCGAGCGGCACCTTGGCGTCGTGGTTGAGCAGCCGATCTAACTTAGTTCGACCACCCTGGCGAAGTCAATTCCGGAGAAGTAATGGCAACAGATCCATTCTTGGGTCAACCGGAATGGTGGGGTCGTCACCCGCGGGCATGACACCGATCTTCTGGGGAAGCGCGCAGCGGACGATCCCTGCTCGCGTTTTCTTGTCGCGGCTCATGGCTCGGACCAGTCGCCCCGGATCGATCCCTCTGGGCGGGCGCACCGGGAGGCCCAAGGCCGCAAGGAGCGCTTCGATCCGATCGGCGTGCGCACGCGGCATTCCCGTGACGCGCACAGCCAGCCGCGCCTCCGCGACGACACCGATCGCCACCGCTTCCCCATGCGAAACATGGTAGTCGGTCGCCGCCTCGATCGCGTGAGCGACGGTGTGACCAAAATTCAAGACCGTGCGGCGGCCCGCCTCTCGCTCGTCGGAAACGACCACCCGCCCCTTCAGTATGAGGCACCTCCGGACGATCCGCTCAATGGATCGCTCGTCGCGCGCCACGAGGCGCGAGACGTCCGCTTCCAGTTCACGGAAGAGGCCCGCATCGAGCGCGGCGGCCGTTTTGACGGCTTCGGCAAGCCCCGCGCGGTAGGTGCGTGCCGGGAGAGTCCGCAACGCCCTCACGTCGGCCCACAGCGAGACCGGCTGGTGAAAGGCGCCGACGAGGTTCTTTCCGGCGGGAAGATCGACAGCGGTCTTGCCCCCGAGCGCGGCATCCACCATGGCGAGCAAACTCGTAGGTATGGCGATGAGGGGAACGCCGCGATGCCAGGTGGCGGCCAGGAACCCGGCCAGATCTCCGGTCACGCCGCCGCCGAGCGCCACAACCACCGTGTCCCGTCCGGCGCCACGGTTCAGGAGCCGGTCCTCGAGCAAAGCCTTGGTCTCTCTCGTTTTGAAGCGTTCGCCGGCGGGGAAAGTGAGGAGCGTCGCCCGCACACCCCGCATCGTGAGCAGGCGAACGAAACTCCGACCATGGAGGCGAGCCACGCGGGCGTCCGACACGACCACCTGGAGATACTCGGGAAACGTCCTCACGAGACAAGCGGCAGCAAGGGCCATTGCGCCGGAGGCCACGACAACGGACGTCGACCACGCGGGAGCGGACCGCGCCTCAACGCGAAAGCGATACGCCCGCTCGTGGGGAGGGATCAGTTCGGTGGCGTTTCCGAACTCGAGCCCAGGCGCTCGAGGTCGGCCAGGTAGTCCTCGACGAGCCGGCGCTGCGTGGCGTCGTCGAGGTTTCTTCCCATGAGCTTGCCGGCCGCCTGGATCGCGAGGTCGGCGGCCTCTCCCTTCAGCCCCGCCCGGGCCTGACGGAGCCCTGCGTCGATCTGCGCCTCGCCCTGCTTGATCAAAAGCTCTCGCTGCTTGCGGGCGTCGTCGAGGATTTCGGCCTTGAGCCGTTCGGCATCTCGACGCCCCGCCTCGACCGCCTCGGCCCGTTCCTTGCGAGCGAGGATCAGCATCGCTCGATTCTCTTCGAGGATCCGCTGGGCTTCCTCACGCTCGCGTTGCGCGCCCTCGATGGCGTCTCGGATCCCGGTCTCTCGCGCCTCGACCGCCCCAAGCAGCGGCTTCCAGGCAAAGCGTCCGAGCAAGAACGAGAGAATGAGAAACGTCACGACCGTCCAGAAAATCGTTCCGAACTGGGGCTGAATGAGCAGGCTACTGCTGTTCCCACCCTCGGCCGCTTGCGCGGACGTCGAGGCCAGGAGAAACGAAGCCACAGGAAAAACCAGTCGGCGCATGGCGCCCTCCCGCGCTACTTGAACGCCATGATGATGCAGATGACGAGTGCGAACAGTCCCGCGCCCTCGATAAACCCGGCGGCAATCAACATGGCGAGCTGAATCGTTCCCGCCGCTTGCGGCTGGCGCGCCATGCCTTCGAGAGCGGCGGCCGCGAGACGGCCGATGCCCAAACCCACGCCGATCAAAGCGAGCCCTGCGCCAAGACCCGCCCCGAGGTACGCCAGTCCCGTTCCAGAAATTGCTTCCATGATCCCGATCCTCCTTTTCGTTCTCGTCGGACTCAGTGCGAAGGGTGCACGGCCAGACCGATGAACAACGACGACAGTACCGTGAAGATGAATGCCTGGAGAAAACAAACGAGGATCTCCAGGACGTAGACGAACAACGCAAATGGAATCGACATGCCCGCAACGAACACCGATTTGAGTACGAAGATCAACGAAATGAGGCTCAAGATGACGACGTGACCGGCGGTCATGTTCGCGAAAAGACGGATGGCGAGCGCGAAGGGTCGCGAGAGCATGCTGATGATCTCGACAACGAGGATCACGGGGACAATCGCGATCGGCAGGCCGTGGGGGACCAGGTTCTTATAGTGGCCAACGACTCCGAAGTTGCGGATTCCGCCAGCCTGGCTGACGACGAATGTAAAGACCGCGAGAGTGGCGGTCACGCTGATGCTGCTCGTCGGAGTTGAAAATCCAGGAACGAGGCCAAGCAGATTGCAGGCCAAAATGAAAAAAAAGACCGTCAGGAGATAGCTCACGTAACGGTCGGCGTACTTGCGGTCGATCGTCTTTCGAGCGATGTCGTCTCGGACGAAAAGCATCATGGCTTCGAGCGCACCCCGCAACCCCGTGGGTACCGGGCGCTTCGCCCGTCGCGCTGCGGAGATAAAGAGCGTGAGGAGGATGGCCGACGCGATCCACATCATGACGACGTTTCGCGTGATCGACAGGTCCTGCTCGACGACCTTCAACCGCGGGAGCGGGATCTCGATCGAGGTGAACGGGACCTCGACGACGTTGGAGTCGAGGATGTGATGCATGATGTGCTCGCCGGGGTTGAATGCCCCGGATCCATCGTGCGCGGCGGCGACGGCTCCCTCTGCCGGGTCGGTCGCTGGAGCGTTCATCTCAGCCACTCGGCGTGGGGCCTCACGGCCTGCGCGCGCCGCGCGAACCAGATCATCTCAAAAACCGTCACGGGAACGAATCCGACCGCCAACCCGGCGAGCGCGCCCTTCAGAGTTCCCGAACCCTGGCTCGCGGCACCCACGACGATGAGGATCAAGAGGACCGTGCGCATGAGCAGCCCCAGCCCGAGCCCGAGCACGAACGAGACGCCGGCCCTCCCGTGCTCGTGCGCCAGCCAAGCTCCCGTCGCGATGAGCGGTAGGGCCATCGCCGCGAATCCCCCCATCGCCCAACTTGAGGTGACGCTCGCTGCGCCCCTCAACCCCAGGATCAGAGCGGCAGCCGCGAACATCGCGGAGATCGTTGCTCCGCTCGCAAAGTCCAACGTCGCCGACCGTCTCACGACTTCCTGTCCCCCGAAGCGCCGGGCGGCAGGCCGCGCCGGAAAAGGTTCATCATTCCCGCGACCGCACCCAAGACAGCCCCCACCAGCAACAGCCAAGGCTCAGTCCCGAATCGCCGATCCAGCCAACGCCCCCCAAATACGCCAACGAGCAACGGCGCCACGAGCTCAACGCCTACCCCCACAAACCGAATTGGCGCGGGTCCCTCGGGGCGCGGCCCACCGTCATACTGCCCGGTCACGGTCCAAGCACAGGGCGGTTGACTCTAGCAGACCGGCACGTTTTCATCACCGCGAATCGGACCCCATCGTCGGCCCGGGCTGCAGAGTCCGGGCGACGGCGGGACGTGGCATCAGGCCTGCAACACCGGACGGATACTCGTAGCTCTTCTCGACCTGTTGCACGAGCCGAGTCACGGGCTCGTCCAGGATACGAAAAAACGGCCCGGGGTGAATCCCGATCCAAAACGAGAGCACGACCAGCGGAACCAGATATGCAAACTCACGAGCACCGAGGTCGGTCAGTTGACGGTTCTCGTCCCTGTCGAGCACGCCGAACATCGTTCTCTGATAGAGCCAGAGCATGTATGTCGCGCCGAGGACGAGGCCTGTTGCCCCCAGGACTGCCCAGAACTTGGACTTAAGGCCGAACACGCCGACGAGGATCATCCACTCCCCCGTGAATCCGTTGCCCGGAATGAGCGGCATGCCGATCGAGGAAAGGGTCATTACCATGAAGATCACGGCAAACCACGGCATGACTTTGGCCAGGCCCCCGTACTCCTCCAGCTGACGGGTGTGGCGGCGTTCGTAAACCACGCCGACCAAGAGGAACAGTGCCCCCGTCGAGAGGCCGTGATTGAGCATCTGGAGCACGCCGCCCGTCAACCCCTGGAAGTTCAGCGCGAAGACCCCGAGCATGCAGAAGCCGAGGTGGCTGATCGACGAATACGCGACGAGTTTCTTCCAGTCCTTCTGCACCAAAGCCACCGCGGCGCCATAGATCACGCCGATAACGCATAGCGTGAGGACGTACGGCGCGAAGCGACGCGTGGCGTCCGGAAGCATCGGAAGGCTGAACCGCAAGAAGCCATAGATCCCCATCTTGAGGAGCACGCCCGCGAGAATGACGGATCCGGCCGTGGGCGCCTCGACGTGCGCGTCAGGGAGCCAGGTGTGGAACGGGAACATCGGAACCTTGATCGCAAACCCGATAAAAAACGCCAGCCAGACCCAAACCTGCAACGCCATCCAATCAGGCCACGTACCCATAGCCTGCAGGACGCGAATATCGAAGGTCGAGACGCCCGTGAGCGCCGCATGGTGTGAGTAAAGGGCGATGATCCCGATGAGCATCAGTACGGAACCCAGAAGCGTAAAGAGAAAAAACTTGACGGAGGCGTAGATACGGCGCGGACCACCCCAAATTCCGATCAGGAAGTACATCGGGATCAGCATGACCTCCCAGAAGACGTAGAACAGAAACGTGTCGAGGCTGACGAAAACGCCGACCATCCCGGATTGGAGGATCAAGAGGTAGGCGTAGTACTGGTTCTCGCGCTGATGAACCGCAGACCACGAAGACAGAATCGCGAGAAAGCCGAGCACCGTGGTCAGAAGCACGAGCAGCATCGAGATACCGTCGACCCCGACGATGTAGCGCACGCCGAGCGTCGCAATCCAGGGCACGTCGACGACGAATCGGAAACCGTAGGGATCCGAGGGAGCTGCCGCCCAACCGAACCAGAGCGGGAGACTCGCGAGCAGGTCGAGTCCGGCGATCAGCGTCGCCGTTTTCGCGACGCGCCCAGGTCGGTTTCTCGGAAGCAGCAAACAGATGATCGCGCCGACGAGCGGAAGGTAGGCGATCACGTTGAGAAGCTGACTACCGAACGGGTTCATCCCGCTTCATACTCCACTCCGAAAACGCGGCTTGCGCTCGAAGCGAGTGAACCTATCACAGCGTCTGTCCCGCGGTAAAGGCGAGTGGAGGACTAGGCGGAGACCTTCTCTTGGAGGGCGGTCAACACATCCCAAACCCGATCGCTGTAGGCGAGCGGGATACGACCGTTCGCGTCGCGCCGGGCCTCGACCAACGTCGGACCCGAGCAGTACGCGGCCAGGGCAGCGTCTTGATCTCCGAATCGATCGATCAAGCGGCGGAGGTAAGCACAGCCAAGCAGCACGTTGAGGTCCGGGTCGAACAGGAGGTCGTCTCCGGTCCACTCCAGGCCAAGAGCCATCGCGAGATCGCGAGCGGTCGGGCCCTGGAGCTGCATGAGGCCGATCGCACCCTGCGCCGACACGGCGGTCGGGTCGAAACGGCTCTCGACCTGGATGACAGCGAGCACCAGCAACGGATCCAGGTGGAAACGCCGCGCGTAGCGGTCCACGATCGGGACCACAGATTCCGCCTGGAGCGGGCTGACCCCCGGGAAAAAGCGTTGCGATCCGTCAACCACCCGGCGGGACCAGTCGAGCGGAAGGCTCTTCGTGGTCACGGGGGTCTCCCGCGTCTGAAGGACCGGCGTTTCCGGGGAGACCACCGGGCGGGCGAACAGCCCCGCAACGACGATCCAACTCACCACGGAGAGCACGGCCACGGTTCGAATGATCCAGCGCATGTCGGGAGGGTACGAGCTAGCTTCGGCGGGAGTCAACTAGCGAAGACGGAGAATTCATACATTACTTCTATTTTTTGGTCGGCATGTGAGGCCGCGACGACTCTTTTTTCTTCCTGTCCGTGCTGATTTTTGAATCGATTGACGGCGTGAGCACCTGGAATACGACCTGGGCCCCTCTTTGATCAATCCGGTAGACCCGGTCGGCATGGCGCATCACCTGACCCACTCGTAGCGGATCTCGAACTAAGCTCTCGCTGGGAAAACGGGCCTCGAGGCAACGCCCCATCCCGTACGAAAAGTCGGCCGCGTCCTCTTCGCTCTTCCAGCGCGTCACCCAGATCGTCGCCCCTTCTCCGGCTTTCGCGGGAGAGCCCGGGGTCGGCTCGAAACGCCAGAGTCCGTCCGCCACCCAACCGTCCCCCGCGATCAGCCCGAGGTTGTCCTTCCCAGTAAGCAGGGACACCAGAACGACGATCCCCTGCTCTCCGAGGGAGTCCCGATCGACGGGGACCAGCGCCACGGAGCTGGGCAGCGCAGGCTCCAGGATTGCGACCGGCGCTGCCGGCGGGCGGTCCAAATGCATGACATCAGAGCTCGTCCGGCGGACTCTGCGCTCCTGCATCAACCGGGAGAACCCGCCTTTCCTCGCGACTTCGGCGGCCTGTGCGAACCCGTCCAGATAGACAAACTCGAGCAAGCGAGCAACGACGGGGGTCAAAGCGCGCATCGTTTCGGGAATCAGACGCCCCCCCAACGCCTCTTCGGGGCGCAAAGCACCCGACACGACGTCCGATTCGAGGCCGAGGCCCTCGAACAGGAGAACGAGCGCGGCAAGATTGGCGGTCCCTTCCGCCATCGCCTGGCGGGCGAGTAGGGCGTCGGTGGTCACTGGGTCTTCGAGGTGGGGGCCGTCCAGGAAGGCGTGAGCCAGGTAATGCCCGGCGAGGGGCTCATCGGGGGCAACCCCCGTCGCCAGCAAGATCGCGGCGTCCGGATCCGCGTCCGGATCTCCGCGGCCCGCATCGGGCATCAAACGCTGCGGGTCGACGAGCAAACGCTCGCGCGCCGCATCGAAGGCCATCCCAGGCACATCGCGTTCAATCGCGACCATCAGATCCATGGGCTCGGTTCCCGATCCAAATCCGAGATCACTCCACGCTCGTCCGCGCGCTGCCGCACGCATCGACGGTAGAAGCCGCACCGCTCTCACCTCGGCTTCGGCGATCCGCTCCGCTTCTTCGGCGCGGACGGCCTCAACGTTTGGTGCCCGATCGAGCCGGACGATGGCGGCGATTCGTGCTCCCACCGCGCTAACCTCTCGCGCGAGGTACGTGTCCCCACCCTTGGTCGTTGGTTCGGTGTCCGTATTGACGGCTAGCGGCGTGGTCGCTTGCGCCAGGATGCACGTGACCGCCAGCACCGCGGAGGCGAGCACCCTTCGAAACGTCATTGCAGCGAAGGATCGGAAAGGACGACGACGACATCGCCCGGAATCAAGGACTCGGCGGCGACCGTACCCGCCGCGAATTCGACCACGAAACGCGCGGAGATCGGTGGCGCGATCGAGGGGCAATCGCCCTTCGCGGGGCATGGCGTGCGGTTGACCGCCGTCCAAACCACGCGCCCGTTTGCGGCAAGCCACACCATGTCGAGCGCCACCTTGCAATCCTTCATCCAGAACGAGTGCCGGCTGTCGTCGTCGAACACGAAGATCATCCCCTCGCGAGGCCCGATTTTTTCCCGGCCCATGTACCCGCGCTGCCGGGAGCTGTCGTCCGCGGCGACCTCGAGCGCAAATTCGTGCCCCGACGGGAGGACGGCAACGGCCCACCGCGGTGCCGGAGCGGCGTCCACCGCGCTCCAACCAGCAATCAGGATGAACGAGGCGATACGGCGCGCGTTGTTCATGGCAACACCGACTGGAACTCGCCATCAACCACGCAAAGCCCACCGGGGGAAACGCCCGCCGCCGTCTTCTCCTTCGCGCCTAGGCACGTCAAGCGATAGCCACGGGCCGTCGGTTCATAGCCGAAAGGCCTGTCCCAGGGGTCTTTCGGGACGCTCGGCATCAGGGCGGGGACGAGTTCGTCGAGCGTGGAGGGAACGTGTCCCGTCTCGCGCCGAAAGGTCTCGATCGATCGTGAAAGTTGAACCATGAGTTCACGAGCGCGTCGCAAAGGATAGTTCTCGACTGCCGTGGCGAGTCCTTGATAGACCACGATCTGCGCGCGCGCCTTCGTCGCGGCACTGGAGTCGGGAAACGTGTCGATGAGCTTCTGAAGGCGATCAACCGCACCTTGCGTATCACCTTTCTCCACACGTTCGATCGCTTGGCGCCACAAGCGCTGCGCGCGACGCTCGTCCCCACCACACGACGACACCGTTATCACGAGAAGCACCGCAAACACGACACTGAAAAACAACCTCGCGCGGACGGTTCGCGTGTTGACTTCGCTGTGCCGTCGTTTCATAATTCGCGCGATTTCGATCACGGGTGGTCCTCGGCACTAACGATTTTCGCGTCCGGACATCGCGCGTCGGCGTCCGACCGGTGGGCTCACTTTAGATGACGCTTCGGCCCAGGGCAACCGAGGTTCCCGAACTCGTGAGGCGACTCGGGAGCCGTCAGCCGAAACAGGTTGACCGCGCACGCGCGCGTCTTTCGATCATCGGATCTCACTCCGTCGTGGCCCTCGTCGAAGCACTCGAGGGCGACAACAATCGAGTCCGTTCCCACGCGATGCCGCTCTTGGCGCTCATCCAAGATCCTCGAGGACGAGAACCGCTCGTCGCCATGCTCCTCGATCGAGATCCGCGCATGAGGCAAATTGCCGCGCGATGCCTAGCTCGCTTCTCCTCGCTCGATGCCGTCGCCGCGCTCGAAAGACTGTTGAAGCGCGACAAGGTCCGCGACGTTCGCGTCTCCGCGGTGCACGGACTCCTCGAGCTCTACGAGGCAGGACAGGACGCAGCGATCCGGCGCATCCTTGAAGTACTCCTCGACGCGAAGGAAGACCCGAGGATCCGGGTAGCGAGCATGGCGCTGTTGCCCCTACTCCGACCGACGGCGCGGCGCGGCCTGCTGCGCCGTCTCCGCCAGGACGGAGTCGAGGAAATCGCACGGAGAGCGGAGGAAATCACCGAAGAAGACGACGCCCCGGCGCCGAGAGATAGATCCAGGATTGATACGCTCGTCCGCGAGCTCGCCTCACCCGATTACGCCGTCTGGAACGAAGCGCTCCACCGGCTTGCCGCCGCAGGGCCGGCCGTGTCAGAAGCCATCGTGGCCGAGATGCGCCGCCGCGCCGGCGACCCCGAGTACTGCACGCGTGCGGGGATGGCGCTGAAGGCGCTTGGTCCCCGCCGTGTCAGGGGACTCGCCGACGCGCTCGACGTCGTAGACGAGCCGCTGCCGCTCCAAATCCTGGTCGAGGTCGCGGGAACTATAGGCGAGAAGCCCCTCATCTACCGGCTGAAAAGCGTCATCGAACGGGTGGCGCCGCGGCCGGATACCGCGGGCACGTCTCGATTCGACACAATGCAGCGGGTGCGGGCGAAGGCGCACTTCGAGCTCGCCCGTATCGGAAGCCGAGTGGCCATCCAAGATCTTCAGTCGATGTTGGCGGATTCGGACCGCCGCCTTCCGCTTGAAGCGTTGGCCGCCGTAGAGCAGATTGGAAAGAAAGACGAGATCCCTCTTTTGCTGTGGGCCTATCTCCGTGAAGACCCGTTCACTCGTGGGCGCATCGCGGGCGTGGTGCGGACGATTCTGAAGCGGGAGCGCATTCGCCGGAACAGCGTCGCGTTGCGGTCTCTGCCGGCCGAGTTACGGCGCGCACTCGAAGGCATCCTTGGGCGCTCGGCGCGACGCTCCGCGCGCGGCAGACGTTCCCGCTAACTCCCGTTCGGAGGACACCATGGCCCGCAAGCTCAGCGTGCGCGATCTCAGTGATCTTTCCGGGAAACGTGTTTTCTGCCGCGTAGATTTCAACGTTCCCATCGCATCCGGCCGCGTCGTCGACGACTCGCGCATCTCCGCGTCGCTACCAACGATCAATTTACTTTGCGCGCGCGGGGCCCGCGTGGTCCTGGCTTCGCACCTCGGGCGCCCGAAAGGCAAGCCGCGACCCGAATTCTCGCTCGCGCCGGTTGCGGCCCATCTGGCAACGATTCTCGGCCGACCGGTGGCGTTCGCGGTCGACTGCATCGGCGAGCCCGCCGTCAACGGCGCGGCCCGACTCGGCCCCGGCGAAGTTCTCCTGCTCGAGAACCTACGCTTCCACCCGGACGAAGAGACCAACGACGAGGGGTTTTCGGATGCGTTGGCTCGCCTTGGCGACCTCTACGTCAACGACGCGTTCGGGAGCGCGCACCGCGCGCACGCGTCCACGGTCGGGGTTCCGCTTCGCCTCAAGCCGGCGGCGGCCGGCCTCCTGATGCTGGCGGAACTCGATCATCTCGGGCGCCTCCTCGAATCGCCGATCCATCCATTTTTTGCAATTCTCGGGGGCGCGAAGGTTTCGGACAAGATCGATTTGATTGACAATCTGCTGCCGCACGTCGACGGCTTCCTTGTCGGCGGCGCAATGGCGTACACGTTCTTGCAGGCGCAGGGTCATCCGGTCGGGCGCTCACTCGTCGAGGTCGAGAAGCTCGATCTCGCTCGCGCGCTCCTGTCGCGCGTCCAGTCCACCGGGAAGCGTTTTGTTTTACCAGTCGACCACGTAGCGGCCGTCGGCGGCGACGACGCCAATATCCGCACGACGGCCAGCGTCGCCCTGACTCCCGACGAGGCTGGCATGGACATTGGGCCTGGCACGACGGCGGCGTTCGCGACAGAGATCAGCCGCGCCGAGACGATCTTGTGGAACGGCCCGCTGGGACGATTCGAGATCGAAGCGTTCTCGATGGGAAGCCGACGCATCGCTGAGGCGATCGCCGACTCGCACGCAATATCGGTCGTCGGCGGCGGCGATACCGGCTCCGCGGTGCATCGTTTCGGCCTCACGTCCAAGATGACGCATGTTTCCACCGGAGGCGGGGCGTCGCTCGAATTTCTTTCCGGGCTGCCGCTTCCGGGCGTCGCCGCTCTGGACGACGCGCCGTGACGGATCAGCGACCGCGCTTACTCCTGGTCGGGAACTGGAAGATGAATCTCGGCGAGTCCGCGGCCAGAAATCTCGTCGACGGCCTGCTGGCAACCCTTCCTTTCGATCGAATCACCGCTGCCGTCGCCCCCTCCTTCCCGTGTTTGCGCGCCGTGCTAGACGCCGTAGCAGGGACGCCGCTCGCCGTTTGCGCCCAAAACCTGCATTGGGAGGCGAACGGCGCGTTCACTGGAGAAGTCGCGCCGCCGGTGCTCTTCGACATGGGCGTTCGCTTCGTGATCGTCGGCCACTCCGAGCGACGGACGCTTTTCGGCGAAAACGACGCGATGGTCGCGCGAAAAGTGGTCGCCGCTCGACGCCATGGCCTCACGCCGATTGTCTGCGTGGGCGAGGACGAAACCCAGCGCGACGCAGGGAAGACGTGCGACGTGGTCGTAGCGCAGATTCGACGGGCGTTCGACGACGACGCGCTGGAGTCCCCCCGCGATTTGGTGGTGGCCTATGAGCCCGTGTGGGCGATCGGAACCGGGCGGACGCCCGAGCCGGCCGAGGTCACCGACGCCCATGGTGCGATACGCGCGGTGTTCACGGAGCGCTTCGGCGCGTCGGCCGACGCGGTCCGCATCCTTTACGGGGGCTCGGTGACGGCGGCCAACGCATCACTGCTGCTGCGGGCTCCGGAGGTGGACGGCGCGCTCGTGGGCGGGGCTTCTCTCGAGCCGGGGTCGTTTGCGTCGATTGCCGCCACCGCGGCGGCGTGCTAGCCTCACTCGGTTTTTCGGGTCCGAATCGGAAGGGAACGGCGATGGTGATCTTGCTGACGATCCTCCACGTGATCGTTGCGGTATTCCTGATTCTCGTGGTGCTCCTGCAAACAGGGAAGCGAGCCGATCTCGCGGGCGCTTTTGGAGGGGGCGGTTCTCAGACCGCGTTCGGCGCGCGCGGAGCCGCGACGCTGCTCTCTCGCCTGACAGCTTGGTCGGCTGGTATCTTCATGGCGACTTCTCTCATGCTCGCACTGATGTCCTCGACCAGCACAGGCGGCGGATCCGTTCTCGATTCTGTGCCGGCTACCGCTCCGGCGTCCGCACCGGCAGCCCCGATACCTACGCCCACGGTTCCGACGCCCGCCCCGGCACCCACGAAGTGAGCGAGTTTCTATCGAGGCATCCTCACGATTTTTGTTATGATCGCGCGTTGTCACGACGTCCCCCGCGCCGAAGTGGTGGAACTGGCAGACACACCATCTTGAGGGGGTGGCGCTCGCAAGGGCGTGGGGGTTCGAATCCCCCCTTCGGCACCATTCTTGAAGACGTCTCGTGACGAGCGATCACCAGTCCTTGTAGTACGTACCGTCGAGGGCCTTCCCAGGAGAAAGGCAGTAGACGTCGTAGACGTTTTCTCCACCCCACGAGTCCGCGTCCCAGTCGTCCTGGTACGAGCGCTTGCCCCACTCCGCCTCTTGCGTGAAGGGATCGACCGGGATGTACTGCAGGAAGCGCACCTTGTGGGTCAGCCCCGTGACCGGATCGGCGACGTCAACACCTTCAACGAGTTCGTCGAGGTCGGTCGGGAAGAAGCCGGGGTCGCTCGGGACCCCTCGCTGCTCAACATCTTGGGACTTGATGCGGCCCTGGTCAGCGGCCTTCTTATACTGGTCGATGGCCTCGCGCATCATGCGCAAATCCACGCGTAACTCGTCTTCCCGGCGACGCTTCTCGTCCCACCTCTTGAGCGGGACGGCCATCGCCATCAGCGCCATCATGATCCCGAGCGCGGCGAGAAGCTCAATGGTCGTCAGACCGGACTGCCCATGACGTCTCAATAGCGAACCCTCGATGCCATTGTAGTTACGGTGAATACACCGACGCCGTCTAGATTAGACTCGGCCGTCGTATTTTCCGGAGGACGCACCCATGCCCGACCCGAAGGACAGCAAGGCCCCGCCCCCGGCAGCCGGGGATCTCGAGGACCTCCTCGCGGAGACTCGCCGTTTCGACCCCAGCACAGCCTTTCGCGACGAGGCGCGAGTGGCCGATCCTTCGGTGTACGGTCGGGCAGAGCGAGACCCGCAGGCGTTTTGGGCGTCGTTTGCGCTGGAACTCCAGTGGCAGAAACCTTGGGACACCGTGCTCGAAGGGCGCGGTCCGGATGCTCGCTGGTTCGTCGGCGGAAAGATCAACGCTTCGATCAACTGCCTTGACCGCCACGTGCGGGGGCCGCGGCGGAACAAAGCCGCGCTGATCTGGGAGGGTGAGCCGGGCGATCGGCGAACGTGGACCTATTTCGACCTGTGGCGCGAAGTGAACAAATTCGGGAATGTCTTGCGAGGCCTCGGCGTGACCAAGGGCGACCGGGTTGCGATCTACATGCCCCTAATCCCCGAGGCCGTGGTCGCAATGCTCGCCTGCGCTCGCATTGGCGCCATCCACAGCGTCATTTTTGGAGGATTCTCGGCGGAGTCGCTGCGCGATCGCATCCTCGACGCCCAAGCCAAAGTTCTTGTCACTGCGGACGGCGGCTATCGGCGTGGCGGCCTGCTCCCCCTCAAACACGACGCCGATTACGCGCTTCGGGAGACGCCTTGCATCCGGCATGTCGTTGTGGTCAAGCGCGGCGATTTTCCGCTTCGCGTAAAAGAGGGGCGCGACCATTGGTACCACCGGCTCATGCAGGACGCGCCGGCCTGGTGCGAGCCTGAACTGATGGATTCCAACGACCCGCTCTACATTCTCTACACGTCCGGCACGACGGGGAAACCCAAAGGGATCACCCATGGAACGGGCGGCTACTTGACGGGAGTGTACGCTTCGACGAAATGGGTCTTCGACCTGAAAGACGAAGACGTCTTCTGGTGCACGGCGGATATCGGCTGGGTGACCGGGCACTCCTACGTCGTTTACGGGCCGCTTGCGGCGGGTGCGACCGTGGTTCTATACGAAGGCGCGCCCGACTGGCCCGACCGGGATCGCTTCTGGGAGATTTGCGCGCGGTACGGCGTTACCGTGTTCTACACGGCCCCCACCGCGATTCGTGCGTTCATGAAATGGGGAGACGAGTGGCCTCGCAAGCACGACTTGTCGCGTCTGCGACTTCTCGGATCGGTAGGCGAACCGATTAATCCCGAAGCTTGGATGTGGTACCGCGAGGTGATCGGCGAAGGACGCTGTCCGATCGTCGACACGTGGTGGCAGACCGAAACGGGTCAGATCTTGATAACGCCGCTCCCCGGAATCACATCGACCAAACCGGGCTCCGCGAGCCTCGCGTTCCCAGGCGTTCACGCCGAGGTTCTCAATGAGCAGGGCGAGGTTGTTCCTGTCGGGGGGGGCTATCTTGCTCTCACGGAGCCCTGGCCCGCGATGACCCTTGGCATCTGGGGCGATCGCGAGAGGTTCATTGCAACCTACTGGAGTCGCTGGGATGGCACCTACTTCACCGGGGACGGAGCGAAGCGGGATGCCGACGGCCACTTCTGGCTCCTGGGTCGCGTCGACGATGTGATGAACGTCGCAGGACACCGCATCGGAACGATGGAAGTGGAATCAGCACTGGTCGATCACCACGCCGTCGCTGAGGCTGCGGTCGTGGGAATACCGCATGAGCTCAAGGGTACGGCCATCGTTGCATTCGTCTCAGTGCGCGATGGACGCGAACCGGGACTCGCGCTTGCCGCCGAACTGAAGGATCACGTCGCGGCGAAGATCGGGGCGCTCGCTCGCCCAGAGGAGGTACTCTTTACTGCCGATCTGCCCAAAACACGTTCGGGGAAGATCATGCGGCGCTTGCTGCGCGACATTGCGGAAGGAAAGACGCTCGGCGACACGACAACGCTGGCGGATCCTTCGGTTGTCGAGGCCCTGAAGAAGAAGTACGAAGAGAAGGATGGCTAGCCTGGGGATTGCCGCCCCCGACCATGGAACAACTTGTTCCACCATCGTTTGAACGCGCTCTGGTGTAACTGGCATGGGCCAGGTTCCGTCCCTGCAGCGAAGACCTCCTCGACACGTTGGGGGCAACTCGGCACCGCCAACTCGCCACTTTCCGGATCGACCTCGACGCGGAGAATTCCCGGCGGCTCCGGGAAGGTCGATCCCGCCCAACGATGCTGCGCGTGCATCATGAGATCGACCCAGATCGGTAGGGCCCCGGCGGCTCCGGTCAAACCGGTCTTCGCGTTGTCGTCGTATCCCACCCAGACGAGCGCCAGAATCTCAGGAGTAAAGCCGACGAACCATGCATCGCGGGTATCGTCAGTTGTTCCTGTTTTCCCAGCCGCGTCCCCTCGAAACCCCAAGGCGTAGGCCGACGCCGCCGTGCCGCGGGTCAAGACACCGCGCAAAACATCAACAACGAGATAAGCAGCAGCCGGGGCCACGGCCTCGCGCGCTTCTCGAACTCGCTGGTCGAGTTTTCTGCCGTCGCGAACCTCGACGTCCTCGAGGATGCGCGCAGGCACGTGGATACCGAGCGTTGCGAGCGTCCCAAACGCGCTCGCGAGTTCAAAAGGAGAAACCTCTTGGGCGCCCAAGGCGAGCGACGGCAACGGCAGGAAGCGTTCCGTGAAGCCACAAGCCTTGGCAGTTTCTATGACTCGGGTGATTCCGACAGCCTGCGCGGCGCGCGCCGTGGGAACATTGCGCGACTCCTCGAGGGCCGCGCGGGCGGAAAGCGACCCCTGAAAGGTCCCGTCGTAGTTAGCGGGGCGCCACGTCCGGCCTCCGCTGACGACCTCGAACGGGCTGTCCTCGAGCATCGATGCCGGAGTCAGCCCACCGGCTTTTCCGGACATCGCCGCCTGGAAGGCCGCGAGGTAGACGAACGGCTTGAAACACGAACCCGGCTGGCGCCGGGCCTGGGTCACGCGATTGAACTGGCTGTCCTGGTAGTCGCGCCCACCCACCAGCGCCAGAATCGCGCCGGTGCGGGGATCGGTCACGATGACGCATCCCTGTAGTCGGTGATGGCCTTTCTGCCGACGGACGAGCGGAACGTCCGCATCGAGTCGGGCGAGTCCACGCTCAAGCGCCAATTCGGCGCTCGCTTGGACGAGCGTGTCGATGGTCGTATAGACCTCGAGCCCGTTCTCGGCCACGACCTGATCGGAGTACAAATCCGCGAGCTGCGCTCGCACGAAGTCGACGACATAAGGCGCTTGCGCGTAACCCGCGCCACCGCTGGCAACCCGCAGGGACTCGGATTTCGCCCGAACCACTGCCGCCTTGTCCGCGAATCCGAGCTCGAGCATCGCATCCAGCACGGCGTTGCGCCGCTCCACCGCCCGGTCGGCGTGCGTGAACGGATTGTATCCTCCGGGATTCCGGATGAGACCGGCAAGGGTCGCCGCCTCTGAGAGAGACAAGTCGGAGACATTGCGCCCGAAGAAGTAGCGTGACGCCGCCTGGACGCCGCAGATCGAAACCGGTCCTCGTTGTCCGAGATACACCGCGTTCAAATACACCTCGAGGATGCGGTCTTTCGAATAGCGGGAATCGAGAATCACCGACATTAACGATTCGCGGATCTTGCGCCACCAAGTCCGCTCTTGGCTGAGAAAAAGATTCTTCACCGTCTGCTGCGTGACCGTGCTCCCGCCTTGAACGATGCGCCCGCTCTTCACGTTCGTGAACGCCGCCCGCAGCACGGCCAGCGGGTCGATTCCCGCATGTCGATAAAACCGCGCGTCCTCCGCAGCGAGCACGGCGTTGACGAGAACCTTCGGCACCTCGGTGAGCGGGGTGACCATCCGCTCCTCCTGCTGCCTTCCAAAAACCAGCGACAGAAGTTCGGGCTCGAGATCGATCGAGGGGACAGGGCGCCCTCGTTCGTCGCGAATCGACGTGATCGAATCGCGTTCGAAGTTCAGCACGACACGTCGCGGCGCCACGGGGCGCTTGCCTCCCGTGAAACCCCTAGCGAACAGTTCGACGGCGGAGGGTCGCGTCCGGTACTGGCCGGGAGAATACGGCGACGTTTCAACCCGCGCGTATCCGGATCGTTCGAGGCGAGAAACGAGCGCATCGGAGCCCACCGCCCGACCTGGCGCAAGCCGGAGAGGCGCCGAGTACACACGCGTAGGAAGCGTCCACAGACGGCCTTCGAAGGTCAGCGTGATCTGAGTGTAGACCGTCAGCAGGAGGATCAACGCCGCGACCACGAGCGGAATCGCCAGTCCGAACATCCAGGACCGCCAGCGTCCGCCGGGTCTAGTGCGCCGACCTAGAGAACCCTTCCCGGGAGCAGACGCAACCCTGCGCAGTGCGGTCATGAGTGTTCGCGCGATCGCCCGCTACCATGGGCGGGTTTCAGCCTTTTAGAGTTTCCTTCAGAGGCTTTCCGGCCTTGAATGCCGGGGCCCGCGTCGCAGGAATGTCGAGCGTCTCCCCCGTGTGGGGATTGCGTCCCGCGCGAGCCTTGCGCCCCCTGGCTTCGAAGGTCCCGAAGCCGCTGATCGCGATCTTCTCTCCCGCAACCAGCGACGCCGCGATCAGCCCGATCGCGGGGTCGGGGTCGAAGATGGCATCGATCGCCGCCCGGGCGTCGCGCGCAGATAGCCCTGTCCGTTCGATCAACTTGTCGGTGAGTTCGGCCTTGTTCAACACGTCCTCCTTGCCGCTCTCATGGCACAAACCGCAGTTCTTTCAGCCCTTTACGTACGACGAAAATCTTCACGTTGTTGTCCCGCTCGTCGGAGGGGACGAAGAAGAACCCCGGAGCCGAAGGATCGTCTTCGGTAACCGCGCCCCACATGGTCTCGCCATCATGAAACGTAACGATCGCTCGCCGACCTTCAGTCGCGCGGCCGGGATCGAAATCACGCCGGGCGATGAAATCTCGATTCCCGAGATAGTCTTTGACCCAGAACATCGCTTTCATGTCGCTCAAGTGGACCCGAATCGGTACGCCGCCGCCCTCCCCTGGAAGGACGTGAAAGGCCTCCTGCTTCGGCGAAAAATCGTGGGTGACTCCCTTGTGCACGACTCCGCTTCGCATATTAACGACGATTTTCTGCTCCATGCCGGTCTCCGTTGGGCGAGGACGAACGTCCCGCCACCGCCGAATCCTAACAGGTCGCCGGGAATATCCGAAAGGGGCCAAAGCAAACGGCGTCGAGCCTTGACCCCCCGTGACTCCGGCCCCTATGTTCTGGGTGGAGGATTCCACTTGCTCGAACCAGGAGCGGATAACCCGATCTCCGCCAGACAAGTTCGGGGCGGCGGGCCCTTTGGTTGGCGACGCCGCCAGTTCGTGGTGGACGCCCGCTACCAACTCCGCTCAGGCATGCTTGTTGGGGCGGTGGCGATCGTACTCCTCGTCCTGCTCAACGCCTCTCTTATCCTCCCGCAACGGGCGGCTTCGGCAACGGTGGCGACCGCCGTGGCACCGGGACGGGCCCCGTTTGGGGCCCCAGATCGCTCGTCCTTTGCGCTTCTGCTCATGGGATCAGCCGTCTTTCTCGGTGGCGTGGTCGTCGTGGGCCTCCTGGAATCCCACCGGACCGCCGGCGCCGCATTTGCTATCCGGCGGGTCGTCGACGGAATTCGCGACGGCCAGTCGCAGGTCCGCGTGCAACTTCGTCGAGGCGACCACCTCCAGGATCTCGCGCGCTCGATCAACCAACTCGCCGAGACGATCGACATGGAACGATTGCGGCGCGGTTGAGCGTCAAGTCAAGGTTTTCGCTCCCTGTCCTCGACCCCGGCCTCGCGAAATCCGCGCGCGCGGATCTGACATGCGTCGCAGGCGCCGCACGGTGCCCCTGACAACCCGGGGTCGTAACACGAGATCGTCGCCGAGTACGGTACCCCCCAAGCCACGGCGCGGAGAACAATCTCGGCTTTCGAGAGTTCGAGGAGAGGGGCGTGGATGCGCCAGGCCTCGCCGTCAAGTCCGGTCTTTGTGGCGCAGCCGGCGAGCGACTCGAAGGCGCGGAGGAAGGCCGGGCGACAGTCGGGATACCCGCTGTAGTCCACCGCGTTGACTCCGATCACCAGGTCGCTCGCCCCGAGCGACTCGCTCCAGGCCAGAGCCAGTGCGAGCAGCACGGTATTGCGGGCCGGCACATAGGTCGTTGGGACGCCCGCTCCTATGTCAACGGGACTGCGGGTTTTGGGAACGGACACGCTCCGATCGGTCAATGCGGACCCGGCGAGGAACGACAAATCGACAGCGACGACACGATGCGAGGTCGCGCCGAGGTCTCGCGCCACCAGGGCGGCACGCTCGATTTCTATCGCGTGACGCTGGCCATAGTCCACTGTAAGCGCGTGGGCCGAATACCCCTCTCGAAGCGCCCAAGCGAGGCACGTCGCGGAGTCGAGCCCGCCCGACAAGAGCACGACTGCGGAACGCATCACACGCCACGCACCGCCGCAGGCCAGAGAATCTTGTGGATCTGAATCTGGAGCCGAACGTCGAGACCGTCGTCGAGGACCCAGCGCGCCAACTCGGCGGCCGGCAAGAGATCGTGGACCGCGGAAAACAGCACCGTAGACCTCTCGTGCAGCGCGCGTGCGCGTAATACTGCGGCCGCCCAGTCGTAGTCCGCGCGAGTCGCGATCACGAACTTCAACTCGTCCCCCGGCCGCAGAGCATCGAGGTTCTCCCATCGGTTTCGTTCGCTCTCCCCGCTCCCCGGACATTTGACGTCGACGATGCGGCGTACGCCTTCCGGCACGTGCTCGATCGGTAAACTGCCTCCAGTTTCGAGCAACACCTCGTGACCGCACACGAGCAGCGCGCGCATCAGTTCGATCGCATCAGATTGCAGGAGGGGCTCGCCTCCGGTCACTTCAACCAAAGTGCAGTCGAAGACCCTCACGCGCTCGACGACTTCCTCGACCGTCATAGCGACCCCCTCGTGGAACGCATAGGCCGTGTCGCACCAGTCGCAACGGAGATTGCAACCGGTCAGGCGGACAAAGACACACGGGCGGCCAACATGAGTGGATTCTCCCTGGATCGAGTGGAAAATCTCATTGATTCGGAGCACAGCGGCATTCTAGCGGACGGGCCTCCCGCCGGGCCCCTTGCGTCCGTCCCATCGGGAACCCACATTGCACCGCGGACGAGGCGCCGCAGTTCGGCGTGCCGTAGCCGCCGGAAGGGAGTCCGCACATGTTTTGGGGGGCCTCTTGCAGCCAATGAGCGCACTCGCACCGGTCCTGGCCGGGGTCTTGGGTGTCGCCTTCGGGACCCTCCTCGGCCGCATCGGGCGATCTCGCCTGACTGGAGAGCTGAGCCGCTTGGAAGGAGAGGTTGCGCGGCTGGAAAGCCAGTCCCGTGACCAATCGCGACAGGTCGCCAAGCTCCGGGGCGAGCAAC
Organism: Acidobacteriota bacterium; assembly: GCA_031393555.1. Lineage (GTDB taxonomy): Bacteria > Acidobacteriota > Polarisedimenticolia > Polarisedimenticolales > DASRJG01 > DASRJG01. The sequence continues at coordinate 54,742 of JANMVW010000334.1, forward strand.
GAGCTCTGTCGAGCTTTACACGCCTACTGCCGTCCCTCGCCCGCGAACTCAACCGCTCCGATCTCGATGAACGCCAGATTCCGAGGCTCGTCTTCGCGCTCGTGGATTCGATCTTCGAACCCGAGCAAAAACTGCTTTACCTCGCGCAGGGGAACGGGACTCGTGGCGAACGGGGTCAGGTTCTCCATCTCGTCGAACGCTCGGGCATCACGGACATCCCTGCCGCAGCCACAAAGATCACGGTCGGGGAAGGGAAGATTGGGTGGGTCGCTAGCGCCAAGGTCGAGATGCTCGCCGAGGATTGGCTGAACATGACTCGCACAGAGGGGCGGGCGATTGCGGACAACCATCCGTCATTGCGGCTCGACCTGATCGGGCCGCTCCTCCATCACGACGACGGGAAGGACCGGCTGCTCGGCGTTTTGTGCATAGGCAACCCCGTTTCGCGCCCCCGTGACGAGAAGGCCATGTTGCAAATGGTGACGAATCTGGCCTCTATCGCCTACACAAATTCCCGGAACCTTAGGCAACTCAGCGATCTCGCCAACCACGATGGCCTCACTGCACTTCTCAACAAGCGCTATTTCATGGGCCATCGATTGGGGCTGCTGATCAACGACGCGGAGCGCGAGGCCGCGGCCCTGTCGGTGTTCATCTTCGACATCGATTACTTCAAGAAGTACAACGATACGAACGGTCACCTCGCCGGAGACGAGATCTTGAAAGGCGTCTCTCAGGTGCTTCGCGACAATCTGAGGCCTGGAGACATGGCTTGCCGTTACGGCGGTGAGGAGTTCATCGTGGCCATGCCGGGAGCCCGCGGGCCCGAAGGATTCGCGGCGGCTGAGCGCATTCGAGCCGCGATCGAGTCGACGAAGTTTCCTCGGGCCGAATCGCAGCCCGGCGGGCGGATCACGATCAGCGGCGGCGTCGCTCAATTTCCAATAGACGGCACCATTGGAAACGACCTGATCCTCCACGCCGACCAGGCGCTCTACCAGGCGAAGGCCGCCGGAAGAAACCGGACGGTGCAGTTCAAGGGTGTCAACATCGGTGACGATAGTGTGAGCGAGCCAGCGGTGGTCCCGCACGCCGACAGCTTGGGTGAAAGATGACGCGCTGAGCGTTCTCCGAGTGGCCTTGGTGCCCACCAGTGCATGTGTCAACGGGCCCCGTTGCGTGTTAGGCTTCGGCAATGCTGGCTCGTGCCGCCCCCCCTTCCCCGCGCGGGACGTTTCGCGCCACGATCACCGGGGTCGGACGACCGGGACCTATAGAGGAGAGACTCGGGCGGCGCCTGGTGAGAATCGTTGACCCGGGATCGAGAGAGGGTGCGACGCTCCTCCGCGAACACCAGGTAACATTTATCGGACCCGAAGGCACGGCGCTCGGACGACTTGACCTGAATCAGGCCCGAAGGTTGCTGCGGCTTCGCCTCGAAAGCGTCCTGTCGGTTGTCCGCGGGGACGAGGGTGCTGAAGCGATTCGCGACGGTCTCGTTCGGCTGCGTCGAGCGCGTGCGGGGAGCGGTCGCGCCTAGTCTAGCCCAGTCTTGAGGGCTTTCTTGATCGCCTCCACGATGAAATTTTGCATCGACGGAGTCTGACTCCTGACGGCGGAATAAACCAGGCACGGTAACTTGAGGGAGATCTGAACACCGTTCTCGTCAAGCGTCTCGAGCCAGCGCTCGAACTCGCTCCACGATCTGAAGGACTGCGCCTCGATTGCCCCCTTGCGGTAAAGCTCGACAAGTAGGATCTCATCCTTCAGCTTGAAGAGGACGTCGGCCTCGCTGTACTCGGAGAAATCGCTGTAGGCGAAGAACTTCACTTCGCCGGCTGTCTGGTCCTTCCCCTTGATCGACAACTCCGGCGTTTTGTTGCACCGGAGCATGATGTAGTCCTCTTTACCCTTAAAGTGGAACGCGAGTATGGGATCAGTGCGCGGAGAGTTGTCGGTCGGTGTCTTGAGAGCCCGGTAAACCCGTCGCGCAACGTCTTCATTCGATCTATACATCCAGACGCTCCTACACCATTCGGATTCCAGTAGGCGAATAGGTCAAGTGTACGGCGAGGCATAGAGAACCTCAACGGACATTTCCTGAGATCTCTCATTGACTTGGCGGAGCTTTGGATCTCACCGTGAGACCCAAGTATCTGTGGCACTTGCGTGGGGAAAAGGGGCACCGATCGTGACTTTTGAATCGGAGACGAGTGATGACAGTCTCATTTTAAGATGATCAGCGATGGCCTTGTGACCGATCTTCCGGCACTCCAATATCGATTTAAATATCAGCAAATAAATAACTTACCTATGCCGATCCCGAGTCGCGAGACTGAACGGCCCACGGGTTGCTCCTGGTATGGCCGGAACGCGCAAGGGGCGCGAGCCACTCAGGGGGATGAAACGATGAACACCTTGCGACTGATCCTCGGATCCGCGGTACTGGCGGCGCTGACGCAGTCTTCGCCCTTGGCGGCGGGATCGAACCGCATCGACAAACTCGCTCCCGACCTTCGCGACTCCCTGACGATCTCGCGTGATCAGCGTGTCATTGTCACCTACGCTCCGGGGCTCGATGAGGCGGGAGTTCAGGCCCTCGTCTCGAAGAGCGGCCGAGTCTCTAGGAGGCTCTCTGGCTCGACGTTGATCACGTCGTCGCTCTCCCGTCGGGAGATCGAAGTGCTCGAAAGGGACGGCCGCGTGATCAGTATCTCCCCCGATCGCAAGGTCGTCGCGACGATGGACATCGCGGTCCCGACGATCGGCGCCGACCGCCTGGGACGGTACTTGGGGTATTCAGGAAAAGGAGTTACCGTCGCGGTGATCGACTCCGGGCTCACAACGAGCGCGGCCGTTCCGCAGTCGCGCGTTCTCGCCAGCGTCGATTTCACCGGCGCGCGCCCCAGCACCGACGCATTTGGCCATGGCACACACGTGGCTGGGACCATCGGCGGCTCGGGCGCCAAAGGCTCCGTCCGAGGCGTCGCGCCGGAGGCGGCCCTGGTCTCGTTACGGGTTCTCGACGCCAACGGCCAAGGATACGTGAGTAACGTCATAGAAGCGATCGACTGGACGATCGCCCACCGCAGAGACTATCGAATTCGCGTCGTGAACCTCTCGTTTGGCCACCCCCCCGCTGAGTCGTACCGCACCGACCCGCTCGCCCATGCCGTGGAGCGCGCTTGGGCCGCCGGCCTCGTCGTCGTCGCCTCCGCCGGTAATCGCGGTCGCGACGGACACTTCACGGTGAACGCCCCCGGCAGCGACCCGTACGTATTGACCGTTGGGGCGATGAACGACTTGAACACCGCCGAGCGTGCGGACGACATCACGACGACCTACAGCAGCAAAGGACCGACCTTCGGCGACCACATCCTCAAGCCTGACCTCGTGGCACCAGGGAATCGCATCGTATCCTCGCTCGCGCCGGGAGCGACCCTTGCACGCCTCTATCCGGACCGGGTCGTCTCGAAGGACCGAATTGAATTGTCCGGCAGCAGTATGTCGACCGCGGTCGTTTCCGGAGCTGTGGCAATTCTTCTTCAGAGGAACCCAAACCTTACCCCCGACCAGGTCAAGGCGATCCTGCTCTACTCCGCCGACCGTTTGCGTAACGCCGACCGATTCACTGTTGGAGCGGGCTACCTCAACCTAATTCACGCGGTGGCGATGACGGGTCACTTCCGTTCGGTCCGGTTCAACAGCGCGTCGCCTGTCGTTCACCCGAATGCCGTCGGAGGTTTCTCGCTCTCGCCAACGGCTTCGATCCTCCAGTCGAGCACCGCAACCTGGGGTGACACCGCAACCTGGGGCGACACCGCAACCTGGGGCGACACCGCAACCTGGGGCGACACCGCAATCTGGGGCGACACCGCAACCTGGGGCGACACCGCAACCTGGGGTGATACGGCCGTCTGGGGCGACACCGCAACCTGGGGCGACACTGCCATCAACGGCGACACCGCAACCTGGGGCGACACCGC
>JANMVW010000352.1:0-6072 GCA_031393555.1 Acidobacteriota bacterium
CCGGACCATGTTTCTTTACGGGTTCGCGGAACACCAAAAAAGTGGACGGCCACTCCTCCCGGCGTACGATGCTACGCTTCTCGGGGAGTTTCTGGTCGAGCAGGTGCACGGCTCGGCCGTGCCCGAGGGTTTCTTACAAAGTCCCTGGATGGCGTTTTGATAAGAAAAAGGGGACTGTCCCCTATTAAAGGAGATGACGAGAATGAAGACGATGATCGGCGGGCTGGTGGCTGTTGCGGTGCTCGTGGCCCCGGGTGCGGCGCTCGCCAAGGGAGCGAAGGCGGAGGCGAAACTCGAGTCGCGGAGCGGCTCGACGGTGACCGGCAAGGTCACGTTCACCCAGCACGGCAACAAGGTGGCGATGAAGGTCGAGGTTTCCGGGCTGACCCCGGGGAACCACGCGATCCATCTGCACGACAAGGGGGATTGCTCGGCGCCGGATGCGACCTCGGCAGGAGGCCACTGGAATCCGACATCCGAAGACCACGGCAAGTGGGCGCACGCCCCGTTCCACCACGGCGACATCGGCAACCTGGTCGCCGACGCCAAGGGGAAAGCCGAGTTGAAGATGGAATCCGAGCTCTGGACCTTGGGTGACGGCAAGCCGAACGACGTCGTCGGGCACGCCGTGATCGTCCACGCGAAAGAGGACGACTTCACGACGCAGCCCACCGGCAATGCCGGTGGGCGCGTCGCGTGCGGGGTCATTCAGAAGGCTCCGTAGCCGCTGCCGTCACGACGTCGCCGGAAGGCGGCGTCGTGTCGGTCGCGCCGAGGCGGACGAGCGACTTCATCGCCTTGCCGCCCCCATCGCCGGCCTCGACGGCCGCGAGGTACTCGAGCTTCGCGTCGTCGAGGCGGCCGGTCCGTTCGTAGGCCACGCCGAGGTTGTTCCGCACGTAGGCGATGTTCGGAAGGGCGAACTTCGCGGCTTCGAGCGGTTCGATGGCCTCGGCGGGCTTACCGAGTTGGATGAGCAACAGGCCCAGCGTGTTTGCGATGTAGCCGTTGTCGGCATCGATCTCGCGCGCGGTCGTCAATGCGACGAGTGCCTCGTCGCCGCGATTCAGTTCCATGAGCGCGCGCCCTTTCTGATGCAGCGCATCCGCCGAGACCGGATCGAGCGCCAGGGCTTGGTCGGCAGCTTCGAGCGCTCCGGTCCGGTTCCCGAGCTCGTGCCGCACGCGGGCGAGGTTGATCCAGGTCTTGACTCTCGTGGCGTCGAGCTTGGTGCTTTCGACGAGCGAGGATTCCGCGCCGTCACGGTCGCCGGATTTGAGGAGGGCAAGGCCCAGGAGGTAGCGGCGGTAGGCGTCTTGGGGCTCGCCGGCGACTGCCGCCTTCAACTTGTCCGAAGCGGCCCGGTAGTCTCCGTTGTCGAAGAGGGCGACCCCTTCCTTCCACGCGGCCTTGGCCGTCGCGGCATCGACAGGCTCCTGCGTCGGCTGGGGGAGTGCGATCGAAGCCGAGGGTGTGGCCGACGCCACGGTCAGCGTGGGGAGCACCGCGCCGTCCCCCCGCGCGTCGTCCGAGCACCCGGTGAATACCGCGCCGGACGCGAGCAGTCCCAGGATAGTTGCGTATTTCAGTATCGCGGATCTCATGGCAGGCCTTCTTTCGGCCCGGGGAAGCTCCCTTTCGTGGAGTGCCGGGCTGACCTGTTCCATGGCGAGGAACGTGCCAGGGCGATCGCGCCGGGAAACGGGGGAAATCCCTTCTCGGGACCGCTCGTTCGTGGGGGGCGGGACACGCAACGTGTCCCGCCGGGGTCAGTCCTCGACGGGTTTGTCGATGCCCAGCGCCTTGAGCTTCTTGTACAGGTGGCTGCGCTCCAGGCCCAGCTCGTCCGCGGTCTTGGTCATCTTCCAGCGGTTGCGCAGGAGTGCGGCGAGAACGAGCGCGCGTTCGTGGCGTTCCATCATCGACGCGAGGTCTTTCGGTCCGCCCTCGTCAAGCGGCCCGACGGCCGACGGGCCGGCAACCAGAAACGCAAGGTGCGAGGCGTCCACGACGTCGCTCGCCACGAGAATCGCAACGCGCTCCATCGCGTTTCGAAGCTCGCGAACGTTGCCGGGCCAGCGGTGGCGCGTGAGGGTCGCGATCGCCAGCGGGTCCAGTTGCTTCGGTTTCGCCCGGTTCTTGCGGCAGGCCGCGTCGAGGAAGTGCTTGGCCAGCACGGGGATGTCGTCGGCGCGCTCCCGCAGCGGCGGAAGCTGAACCGGCACGACGGCGATGCGGTAGTAGAGGTCCGGCCGGAATCTCCCCGCCGAGATCTCGGCCTGAAGGTCTCGATTCGTCGCGGCAATCAGGCGAACCTCGACGCGTTCCGGTCCGCGCCCGCCGACCGTCTCGACGTCGCCGGATTCGAGCGCGCGCAGGAGCTTGGGCTGGAGCCGTGACGGCGTCTCGCCGATCTCGTCCAGGAAGAGCGTGCCGCCGTCGGCCTGCTGGAACTTGCCGCGGTGCGCTTCGGTTGCCCCGGTGAACGCCCCGCGGACGTGGCCGAATAATTCGCTCTCGAACAAGGATTCGGGGATCGCGGCGCAATTGACGATGACCATGGGTTTTCGCGCGCGCGCGCTCCCGGAGTGAATCGCGCGCGCGGCGAGTTCCTTTCCCGTGCCGTTTTCGCCGAGGAGCAACACGGGGGCCTCGGAGGCCGCCACCCGCGCGAGTGTCTGCCTGAGAGTGCGTGTCGCTTCGGCATGTCCCAGGATCTCGTCCGCCCCTCCGGTCTCCTCGATGAGGCGCCGGTTCTCCCGAACGAGCCGGTCCCTGTCGAGCGCATTCCCGGCGGCGAGGAGGATCCTCTCGATCGATGGGGGCTTCTCGATGAAGTCGTACGCTCCGAGCTTCACGGCCTGAACCGCCCGCTCGATCGAGCCGTGAGCGGTCAGCACGATCGACGGGACGGTCAATCCACGCTCCCGCATCGCGGAGAGCAGCGCGAGACCGTCCATCTCGGGCATCTGGACGTCCAGAAGGACGAGATCGACTCCGCCCTCGTCGAGGATCTTGAGGGCCTCGAGTCCATTGCCGGCCTCTGCGGTGCGGTAGCCCTCGAGACGGAGCCCCCGAGCGAGGGTCGCGCGGATGTTCTTTTCATCGTCGACGATCAGGACGGTCGGCATCGCTTCACTCCACGACTGAAGTCTAGGCGGTTTCGGACGACGGACCACCGAGGGGAACGGCCAGCGTGAACGTCGCGCCCTTCCCGGGAGCGCCTGTGGCCGTGAGGGTGCCGCCGTGCTCGACCGCGATGCGCCTCGCGATCGCCATCCCGAGTCCCGTGCCGCCGCCGTCCGCGCGCGTCGTGAAGTAGGGCTCGAAGATCCGCCTTTGCGTTTCAGCGTCGAAGCCGCGGCCGGTATCGCCGACCGTGAACACGACACGATCGCCCTCGCGGCGCACGGCGACGCCCAACGTTCGCTCGGCCGCCCCCTCCATCGCGTCCAAGGCGTTCGCGATGACGTTTTTGAGGACGCGGCCGATTTGCTCCGCATCGGCACGGATCGAAGGAGGCGCCAAGCGGTCGTCGAGCGCCAACGTGACGCCCATCGATTGGATCCGGCCGGAATACAACGCCAGGGTCTGCTCGACGATCGCGCGCGGATCGCACGGCGCGACCGTGGGTCGCGGAAGGCGGGCGAACTGCGCGAACTCGTCCACCAGGGCGCGAAGCGATCCGACCTCTTCCAGAATCGTTCGGGTTTCGACCGAGAACGCCTCGTCGAAAGCGTCCGGCGCGCGCTCTCGCGTGCGCCTGAGGTTTTCGACCGCGAGTTGGATCGGGGAGAGCGGGTTCTTGATCTCGTGGGCGAGTCGCTTGGCGATTTCCTCCCATGCCGCCACACGCTCCGCCGCCAGCCGCCGGCGCTCGCTCGCCTGCAGGGCGTCGAGCATCTGGTCGAACGCGCGCGTCATCCGGCGCGTCTCGTCGGTTTCTTCGAGAAGCGTGATCGGTCGCGCGTGCTGCGCCGAAATGGACTCGGCTCGATCCGCGAGTTGCCGGATCGGCCGCGCGATGCGAGAGGCGAGAACCAGCCCCACCACGAGCGCCGCCAGAAACGCGACCGGCGCAACGCCGGCGAACGATCTCAGGAGGTCTTGGCGGACGTCTCGCGCATCGGCGCGTTGGACGCTGACGCAGAGCGACGCGCCTTGGGCGACGGTCAATTCAACCCGGGGCTCGGGGCACGCGGCGGCGCCGGGGCTCTGAAGGTGCGCTTCGCGTCCCGTGATCGCGGCCACGTCGGCGACGAAGGAGTTCCCGAGAACTCGCGTGGCGACGAGAGTCAACGATTCGCCCTCCGTCACCACGCGCCGTCGCTCGACGAGAATGGCGGAAGTCGCCGCGTCGCCCGCCGTGCCGAATGACGAAAGGGTCGCGCCGGACCCGCCGAGGACGTCCACGCGGTCGAAACCGAAAGGCTCCGCGAGCGGCTCGGCGAGCGTCTCGGCTCTCCGGCGCGCAACGTCTTCCGGGCCGCGTAGGATCGCCGCGATCGCCTCACGGTCGGAGGCGAGCGCCTTGGCCGCGCGGTCGGCGTCCGTCGTGGCGCGGACCCTCTCTCGCTCGATGAGTTCCGATGCCAGCTTTCGAACCGACGAGGTCGCCTTGGCGGTTTGTTCCGCCGCCCGCTTTTCCGCTTGCACCAAGGGGACGGCCAGCACGACCGCCATCGGGATCAAGGCCGCCAGCACGAGGGCGGCGACGATACGCGTCCTCAAAGTCATCTTGCGCGGAGTATAGAGGACGCGTTCCTCGACTCAGCTCCGCCGGCGCTTCACGCTGGGGATGGGCTCGTCACCCCCCAGAATCCCGCGGCCGAGCCACGCGCCCCCGTCCATCGTGAGGCACTCCCCGGTGACGTAGGACGCGGCATCGGAAACGAGCCAGGCGCAAGCGCCCGCGACCTCTTCGCGCGTGGCAAAGCGCTCGAGCGGGATCGAAGCGCGCACGCGCTCTTCGAGTTCCTCGGAGGGCCAAAGGCGGTCGGCCGCACCCTTCGAGTCGAACGGCCCCGGAGCCACCGCGACGACCCGGATGCGGTGCCGCGCCCACTCCACCGCAAGGGTGCGCGTGATCGCGAGCACGCCCGCCTTGGCCGCCGCCGAGTGAACGGTCCCGGGTCCGCCCGTCCATGCGTAGGTCGCCACCACGTTCAAGATCACGCCACCCCGTCCGCTGGCGATCATCGTCCGGCCGGCCGCGCGGGAGGCGTAAAACGTTCCGTTCAGGACGATGTCGACCACGTTGGCGAACGCCTTCTCGGGGAGGACCTCCGCGGGTCGGACGAAATTCCCGGCGGCGTTGTTGACCAGGATGTCGAGGGCGCCCAGATCGGCCTCGACCTTCGGCGAGGTGCGCTTCGCCCCGGCTCGCCAGCACGACCGCGGCGCCGCGGCGGGCGAAGGCCCGGGCGATCTCCAGGCCCAGCCCGGTCCCACCGCCCGTGATCAGGGCGACCCGGCCGTCGAGCGAGGTGTTCTCCGACATGCTCATGCTCCTTTCGGGCTCAGGGCGCCCGTCGCCTCTGCAGCATCACGTAGCCGCCGTGGCGCGCGGTTTCGACCCACCGCGGATCGGTGGCGAGCGAGGAACCGGGCAACTTGCGCTCCGGGAGGACCAACGTCGCCGGCTCGTCGGTGGCCATCCAACTCGCGATCTCGGAGGGCTCGCGTGCGACCTGCGCGCGACCGGCCGAATAGAACTGGCCCGAGTACGGCCGCTCAAACAAATAGACCAGGGGCCCGTCGGCGTCTTTCACGTTGGCGAGTAGCCTCCGCTGGGAGTGAGCCTCGATGCGCTCGTGGCCGAAGAGAAGCATCGCGCAGAGCACGAGCGGCATGATCAGGCCGAAAAGCCAGATCCGGCTCGAGGCGCCCTTCGGTTCGCGCCGCCAGAGCAAGCTCCCGCTGATCAACGCAAACGCCGGCAGCGAGGGGAGCGCGTAGGTCTCGAGGATGTTGCGCGCCATCGTGAACAGCAGCAACGGCGCGAGCACCCAGCACAGAAGGTAGGCCATCTGATGGTCGGGCGACGGCCGCGGTGACGACCGCGATTCGGAC
>JANMVW010000376.1:0-5451 GCA_031393555.1 Acidobacteriota bacterium
GGCGAGCGGCTCGAGCTCATAAGCATCGCAACGGACTGAGAGGAGCTTGCGATGACGATGCGCATCTTCAAGTCTTGCGTCGTGTCGGCCCTGCCGCTCCTGGCCATCGCGATGGCGATCGGCATCGGTCGCGTCGACGCCAAGAAAACGGCCTACCACCCCACGATCGATCCGGCACGTTTTCAGGCCGAGGTGGACAACCCCTATTTCCCGCTCATCCCAGGTACCACGTTCTCGTTCCTCGAGACGCTGGGAGGGGAAACGAGCGAAAACGAAGTCACGGTGACGCAGGACACGAAGACGATCCTCGGAATCCGATGCGTCGTCGTTCACGACACCTTGAAGCGGAAGGGCGTCCTCAAGGAAGAGACCTTCGACTGGTACGCGCAGGACGAGGACGGAACCGTCTGGTACATGGGTGAAGCCACGACGGAATTCCTGGGAGGCAAGAGGGTGAGCACCGAGGGCTCGTGGGAGGCCGGGGTCGACGGTGCCTTGCCCGGAATCATGATGGTCAAGGACCCCAAACCCGGAGAGCCCTATCGCCAGGAGTACCTCGCCAATCACGCCGAGGACATGGGCCAGATCGTCGAGCGAAACGTCACGGTCACGGTGCCGTACGGCACGTTCACCGGCTGCATCAAGACGAAGGAATGGTCCATGCTCGAGGCCGGTCACGAGAGCAAGTGGTACTGCAAGGGACTAGGCGTCGTGCGGACCGAATCCACGTCGAAGGAGGTCGCCACTCTGGTATCCGTGGCGAAGCCATGAGTCGACGTGTCGCCGTCAGCTGCTGCCTCGGTTTGGCTGTTCTTTTGGTTTCCGCGAGGGCGACCCCGGCGAAAATCCTCAAGACGAGGCAGTCCAGCCAATCCCAGGCCCTCGAGATCACGTGCGGATCCGGAGTGGAATACGAAACCGACAGCGAGCAATCGGAGATCGGTTTCCCGTTCCTGTTCGAATGGCGCCCGGTGCCAAGACTCCAACTGACGATCGAGCCGCAGTTCACGGTCCTCCGGTCCACGATTGGAGATTCGGCCACCGGCTTGGGCGACTTCGAGACGTCTTTGACCTGGGATGTCGTCACCGAACGTAGATTCCGGCCACTCTTTTCAGCCGTCGCTTTGATCAAGTGGCCGACGGCCACAGGCGATCTCGGTACGGGTAAGACCGATTACGCCCTCGGAGGTATCGTCAGTAAGGACTTCGGGAACTGCGATCTCGAGTTCAACGCCGGCTACACTTGGGTCGGCAGCCCGCCCGACGAACAACTGAGCAACAGCCTCGAGTTCTCCCTAGCGACGGAATGGCAGATGACGCCCAGGCTCGCTCTCGAGGCGGAGATCGCCACCGCCAGCGGCGGGGTCCGGGGACAAGCGGGGACGCTCGGAGGCGTCGGCGCCGGGACCCGCGGCGGCGGTGGACGGGAATCCGAAGCGACGATCGGGCTGGCGGAGCTCATCACCCATCGCTTCAAGCTGGAAGAAGGCGTGGTCGTGAAAGCCGACGGGGGTTGGCAGGTGGTCTTCGCCTGGGAATTCGATTTCGGAGAAGACAGGTGACGGGGCCGTTGCAAGACGACCGGGTTGTGGACGCGCGTCGTCGCAAGTGCGGACTCGAAGGAGGATTTCAACTGTCCGCGTCCTGAGCTTGCCGTCGGCCGCAGCGGCTCCACTTGATGGCGTGTACGTTTGTAAATATCCTTCCTCCGCGGGCCGAGAGTGGGACCCGAGGAAGGACGCCGCCAATCCGCTAAAGCATGGAGTCGACGACGACACGCTCCGGTGGTTTCGGGAGAAGGTGCACGCGGATGGTGGAGCGATCGACCGGACGTCGATTAACGATGCGCACCACGACGTCATCGACGCGCTACACGGTGAAGAAGCGGGGACCCAACTGAGCGCCTATCGCTTCTGCCGCACCGACGACATCGCCCTGCTCGTCGACGCCTGGAACCGCTGCGGTCTGCCCCACGTTCCGGGCGGGTCGCCAATGACCGTCTCGGGGTTCAAACAAGACATCCGCGAGCTGGATCTCTGGTGCTCGAGTTGCATGGTCGCGTTCGACGCGAAAGAGCCCGTCGCCGTCATGATCGGCTGCAAGCGCCCGCCGCACACCCTCGTCCACCGCATCGCCGTCCACCCGGACCATCTCCGCAAGGGACACGGCCGCCACCTGCTGACCTCGCTCAGCGCCAAGCTCGCGATCTTGGGGCCTCCGCACCTCGTCACGGAGGTGGGCTCCGACAACGCCCCCGCCCGAGCACTTTTCAAGGCGTGCGGCTGGCGGGAGGAAAGAACCTCCGTCGACCTCGCCTGCGACGCTCCCATCGGTTCCCCCGCGCCGCCCGGTCTCGTCGTCCCCGTGACCGTGGAGGATTTGATGGACCTCGGACTCCCCGAGGACTCCGCCCCGCGTTCGTGGGGCCGTACGCGCGGCACGCTCCTGAACCGCAAAGCGCGCCTCATGGGCCTCGCCATCGCGTCGGGCGAGAGCCTCGACGCCAGCCTCCTCTACACGCGCGAGGACGACGGTGGCGTCGCGATCTGGAGCCTTTCCGCGGCGCCAGGCTCCGGCGGCGAAGCCGCTCTCGGCATGCTCGTACGCGACCTCGCGCATCGCGAGCCCGGCCGGATCGTCATTCCGAAAGTTCATGCCGACGAGGTCTCGATCACGGCGTTGACCGGCCTCGGGTTTACGCGTGGAGCGGCGACGATCGGCCTCGCGTCCGAGGCCCAATCGCGGGCGTAGGCAGGGTTCCTGAGACCGCGGATTTGACGAAAACTTCCCGAAAAGGCTGACGCCGGCCGCGAAGTTGTCGATACTGGCGGCATGTCGACCGAACCTCGCTTTCTCGCGGCCGAGTGGCGCGACCTCGCCATGCTCAACTACGAGATCGATCCCACGAATCTGGCGGAGCACGTCCCCGCGGGGTGCGAGCTCGATGCGTGGGGCGGACGCACCGTGGTCAGCGTCGTCGGATTTCAGTTTCTCAAGACGCGCGTCCTCGGGATCCCTATCCCGTTTCACAGAAACTTCGACGAGGTCAACCTCCGCTTCTACGTGCGCCGCAAGGTGGAGGGGCAGTGGCGCCGGGGCGTGGTGTTCGTGAAGGAAATCGTGCCGAGGCAGGCCATCGTCCTGGTTGCGCGCGGGCTTTACGGCGAAAACTATGTCGCCCTCCCGATGCGGCATCTCATCGACCGCGCAGCCGCCCCCGGCCCAACGACGATCGCGTACGAGTGGCGCCGCTTCGGGGAGTGGGAGGGCCTGTCCCTGACCGTCTCGGGTTCACCGTCGACGCCCGCCGACGACACCGAGGAGACCTTCATCACCGAGCACTATTGGGGCTATTCGAGTCAGCGTGATGGCGCCACCGTCGAGTATCAAGTGGAGCACCCGCGGTGGCGCGTCTGGCGGGCGACGGCGGCGGGCTTGGCCTGTGACGTGGCATCGCTCTACGGACCTGATTTCGTCGAGGCGCTATCCGGCCCGCCACGAACGGCGTTCGTCGCCGAAGGCTCGGCGATCGTGGTTCGCCGGGGCCGGCGTTTGCCGTGAACGCTGGGGGCCGTTCCCATCGGCGTCGGCGTCTGGCATGATGCGACGGATGGGCTCACCCTGAAACTTCCGCAATTCCCCGCTGCGCACGAGGAGGCCTCTATGCGACGGATATTGATGGCATTGGCTGTATTTGGCTTGTTCACGTCGTTCGCTCCGGTTAGGGCCGAGGACGCCGTGAAAGCCGACCCCAAGCACTACAAGGTTGAGTTCGAGAACGACCGCGTCCGGGTGCTCCGCATCAACTACGGCCCTCACGAGAAGTCCGCGATGCACTCCCACCCGCCAAACGTCGCCGTATTCCTGACCGACGGACACGCCAAGTTCACGATGCCCGACGGAAAAACGATCGATGCGCCCATCAAGGCAGGCACGACGCAGTGGGATCCCGGCGGCAGCCACCTTCCCGAAAACGTCGGCGATACGCCGTTCGAGGTGATCTTGGTGGAACTCAAGGGGAAGCCCGCACCACCCAAGTGACGCTCCAACGGTCCGCCCATGCTATGTTCCCTTTTTCCAAAGGAGATCCGATGGCCACAGCGACGAAAGCCCCTGCCCGTAAGCCCAGCGCCGCCTTCATGAAACCTATGACACCCAGCGCAGCGCTGGCGGCGGTCATCGGCCCCAAGCCGGTCCCGCGGACCGAAGTCACGAAGCAGCTTTGGATCTACATCAAAAAGAACGGCCTGCAAGACGCCAAGGACAAGCGGACGATCAATGCCGACGCCGCACTGAAGGCTGTTTTTGGCGGCAAGGCCAGCGTCAGCATGTTCGAGATGACGAAGCTGGTCGGCAAGCACCTGAGCTAGTCGACGCCTCTCGTGATCCTGGCGCCGCTCCTCGCGATGATGCTCGGCCAGGCCGTTCCCGAATGGCCGGCCAAGCCTCAGGCGAGTTGGGTGCAGGGGGGCCCGCTCACCCTGGCCGGGCTGCGAGGCAAGGTCGTTCTGATCCGTTTTTTCATGGATGCCGATTGCCCCTACTGCCGGGCCACGGCGCCCAGCCTCAATGAGTTTCACGACGCGTTCGCGGCGAGCGGGCTCGTCGTGATCGGAATGTACACGCCCAAGCCTCGTCCTCGCGCCGTGAGCATCGAAGAGGTGAGCGGGTATGTAAAGGCCTACGGTTTCAGGTTCCCTGTCGCGGTCGATGCGGATTGGGGCGCGCTGCGCGGGCTCTGGCTCGACAGCGCGCCAAGCGCCTCGTTCACTTCCGCGACGCTTCTCATCGATCGACGCGGGATCCTGCGCCACGTCCAACAGGGCGGCGCCTACGCGAAGGACACGAGCGACCCGAAGGCGCGGCAGGACTACCACGACCTACGTAAGGCCCTCGTGGCATTGCTCGCCGAGTCGCCGTGAAGCCGAGACTCTTCGCATTCCTTCGCGCCATCAACGTCGGCGGCCACACCGTGACGATGGACAAACTCCGCCGAATCTTCGAGGGACTGCGGCTCGAGGACGTCGAGACGTTCATCGCGAGCGGCAACGTGATGTTCACTTCGCCGGGGACGAGCCTCCCCGCCCTCGAACGGAAGATCGCAACGCGCCTGGAGGAGTCCCTTGGGTACGAGGTCGTCACGTTCCTCCGCACGGCGCCGGAGGTCATCGCGATCGCGACCTACAAGCCGTTTCCCGAAGCGCGGATCCGCGGCGCCGGGGCGTTTTGCGTAGGGTTTCTGTTGCAGCCCCTCGATGCCGCCGGAAAGAAATCGTTGACCACCCTCGAATCCGCGATCGACCACTTCAAAACGCACGGCCGTGAGGTGTACTGGCTCTGCGACAAAAGACAGGGCGAATCGAAGTTTTCCAATACGGTTTTCGAGAAGACCACGGGGGCCCGCGTCACGTTTCGAGGGGCCAACACCGTTGCCAAACTCGCGGCCAAGGC
>JANMVW010000389.1:0-3469 GCA_031393555.1 Acidobacteriota bacterium
CTGCACCGTGTCGTGCTGGGGCTGTCCGGCGGGATCGACTCGGCCCTCGCCGCCTACCTCGCCGTGCGGGCCCTCGGGCCGTCGGGCGTCGTCGGCGTGCTCATGCCCTATCGGACGAGTTCTCCGTCTTCGGTGCGCGACGCCGAGGCCGTCGTCGGCGCGCTAGGGATCGTCGCGGAGCGGTTCGAAATCTCGGAGCTGGTCGACGTCTTCGCCGCAAAAGCCGGCGCCATCGGACCGCGGCGGCTCGGAAACGTCATGGCGCGCGTGAGGATGCTCGTGCTGTACGACCGTTCGGTCGAGCACGACGCTCTGGTGCTGGGGACGAGCAACAAGACCGAGCTCCTGTTGGGCTACGGCACGATCCACGGCGACCTCGCGTCGGCGCTGAACCCGCTGGGCGACCTATACAAAACGCAGGTCCGGGAGTTGTCGCGCGCGCTGTCCATTCCCAAGTCGATCCTTCACAAGCCGCCTTCGGCGGATCTCTGGCCCGAGCAGACCGACGAGACGGATCTCGGGGTCACCTACGACGAGGTCGATCGGATCTTGGCCCTTCTGGTCGATGCGCGGGTCAGTCCGGGGACGGTGGTCGCCAAGGGATATCGACGCGAGACGGTCTTGCGCGTCCAGCGCCTGATCATGCGCACCCAGTTCAAGCGCCGGATGCCTCTGATCGCGAAGGTCTCGACACGGTCGATCGGCTGGGACTTCCGGTATCCGCGGGACTGGAAGACCTAGCGTGGTCGCCGCCCTCCTGCTCGTCGCGCTGGTCGCCCAGGCGGGGGCCTACAAGATCGACCCCGCGGCGTGCGAGGCCGGATTCGACCTCAAGGCCACGGCCCATACGGTGCACGGGACGACCAGGAGCGGGCAAGGCGAAGTTCACGTCGAGCCCGGAGACGTGGGCACCTTGAGATTTTCGGGGACGATCTCGATCGCGGCGGCGGCGCTCGAGACGGCCAACGACAAGCGGGACGCAACGATGCATTCGAAATCGCTCCTCGTGAGCACGTTCCCGACCATCGACTTCGCACCGGAGCGCTTCACCCCTTCGGGGCCTCCCGCGGCCGACGGCTCGGTCGCCGGAATCCTGACCGGCCGCCTCACGATAAGAGGTCAGACGAAGCCGCAAACGATCGTGGCTCAGCTCGCTCTCGAGGGGGAACGCATCGTCGCGTCGGGTACGTTCGACGTGGTCTGGGCGGAGTTCGGGATCCCGGACCCGTCGTTTTTCATCGTCCGGATCGAGAAGACCGCGCACGCGCACTTCCGCGCCGAGTTCGTCCCCGCCCGCTAGCGTGCGCCGTGGCCGGAACCCTTCACATCGTCGCGACGCCGCTCGGCAACCTGGACGATTTGTCGCCTCGTGCCCGGGAGACTCTCGCCGGCTCGGCGTTGATCGCTTGCGAGGACACGCGCCGCACCGCCAAGCTCCTCGCGCATTGCGGCCTCACGGTGCCGATGGTCGCGGTCCACAAGTACAGCGAGCGCGACCGGCTCGACGCCGTGCTCGAAGTTCTGGCCCGAGGTGACGACGTCGCGCTCGTTTCCGACGGCGGCACGCCCGGGGTTTCCGACCCGGGGGCGCTCCTCGTCGCCGCGGCGCACGACGCCGGCATCCGGGTCTCGCCCATCCCCGGCCCTTCCGCTCTCGTCGCGATCCTCTCGGCAGCCGGCCTTCCCGGCGACCGGTTCGTCTTCGAGGGGTTCTTGCCTTCCCGCCCGGGTGAGCGCCGGACCCGCCTGCGCGAGCTCGCCGGCGAATCGCGCACCGTCGTCGTGTACGAGGCCCCGCACCGGGTCAGGGCTTCCCTCGAAGACATGGCCGAAGTGTGGGGGGAGCGCACCGTCGTCCTGGGGCGCGAACTCACCAAGGTGTACGAGACGGTGGTGCGCGGAAGCGCTCGGGAGATTCTTCTCCGCTTGGGCGACGGGGAGGTCAAAGGCGAGATCGCGATCGCCGTGGCCGGTTACGACCCGTCGTCCTCACCCGGGCTCGCCGGGGACGACCCGCTCAAAACGATCTGGACCGAGGCGCTGGGCGCTTCGAAGGGTGACACGCGCGCGGCTCTCAAAACGGCCGCGAAGGCGCTGGGAATCAAGAAGCCGGAGTTGTGGAGGCGGCTGGCGGAACGGGGCCTGGTCCGCGACTGATCGAGCAATTCGCGCACCCTGCGGGCTTCTTCTTGGGGGCCTTCGTCTCGGGGTCGTACTCGTACTTCAAGCAGCACATCAGGCGGCCGCACATCCCGGAGATCTTCGATGGGTTGAGCGAGAGCCCTTGGGCTTTGGCCATCTTGATCGAGATCGGCTCGAACCCCTTGAGAAAGGTCGAACAACACAACTGCTTGCCGCAGGGGCCGCAACCGCCCTTCATCGCGGCGTCCTCGCGGTCGCCGATCTGACGCATCTCGATGCGAGCGTTGTACTGGGTCGAAAGGTCGCGGACGAGATCCCGGAAGTCGATGCGGCCTTCGGAAGTGAAATAGAAGGTCATCTTGCGCCCGTCGAGCTGCCGGTCGATATGACCGAGCTTCAAGGGCAGGTTGCGCTCGACGATCTTGTCGATGCAGAACGTGCGCGCCTCCTGCTCGGCCGCAAGCTTGTGCGCGTAGGCCTCCTCGTCGTCGTGGCTCGCCAGGCGAATCACCTTGGGGAGCCTGGCCCCCGTTTTGTAGAAAGGGTTCCCGAGGATCGGGGCGACGACCGTTCCGAACTGGAGCCCCTGGTCGGTGTCGACGACACACGACGCGCCCACCTCGAGCGGAAACCCCGCGGGATCGCAGTGGCGGGTGCGGGGGGTGACCCCTAGGCGGATACCGACGACGTCCATGCGGCGTGTACTATACGTTGACCACCCTCGAAAATGGCAAGAAGGAACTCATGGCCGGCACGAAAGGCAAGGACACGACCGAGGGTGCGGTGCTCGCCCGCAACCGGGCCGCGTCGCACGAATTCCACCTCCTGGACCGGTTCGAAGCCGGCATCGTCCTCACCGGAACCGAGGTGAAGTCGATCCGGGCCGGCCGCGCGAACATCAAGGATGGCTACGCCAAGGTCCAAGATGGCGAAGTGTTCCTCCACAGCGCGCACATCTCCCCTTACGAGCAGGGACACCGCGACAACGTCGACCCCCTGCGCACACGCAAGCTCCTTCTCAACGCGAGAGAGATCCGGAAGATCGGCAAGGAGACCGACGCCACCGGCGTCACCCTCGTCCCGGTGAGCCTTTACCTCAAGAACGGCCGGATCAAGGTCGAACTGGCGTTGGCCAAGGGGAAAAAGGCCTTCGACAAACGCGAAGCCATCGCGAAGAAAGACGTCGAAAGAGAAATGGCGCGAGCCCGCGGCGCACGGCGCGTCGACTAGCGCTCCGTCCGCCGGTTGCGTGTAGCAGGGGACAGTCCCCTTTTTCGCACCAAAGCGGTATCCGAGGAGCTTTGTAAGACACCCTCGGGCACGGCCG
>JANMVW010000448.1:0-3378 GCA_031393555.1 Acidobacteriota bacterium
CCGGCGGCGAGATTCACCGCCTGGATCGCCTGTCCCGCGGCCCCCTTGATGAGGTTGTCGATCGCCACGCTCACCTGGACTTCTCCGGTCGTCTGATCGGCGGTCACGTGCAGATCGGCGCGGTTGGTGCCGAGCACGCGCGCGAGATGCGGCGGCTCGTCCAAAACCCGCACGAAGCGGCGCCCGGCGTACGCCTCGCGAAAAACCGCCGGAGCCTCGGCGGCCCGCGGCGACCGCGCGTGAAGCGTCAGGTAGATCCCGCGGACGAACGGCCCGGCGTGCGCGACGAGCCGGGGCGCTTCACCGCGCCCGGTCCAATGCCGCCACTGTTCTTCGATCTCCGCTTCGTGCCGGTGGCCGAGACTCGCATACGCGAAGAGGTCGTGCGCCCGCAGCGGGTGGTGCGTCGTGTCCTTGGGCTTGGCGCCAGCGCCGGACGAGCCGGTGACCGCGAACATCACGGGCGGGCCGACGGTGTCGAGGCGCGACAACGGCCAGAGGGCCAGCTGAGCCGCGGTCGCGAAGCAGCCGGGCGCCGCGAGCGCGTTGGCGCCGCGGAGCTCCCGCCCAAGTACGTCGGCGAGCGCGTAGACGAACTGATCGGCGGCGGGGGAGCTCCTTCGGCCGTAGTGCCGTTCATGCAGCCCGTGGTCGCGGACGCGGAAATCGGCCGAGAGATCGCAGACGATCCCCGGCCGCGCGCCGACGATCCCGTCCACGACCCCCTGGGCCTCCCCGTGATCGAGGCACAAGAAGACGACGTCGCGCCCGGAAGCCGCCTCGTACGGGGTCATCGACGCAAACGTGCCGTCGATCCCGGCGAGTGCCGGGTGCGCCTCGGTGTAAGGGCGGCCCGCGCGGCTTCGGCTGACCGCCGTGATCTCATCGATCTCGGGATGGCCGTGCAGCAGCCGCAGCAGCTCGCCCCCGACGAAGCCGGAGGCGCCGATGACGGAAGCCTTCATCGCGCCACGCACCCGTCAAGCGAAAGCCCCACCGCCTCGAGCAGGCCGCGCGGGTCCTTGAACGCGTTGTAGGCGGGGAGTCCGAGCGCGCCGCGCACGTAGTCGCGACCGACCTCGTTGTCGGTGGCCGGGCCCGTGATGACGTCGACGCGCAGGCCGAAGACCTCCTTCATCAAGGTGACCGAGCCCCAGCAGCCGACGGGATCCGGAGCCGCCATGACGATCGAGCAGGCCAAGCCCATCAGCCCAGGGTCGCGCAGGATGTCCTGCACCCCGTAGTCGCCGAGAATTCCGTCGCCGAGCTCGGCGACGATGACGTCGGGTCCGGCTGCCGCCAGATGATTGAACACGCCGCGCGCCACCGGCACCGTCATGCCGGCATGCGTGCTCGCGGCTCCGGCATCGTTGAACGTCGCGGCGGCGACGGCACCCGCGTCCATCATCGCGAGCGTGTCGCGCATCAGCGCCACACCGGTCAGCTTCGCCGCGGCGACCCGCCGTCCGGCGCGCGTCAGCCCGCGCGTCAACTCGATCGCGGCGGCGGTCTTCCCGGCGTTCATGCACGTCCCGGCGACGTAGATCACCGGAACGCGCGAGGTGAGAACTTCGGCCGGGAGAATCCCGCCGTTTCGGATGTGGGCCGGACGGCCCACGCGATCGCCCAAGGCGGGGAATACGAGGATCGCGCCCAAAACCTCGGCCGAAAACGGCGCGCCATGATCGGGGTGCGACGACGTGCAGCGCCCGAGGACGCCGCCCATGTTCAACACGTTGATCGTGTCTCCGGGCGCGATCGACTCGGGCACCACGCCGGCGTAACCCTTGAGGGCCCGCCGCGATCCCAGCGTTCCCGCGAGCACGTCGCCGGCCCGGAGGGGAATCATCCGCCCCGAGGGGTCCTCGACCGTGTTGTAAGAACTCTTGTCGTCCTTGATCCTCACGGCGAGGATGTACCCCTCTTCCGCGATCACCTCGGCGCCGACGAACACCTCCGGCGTGAGTCGGGCGTTGCGCGTGGACGACGCGATGCGGTCGAGCTTGAGGCGCCGTGTCTCATGCATCATGCGTTCCCCCCGCGCGAAGCGAGCAGGGACGGGATCGCCGAGATGCGAGCGAACGCGCGCGCCTCTTCGCCCGACCACAGGTGGTTCTCTTCTCCGTAGACCGCGACCTCGGGATCGAGCAGCGTGTAGGGGCTGCGCGCGCCGACGACCTGGAAGCGGCCGGGGGCCAGCCGTATGCGGGTCTCGCCGACGACGTGACGCTGGGAAGACGCGAGCATCGCCTCGATGTCCCGCAAGGCCGGATCGAACGCTTGCCCCTCGTGCAGCCGGTCGCCGTAAAACCGCGCGAGCTGGTCCTTCCAAAAGGCCTGCCACTTGGTCAGTACGAGTTTTTCGAGCTCGCGATGCGCGGCGATCAGGAGAATCGCCGCTCCGGCCTCGAAGCCGATGCGCCCCTTGATGCCGAGCGCCGTCTCGCCGACGTGGATGCCACGGCCGATGCCGTACGACCGGGCGAGTTCGCCTACCGCCGCGACCATGACGGGACCCTCATGCGCCGTTCCGTCAAGCGCCACAGGAAGCCCGTCGTCCCACGAGATGACGATCTCGGCAGGCGCGGGCGCGGCATCGGGAGGATCGAGGAACGCCGCCGGCGGCCCAGCCCACGGGTCGTGCGACCAGCCGCCGCCGTACGTGGCGCCCCAGAGCCCTTCGTTGACCGAGACGCGCTCCTGCGCCTCCGCAACCGAAACGCCGTGCGCCCGAAGATAGGCCGCCGACTCTTCGCGCGTGACCGCATGGTCGCGGACCGGCGTGACGATTGGCAGGCCCGGAAGCAGCACGCGGAACGCGACGTCGAAGCGGATCTGGTCGTTTCCGGCGCCGGTCGAGCCGTGCGCGACGGCGGCAGCTCCGATGGTCTGCGCGGTCTCGGCCACCGAGATCGCCTGCTGCGTGCGCTCGGCCGCGACGGAGAGCGGGTAAACCTCTCCGCGGAGCACGTTGCCGCGGATCAGGTGCCGGATGAACCGGTCGTACACCTCGCGGCGCGCGTCGACCTCGTGATGCGCCACGACCCCGAGCGCGACCGCGCGCGCGCCGATTTCGGCCAAAGCCTCCGGATCGGCTCCGCCCGTGTCCACGTGGACGGTGTGAACCGCCCACCCTTCCTCACGGAGCCTGACGACGCAGTACGAGGTGTCGAGGCCTCCGGAGAACGCCAGCGCAATGCATGATGTGTGCATAACTCATAATTATGCACATGCGGTCGCTCAACGCAAGGCGTCCACCTGTCTCAATCAGAAATCGACCCGGATCGCGAAGTCGATGCTCCCCGGGTGGCCGTTCTTGATCGCGGGTTGATAGGTCCGCTGGTGCAACGAGACGATCGCGGCTTCGTCCACGGCGAG
>JANMVW010000451.1:0-10413 GCA_031393555.1 Acidobacteriota bacterium
GGGTAACGAGAGGTCATCGGGAGCTCCTTCGGAGAGGGCGACGCGCGTGAATACGTTCTGAGGCGGCGCGTAGTTTAGCGGGTTGCCAAAAGGAGCGCCCCGGGCGCCATCGGCAGCCCTAGAACTGCTCCGTCTCCGTCGATTCCTTCAGCGCCACGGTCGATGATGTCCCGCCCGAGATCACCTGGGCGACCTCGTCGAAGTAGCCGGTGCCGACTTCTCGCTGGTGCTTGGTGGCGGTGTAGCCGTCGCGCTCGGCGGCGAACTCGTCTTGCTGTAGACGCGAGTAGGCGGCCATGCCCTCGCTGCGGTAGTCCTTCGCGAGCTCGAACATCCCGTAGTTCAACGCGTGGAAGCCGGCCAACGTGACGAACTGGAACTTGAATCCCATGGCGCCCAGCTCTCGCTGGAACTTGGCGATCGTCGCGTCGTCCAGGTGCTTTTTCCAGTTGAACGACGGCGAGCAGTTGTAGGCGAGCATCTTGCCGGGGAACTTGGCGTGGATCCCGTCGGCGAATTGCTTCGCCTCGCGAAGATCCGGGGTCGAGGTCTCGCACCAGATGAGGTCGGCGTAGGGGGCGTAGGCGAGGCCTCGCGCGATCGCCATCTCGATCCCGCACTTGATCCGGTAGAAGCCTTCGGGGGTGCGCTCGCCGGTGATAAAAGCCTGGTCGCGCGGATCGACATCCGACGTGAGGAGTTTGGCGCTGTCGGCGTCGGTACGCGCGATGACGAGCGTCGGGACGTCCATTACGTCGGCCGCCAGGCGCGCGGCGATCAGCGTGCGGAGGAACTGGCTCGTCGGGACGAGGACCTTGCCGCCGAGGTGGCCGCATTTCTTTTCGGAGGAGAGCTGGTCCTCGAAGTGGACGCCGGCGGCGCCGGCCTCGATCATCCCCTTCATGAGCTCGAAGACGTTGAGCGGTCCGCCGAAACCGGCTTCCGCATCGGCGACCATAGGCGCCATCCAATGGTGTTTGACGCTGCCTTCGGCGTGCTCGATCTGATCGGCGCGGAGAAGAGCCTGGCTGATCCGACGCACGAGGCGCGGGACCGAATCCGCGGGGTAGAGGCTCTGGTCGGGGTACGTCATGCCGGACGTGTTGGCGTCGGCCGCGACCTGCCAGCCGGAGATGTAAATCGCTTCGAGTCCCGCACGGACCATCTGCACCGCCTGGTTGCCGCTGATCGCTCCCAGAGAGTTGACATAGTCGCGTGTGTTAAGAAGCTCCCACAGACGCATCGCGCCGAGGCGGGCGAGCGAATGTTCGACCCGGACGCTTCCGCGCAGCCGTTCCACGTCAGCCGGTGTGTAGGGGCGCACGATGCCGCGGAAGCGATGGGCGGGGGCATGGAAGTTCGCGTCGGCCATGGGGTGACTCCTCGAAGGTCAGGCGAGCAAGAGCTCGTAAGCGGGGATGGTCAGGAATTCCTCAAACGATGGAGAGAAGATGAGGCGCTCGAACAAGGCGACGGCGTCGGTGAAACGACCGCCATCGTAGCGGGCCGGCCCAACTTCGGTTCGTACCGAGGCCATCTCGGAGGCAAGAAGCTCACGTACGAGCGAGGCGTCCACGGCGCGTCCGTCGTCGAGCCTGGCGGAATGGTGGAGCCACTGCCAGATCTGCGTGCGCGAGATCTCAGCGGTCGCGGCGTCTTCCATGAGGTTGTAGAGGGGCACACAGCCGACCCCGCGAAGCCAGGCCTCGAGATACTCGACGCCCACGCGCAGATTCCACCGGACGCCCGTCTCGGTGCGCGTGCCGCGCGGCACCGCGAGAAGGTCGCTCTCGGCAACGGCGACGTCCTCGCGCAACTTCGCGAGTTGGTTCGGCCCGCGCATAACGGCGTCGAACACTTCGCGGGCTATCGGGACGAGCCCGGGGTGGGCCACCCAAGTACCGTCGTGGCCGTCTCCCACCTCGCGGCGCTTGTCTGCGACGACCTTGGCGATCGCGGCGCCGTTGGCCGTGGGGTCGCCTTTGATCGGGATTTGAGCTGCCATCCCGCCCATGGCGTGCGCGCCTCGGCGATGGCAGGTCTTGATCAATAGCTGCGCGTAGGCCCTGAGGAACCCCTGGTCCATTGTGATTTGGGACCGGTCGGGGAGAATCGCCATGGCGTCGTTTCTGTGGACCTTGATGAAGCTAAAGATGTAGTCCCACCGGCCGCAGTTGAGTCCGGCGGCGTGATCGCGAAGCTCCCAGAGGATCTCATCCATCTCGAACGCGGCGGGGAGAGTCTCGATCAGCACCGTCGCCTTGATCGTGCCGGAAGGGAGGCCCAGACTCGTTTCGGACTCTACGAAGACCTCGTTCCAGAGGCGGGCCTCGAGGTGGCTCTGCAGCTTCGGCAGATAGAAATACGGGCCGGTCCCCTTGGCGATCAGAGCCATCGCGTTGTGGAAGAGGAAGACCCCGAAGTCAAACAGCGCGGCCGGGATTGGGCGCGCGTCCAACGCGACGTGCTTTTCGACGAGGTGCCAGCCGCGTGGACGGACCATCAACACGGCAGGGTTTTCTCGCAGCCGATAATTCTTTCCGGTGTCGGGGTCGTCGTAGGCGATCGTCCCTCGCACTGCGTCCCTGAGGTTGGCCTGGCCGTCGAGCACATTGGTCCACGTCGGCGAGTTTGAATCCTCGAAGTCGGCCATGAAAACGGACGCCCCGGAGTTGAGCGCGTTGATGATCATCTTGCGGTCGACGGGACCGGTGATTTCGACGCGCCGGTCGCGAAGCTCGGATGGGAGCGGGGCGATAGTCCAAGAGGATTCTCGGATCGTACGTGTTTCCGTGAGAAATCGAGGACGGTAGCCCGTGTCGTAACGCGTCTGCATCGCCCGACGGGCCTCAAAAAGCTCGGCAACCCGCGGCCCGAAACGGCGGACGAGGCCGGCGACAAACGCCATGCACTCCGGCGTCAGCACCTCGCGCTCGTTGCCGGGCGGGAGTGGAGGGTTGTACGTCATCTGGGCTCCTGGGGCCGTAGGCTGGCTAAAGGTATCCCTGCCCGGGGAATTTTCCAGCCTTAGCGCGATGTTCCCACATCGGCGATCATGGGAGATGACGATGCGACGCAACCTCATATCTGTGGCGGTTCTGGCACTGATCTCGGCCGTTTCAGCGTGCGGCGGGAGCGACGCCGCGACCCAGCCGAGGAACACGGAAGTGGCGATTCTGGCCGGCGGGTGCTTCTGGTGCACGGAGTCGGCCTTCGACGGGCTCCCGGGTGTCGTCGAGGCGGTCTCCGGGTACACCGGTGGTCAGAAACCGAACCCGACCTATGAAGAGGTTTCCGCGGGGGGCACCGGGCATTTCGAGTCGATCGAAGTGCGATTCGACCCGACGAAGATCACCTATGCGCAGATCCTGAACGTCTTCTGGCGCCAGATCGACCCGACCGATGCCGGCGGGCAGTTTGCGGATCGCGGCTCGCAGTATCGCGCCGCCATCTTCGTTCGGAACGATGAGCAAAGGCGGATTGCCGAGGCGTCGAAAGCCGCGCTCGAAGCCAAGCACTGGTTCGACCAGCCAATCGCCACGTTGATCCTCCCAGCGGGTCCGTTCTACCGCGCCGAGGATTACCACCAGGACTACCACGATAAGAACCCCGTGGCGTACAAGGCCTACAAGTGGGGATCGGGTCGCGGGCCGTACCTCGACCGCGTGTGGAAAGACAAGCCGGCGATCGAAGTCGCCGAGAAAAGACCGTACGTGAAGCCGAACGACGACGAACTGCGGCGACGGCTCACGCCGCTCCAGTACGACGTGACTCAGCGCGGCGGCACGGAGCCGGCGTTCGACAACACCTACTGGGACAACCACGAGCCCGGGATCTACGTCGACATCGTCTCGGGCGAGGCTTTGTTCAGCTCGACCGACAAGTTCGACAGCGGCACCGGGTGGCCGAGCTTCACCAAGCCCCTGGTTGCGGACAACGTCGTGCAGACGAAAAGTGGGGCGTCGGCTCTGTTCGGATCGGAAGTGCATGGCCGGCTCGCGGGCAGCCACCTCGGGCACGTTTTTGGCGACGGCCCCGCCCCCGCGGGGCTGCGTTACTGCATCGACAGCGCCTCCCTCAGGTTCGTCCCCGCAAGCCAGCTCGAGGCCCAAGGATTGGGCGAATACAAGACGCTCTTCGACAAGTAACCGACCGAAGCGCTCCGGAGTCGGGCTAGCTTCGCGCGAACGAGCCTGGTTCCATGATGGGGAACGGAGTCCCCCATGGAACTGCGCGACGAAGTGGCCGCCCGCTACCTCGCGGTACGACACGCCATCCCACCGATCGAATGGCCGGTCTACGCCGGCGATGTGGCGGCGATCCTCGACCTGAAGCGCAGGCTTCGCGCCGTGATTCTGGCCCACAACTATCAGGATCCGGTCATCTTCCACGGGGTTGCCGACGTGACGGGCGACTCGCTCGCGCTGGCGGAGAAAGCCACAGCCCGTGATGCCGACGTTCTCGTCGTGTGCGGCGTCACCTTCATGGCAGAAACCGTCAAGTTGCTCAACCCGAAACGGACTGTTTTGATCCCGGACCTGTCGGCCGGCTGTTCGCTCGCCGAGTCGATCACCGCCGCCAATGTCCGGGAGCTGAAACGGGAGCACCCGGGCGTCCCGGTCGTCAGCTACGTCAATACGACCGCCGAAGTGAAAGCCGAAAGCACCATCTGCTGCACCTCGGCCAACGCCGTGGAGGTCGTCCGCTCGCTCGGTGAGGATCGCGTCATTTTTCTCCCCGACCGATACCTCGCCGGGTACGTCGCGTCCCAAACCGATGTCGAGATCATCCCATGGCAGGGGAAGTGCGAGGTCCACGAGCGCTTCACGTCCGACGACATTCGTGAACTGCGATCGCTTTTCGACGGTGTCGTCATCCTAGCGCACCCCGAGTGCCCGGAGGACGTTCTAGCCGAAGCCGACTACGTCGGTTCCACGTCGGGAATGATCCGAAGACTACGCGAGCATCCGCCGGCTATCGCCGCTTTGATCACCGAGTGCGCGATGAGCGACAACGTCGCCTCCGAGATGCCCGGCGTCCGGTTCGTGCGTCCCTGCAATTTCTGCCCCTATATGAGGAAAATCACGTTGCCCTCCGTGCGGCGGTCTCTCGAGACATTGACGTGCGAGATCACCATCGATCCGGCGATCGCCGGACCGGCGAAGCGCGCCATCGACCGGATGCTCGAGGTCGGGAGGGGGCTCTCCGGATGAACGGCCAGACGCGCGGCGCGCCCGAGGTCGACGTGATCGTCGTAGGTTCGGGCGCTGCCGGCATGGTCGCGGCGCTCGCGTTGGCGCCGCTTCGCGTCGCGCTCCTGACGAAAACGCACACGCTCGCGGGTGGATCAAGTCCTTATGCTCAAGGCGGGGTGGCCGCGGCGGTTGGCCGCGACGACGACCCCGGGCAGCACGCCAAGGACACTCTCGTCGCCGCAGCGGGGCTCGCGGATCCGGCGATCGTCAGCGCGATGGTTGCCGACGCGCCGCAGGCGATCGCGCGGCTGATCGACCTCGGCGCCCGCTTCGACCGCGACGAATTCGGCGGGCTCGCGCTGAGCCGTGAAGGCGCCCACTCACGGTCCCGCGTCGTGCGCGCCGGCGGGGATGCGGCCGGCGCAGAGATCGTCCGCGCCCTCTCGGCCGCCGTCATGGAAGCGCCTGCGATCGACCTCCGAACCGAGTCGTTCCTGGAAGATCTCCGCCTCGACGAGGGTCGGGTGACCGGATTGACGGCGACGTCCGCCTCGGGGGCTGTGCTGTTCCACGGCGCGCGCGCCGTCGTCCTTGCGACGGGCGGCATCGGTCGGCTTTTCCCCGAGACGACCAATCCGCGCGAAGCGACCGGCGACGGGCTGGCGGCTGCGGCGCGGGCGGGGGCACGCCTGGCGGACTTGGAGTTCATCCAGTTCCACCCGACGGCCTTGGACGTCGCTCGCGATCCCATGCCGCTCATCACCGAGGCGCTGCGTGGCGCGGGCGCGCTGCTGGTCGACGCTCGCACGCGGCCCTTGCGTATCGAAGGCTGGGAGCGGGCGGAACTTGCCCCCCGCGACATCGTCGCGCGCGAAATCGTCTCGCGCCTGGCGCGCGGCGAACGCGTTGCGCTCGACGCGCGGGCCCTGGGCGCGCGGCGGCTCGAAAGCGAGTTTCCCCAGGTCATCCGCACATGCCTGGCCGCCGGGTACGACCCGCGTCGCGACGAGCTCCCGGTCGCTCCGGCCGCGCATTACCACATGGGCGGAGTGGCCGTGGACGGACGCGGGCGGACTTCGATCGAGGGTCTGTGGGCCTGTGGCGAGGTCGCCTGCACCGGAGCGCATGGTGCCAACCGACTGGCCAGCAACTCACTCCTCGAGGCTCTCGTTTACGGTGCGCGCGTGGCGGAGGATGTTCGCGGCGCGTTGGGGAGCAGCACGTTCGATGCGACCGCATCGTCCTCCGATGTCCGGGCCCCGGACGCGACCGCAACGCCGTGGAGGCCGCCGTTGCGCCTCGAGAGCCGGCTCCGCGCCGCAGTCGGCCGCGGACTGGGTGTCATCCGAGATGCCGACGGCATTCGCGAGACGCTCTCGTCGCTCGACGCGCTTGCCGGCGAGGCGACTTTCGGCGAAGCGCGCAACATGCTTCTCGTTGGACGCCTCATCGGCGCGTCCGCGCTTCTTCGCGAGGAAAGCCGCGGCGCGCATTGGCGCCGGGACTTCCCGGGATCGAATGCGTCTTACGCGCGGCGTATCGCGCGGACCGCCGACGAGTTGCTCCTGGCGACCACCGTCGGGTAGCGCTACTCGCCGTCGCCTGAGAGCCTGCGCTCCATCCCCAGCGCGCGCGGGAACAGGATGTTGTTCTCGAGGTGAATGTGGCCGTGAAGGTCCGCCTCGAAGAGTTCCAGCCCGGCGTAGAGGGCCCGAAAACTGCCGCAGCCGTCGTCCGGCGAGCGGAATCCGTCGGTGAGGCGGTGGATCGTCTTCAGCGCGAGTCCCGCGACCTCGTGCTCGCGCTCCATGACCCCGATCGCTCCCGACGCGAGACCGAGAGGAATCGACATGGAAGGCCTCAGCCCTCGCGCCGCCGTTTCGAGTTCGCGGACATAGGGGAAGAGCACGTGCTCTTCCTTTTCGAGGTGCGAGTCAAGCTCGTCCTTCAGCGACCGGAACGTGTCGCGCAACGCCGGCAACGTGTCGGGGTGATTGGCGCCGTGAACCGCCGCGACCTTCTCGGCCAGAGCCTGAAGGCGTGGGAGCTCCTCCTTAAGACTCGCGTGATACCGAACGAGGATGTGGTCGATGAGCGCGCCGAGCGGCTCGTTCGCCCAATCGATCTCGGATCCGGTCGGCTTCAAGCTCGCCGTCTCGATCTCGCCGACGATCGTCTCGAAGCCGACGCCTTTCTCGGAACAGACCTCGGCCAACGCGCGACGCCCTCCGCAGCAGAAGTCGATGCCGTGTTTTTGAAGGATCGGGATCGCGCGTGGCATCGCGCTTGCGATTTCGGCAACGGTCGTTTCGGGTGTGACATTCATGAATTGTCCTCCTCGAAGACCCAATCTACGCAAGGGCGCCGTGGCTCCGCTGTGACTTGAGTCACGTCGCCGGATCGCCGCCGGACGTGTTGACTCGCCGTGGGTGATCCTGGCAACCTGCCGGGATGAAAAGCGTCCTCGAGACCCTTCGCGCGGTTCCGTTTCTTCAAGAGCTTCCGGAATCTACGCTCGTCGATGTGGCCCGGCGTTGCGTCGAGAAGGTGCACATGCGGGGCGAGGTGATCTTTCTCGAAGGGGACCCTCCCAAAGGCTTTCTGGTCGTTCGCGAGGGCGCGGTCAAGATCTACAAGACCGGCGACGGGGGCCGCGAGCAGATTCTCGAGATTGAGGGGCCGGGCCGCGCGGTCGCCGAGCTTCCGCTGTTCGACGGGCACCCCTACCCCGCCTCCTGCGCCGCGGTACACGACACGGTTCTTCTGGTCGTCCGGACGCGGGACTTCCAGGAGTTACTCGAGCACCATCCCGACCTGACGAGGGCGGTGATCGCCTCGCTGGCGTTCCGGCTCCGCCGCATGGTGATGCTGGTCCGCGAGCTGTCGCTGCGGGACGTCCGCCAAAGACTGATGGACTTGTTCCGAGAATTCGCGAAGGATGGGGGCTCGTTCGAGTTAGACCTGTCCCATCAGGAACTGGCCGCGCGGATCGGCACCGTCCGCGAGATCGTCTCCAGAACCATGGCCAAGCTGGTCCAAGAGGGCGTTATTCGAGTCGAAGGAAAAACGGTCACCCTACTCGAAGCGCCACGCCGGCCGATCTCGCCGCGCTGAAGCCTGCCTACGACCGGTTTCGTCGTGTGACCCAGGTCACAGCGCTGGCCCCGTTGGCCCATGCATATTCGCGAATCAGCGCGGAAGAACCCGCGCGGAACAAGGAAAGGGGGTTCCAGTTGTTCAAGCACATCGGAGCGATCCTGATGGGGGTGACGCTCCTCGTCACGGGATGCGCGGGAGACAAGTCCGCCGCGCCCAAAGCCGGGGGTGGTGGCGGGGACAGCCTCGAGTCGATCATGGCGGCGCGCAACTTGACGCCCGACGACGCCGCGGCGGCGTTGAAGACGTTCGTACCGAGCGGCCGGATCGACGACTACCTGATGTTCGCCTCGGGCGGCCACAGCGGCCAGGTCTTCGTGATCGGGCTCCCGTCGATGCGCATCCTGCGCTCGATCGCCGTCTTCACACCGGAACCCTGGCAGGGTTACGGCTATGGCGTCGGCGAAGAGATCCTGAAGGCGGGGTACGCCAACGGACGCGAGATCAAGTGGGGTGACACCCATCATCCCGGGCTCTCCGAGACCGCGGGCGACTACGACGGTCAGTTTCTCTTCATCAACGACAAGGCCGACGCGCGTATGGCGGTGATCGATCTTCGGGATTTTGAGACGAAGCAGATCGTCAAGAACCCGATCGCGATCAACGATCACGGCGGCGCTTTTGTCACCCCGAACACCGAGTACGTGATCGAGGGCGGGCAATATTCCACCCCGCTTGGCTGGACCTACGCACCGATCGCCGACTACGAGAAATCCTACCGCGGCATGGTGACGCTCTGGAAGTTCGACCGGGCGGCCGGACGCATCGACATGAAGAAGTCGTTCGCGATCGAGCTTCCCCCCTACTGGCAAGACCTCTTCGACGCCGGCAAGCTCGCGAGCGACGGCTGGATCTTCGGTAACTCGATCAACACGGAAATGGCGACCGGTGGGATCGAGGAAGGGAAGCCTCCGTTCGAGGCGGGCGTTTCCCAGCGCGACGTCGACTACCTTCACATCATCAACCTGAAGGCGGCCGAGGCGGCTTATCTGGCGGGCAAGACCAAGATGGTCAACGGATTCCCCGTGATTCTGCTCGACGTTGCGGCGAAGGAAGGGATCCTCTTTTTCGCGCCGGAACCGAAGAGCCCGCACGGCTGTGACGTCACGCCCAACGGGAAGTACATCGTCGTCGCAGGAAAGCTCGACCCGCACGTGTCCGTGTACTCGTTCGAGAAGATCCAGGCGACGATCGCCGCGAAGAAGTGGACGCCCGATCCCTTCGGCGTGCCGATCCTCGACCAGGACAGCGTCATCGAAGCGCGCGTCGAGCTGGGCTTGGGCCCGTTGCACACGCAGTTCGACGACAAGGGCTACGCCTACACGTCGCTCTTTCTCGATACGGCGGTGGCACGATGGACGCTCGGCGGGGAGTACGCGGATAAGCACCCCGAGCCCGCGTGGACGCTCGTCACGAAGACGCCGGTTCAGTACAACATCGGCCATCTCGCCGCGGCCGAGGGCGACACGGTCAGCCCCGACGGTAAGTACCTCGTCGCGATCAACAAGTGGTCGGTGGACCGCTTCTTCCCGACCGGACCGCTGCTCCCGCAAAACCTGCAGCTGCTCGACATCGGCTCTGGAGGAACGACGATGCCGGTGATCTACGACGGTGCGATGGGCGTCGGTGAGCCGCACTACGCGCAGATCATCAAGGCCGACAAGCTGAAACCCTGGACGGTGTATCCGGAAGTGGGATGGAACCCGCAAACCCAATCGAAGGACCCGACGGCGCCCGTCGCCGGAGGCGAGAAAGTCGTCCGGAACGGGAACCGCGTCGACGTCTACATGACCGCGATTCGCAGCCACTACAATCCGGAGCACGTAGAGGTCAAGAAAGGCGATCACGTCGTTTGGCACATCACGAGCCTCGAACGGACGCAAGATGCCACGCACGGCTTCGCGATCCCGGGCTATAACATAACCTGAGTCTGGAGCCGGGGGAGACCGAGACCGTCGAGTTCGTGGCGGATCGTTCCGGGACCTATCCGTACTACTGCACCGAGTTCTGTTCGGCGTTGCACCTGGAAATGACCGGTATCTTCCTCGTGAAACCCTGAATC
>JANMVW010000460.1:0-7162 GCA_031393555.1 Acidobacteriota bacterium
GCCATCGAACTTCGGAGCCGGCGCGTTTTCTTCGCGGGCATGACGCCAGGCCCCGACGACGCCTGGATTCGTCAGATCGGGCGGAACTTCACCGACCCAGTGGACGGCTGCCTGCTGTCCCTCGCCATAACTCCATCCGTGTTGACCTTGAACGGTTTGCACTCGGCGGATCTTACCGCCAATCCCGACCCGCCGCGTCGTTGACCTCGCTCCCCCGACCCTCCATCCTGTCGCAATGTTCTCCCGAATTGCCGTCGTCTTGGGCTGGCTCCGACGTCTCGGCGCGTCGCGGACTGACCTTCTGATCGAGAACCTAGCCCTCCGCCAGCAACTCGCTATCCTCACGGCCAAACGACCTCGCCCGAGGATGCGAACGGCCGATCGCTTGCTCTGGGTCGCACTCCGCCGTTTCTGGCCGCGGTGGAGGCAGGTCCTGGTCGTCGATGCGCTGGACGACCGTCGACGACAGCCGAGATCCGCGCCTTGGTCCGCCGGATCGCCGCCGAAAACCCAACCTGGGGTGCGCCGCGAATCCATGGTGAAGTTCTCATGCTCGGCTTCGACGTGTCGGAGCGCACGGTCTCCCGATTGATGCCCAGGCGGCCACCCGTTCCCGAGGCGCGACAGCGGTGGCGCAACTTCCTTCGCAACCACCGCGAGGTCCTCGCCGCGATGGACTTCTTCACCGTACCAACGGCGACGTTCCGCGTGCTCTACGTCTTTTTCGTGATTCAGCACTCTCGCCGGACCGTCCTCCACGTCCGCGTGACGGAGCATCCGACGGCCGGGTGGATCATCCAACAGCTTCGCGAAGCCTTCCCGTTCGATTCCGCGCCTCGCCACCTCATCTTCGACAACGACAAGACGTACGGAGCCGACGTCCTCGCCGTAATCGAGCACATGGGCATCCGGTGCAAGCAGATCACCCCATACTGTCCGTGGCAGAACGGTGTCGCGGAACGATGGGTCGAGACCGTGCGGCGAGGCCTCCTCGACCACGTGATCGTCCTCAACGAGCGGCATCTGCACAGGCTGCTCTCGGATTTTGTCGCGTACTACCACGAAGACAGAACGCACCTCGGGCTCGGCAAGGGCACACCGTCGATGAGAACGGCCACCTCGAAAACGAACCGCGAAGCCGAGATCGTCGGCCATCCTCAGAATCGGCGGCATTCATCATCGCTACCAGTGGCGCCAAGCGGCCTAAAGGTCCGAGATCCCGGACGACGTTCGCTGTCTCGGCGAAGGGATTCGTGTGTCGGAACGACCGTCGTCGCACCGATGAGCAACCCGCGCACTCGCCCGACGCCACATCCTTCCTCCTCTTTGGCGGCGTGAAACCGTCAGCACCCCGTGCGCGATCCCCGAAAGCTGCCATCGAGGGAGCCGGATTGGATTTTGGCGAGGCACCGTGTGTCTTGATCCCATGATGGCCGACATGTATAAGTCGCGGTCAACGGGGTCGCAAAAGCTAGGGAGTTGCACATGGCGACTTGACGCAGTCGTGGTCCGCCCAACAAACATACCGGTTTGACTCGAGTTTCAAAGCCGCTTGATTGTTCCACCGTGGTCTCGTGAGACCACGACATTCGAGCGTTCTCATGTCGGACGGAGTCGTCGAGACGGTGAGGGCCGGGAGGCCGAGTGGGCCACGACTCCGGCGCCGCTGCGATTGGGGGTACCGGCACATTTTCGTTTGGCACTAAAGAGGGACGCGTCATGAAGCGAATTCCATGTCTCGCTGTTGTTTTCGCCTGCGCCGCAGGCCTGCTTGCTTCCGCAGAGAACCTGCCCCTGCCCCAGGTCGTCTTGGCGCAGATCGACTCCATCGAGCGTGACAAGGTTTCCCGAACCACAACCGAGCAGAAGGTTGACTCCCAACTCATCTACGCAACGCGGCAGCGGCTCGTCGGATTCGCCGTTCCGGGAGCTCCCGACCTGCGTCCGGATGTGGTCTACCAGAAGGACGGTCGGGTCATGGTGGACCTCACAGCGACGGTCTCTCAAGACTTGCTCGCCGCGATCACGGCTGCGGGCGGAAGCGTTCTCGGGGCCTGGGAGAAGTGGGATTCGGTTCGTGCCGTCATCCCCATCGAGGCGGCCAAGGTGCTCGCCGCGAGGCCGGATGTTCGCTTCGTCGCTCGGGCGGCGGAGGCGGTGACCAATACGGGCAGCGTCAACGGTGAGGGCGACACGACCCACCGAGCCGGCTTCGCGAGAACCCTCTACGGCGTCAACGGAGCCGGGATCCAGGTGGGAGCGCTTTCGGACAGTTCGGACTTTCTTGCGGCCGCGCAGGGGTCGGGAGACCTCGGCGCCGTGACCGTTCTCGCCGGGCAGTCCGGGACCACCTTGTGCGCGCCGAACCCGACCTGCACGGGCGAAGGGACGGCGATGCTCGAGATCATCGCGGACATCGCGCCGGGCGCCGGCCTGTTTTTCGCAACCGGCTTCAACGGCCCGGCCGGAATGGCGACCAACATCCAAGGCTTGGCGACGGCAGGATGCAACGTGATCGTCGACGACGTCACGTACTTCAACGAATCACCCTTCCAGGATGGCCCCATCGCCCAAGCTGTCAACACCGTCTCCGCGGCGGGGGTGCTCTACTTCTCCTCGGCCCGCAATTCCGGGAATCTCAACGACGGGACATCGAGCACATGGGAAGGGGATTTCGTGGCCGGTGGCTCGGTGGCCACCGGCCGGGGCGGGCAGGTGCACAGCTTCGGGGCGCAGACGTTCAACGTCGTGAACCCCGGAGGCAGCCAGCGGCGCATCGACTTGTTCTGGGCAGACCCACAGGGCGGGGCCAACAACGACTACGACGTTTACCGCCTCAATTCCACCGGGACGACGGTCCTCGCTTCGAGCACCAACACCCAGAACGGGACCCAGGCCCCCTACGAGTCGATCGGAGGGGTGAACGCGCCGGTGGTCGGCGACCGGATCGTGATCGTGCGTTTCGCAGGCGTGGGCCGTTTTCTCCACCTGGACATCGGCCGAGGGCGCTTGTCCATCCCCACCGCAGGATGCGTCCGAGGGCACAATGCCTCCGGCGCCGCAAATGCCTTCAGCGTCGCGGCGACCGACGTCGCCAATTCTCCGGGAGTCGCGTTTGTGGGCGGAGCGACGAACCCCGTCGAGACGTTTAGCTCCGACGGCCCGCGGCGAATGTTCTTCGATCCGGCCGGCAACGCATTCACACCGGGAGACTTTTCCGCCACGGGCGGAATCGTCTTGCAGAAGCCCGACATCACGGCAGCCGACGGCGCGGCCGGAGTCACCCCCGGCTTTAACCCGTTCTTCGGCACCTCGGCGGCCGCCCCCCATGCCGCGGCCATCGCCGCGCTGGCTTGGTCGTCGAACGTCGCCCGCACACCGGCGCAAATTCGCACGGCGCTACAAAGCACGGCGCTCGACATTGAAGCTCCCGGCTTCGATCGGGATTCGGGCTCGGGAATCGTGATGGCGTTCGGCGCCCTCAAGAGCCTCAACCCCTGCACGCTCACCTGCCCGGCCAACAAATCGACAACCAACGACCCGAACCAGTGCGGGGCCGTCGTCAGCTACACGGCGCCGACGACGGTGGGGACGTGCGGCACGGTCAGTTGCGACGTCGCCTCGGGCGCGTTCGACCCCGTCGGGACGACGACGGTGAACTGCACCTCTGCCAGTGAGGATCGGTGCAGCTTCACCATCACCGTGACGGACGCACAGCCGCCGAACATCACCTGCCCGGCGAACGTGACGGCAAATAACGACCCCGGCCTGTGCTCGGCGGTCGTCAACTATCCGGCGCCCACGGTTTCTGACAATTGTCCCGGAGTCGGAGCGCCTGCGTGTGCCCCGCCCTCGGGATCGGTGTTTCAGAAGGGCGCGACCCCGGTCAACTGCTCCGTGGCCGACCAAGTCGGGACCAGTGCCGCGTGCCGCTTTTCGGTCACCGTACGGGACGTCGAACCGCCCCACGTCGCGTGCGCGTTACAGATCTCACAGCTATGGCCTCCGAACCACACGATGCGGAACGTCGGGCTGGCCGCCAGTGCCGTCGACAACTGCCCGGGCCCGCTGCCGTTGACCGTTGCGGTGTTCGGCGACGAGGATGACGAGACTCAGACGGGGGATGGCCGGTTCTCGCCCGACGCGAGGGACATCGCGACCGACTCGCTGCGCCTGCGCGCAGAACGCATCGGAGGACTAGACGGACGGGTCTATTTGGACCGCGTCAGCACGGTGGACACCTCCGGGAACCCGGGTTGGGTTTGTTGCACGAACACGGTGCCTCTCGGCCAGAGTTACGCGTGGCTGACCTCGATCGAGCAGCAAGCGCAAGCAGCCAAGGCGTACTGCGACGCGAACGGCACCGCGCCGCCGGCGTTCGTCGTGGTTGGCGACGGCCTCGTGATTGGAAATAAACAGTAGGAGCGATTACCCGGGGTCAGGTCGCGGAGTGGACTGTTTCCAGTCGCACGCAGGCCATGACGAGACCTGACCCCGGCTGTCCTGTTCCCGTCCGAAGTTGACAGCGTGATTGCGTGAAAACCCCCGCCATTCTGAATCAGGCCGCAGCTTTCTGCTGGCGGCCGAGGTTGCTGGCCCTGTCCTTCGCCACAATTCTATCCGCGTTAAAAGTGAACGGTTTGCACACGGCGGATCGTATCGCAAATCCGAGGCCGTGGCGTCGTTGACCCCGGGTCCGCAACCCTCCATCCTGTCGCGATGTTCCCACGAATCGCCGCCATCCTGGACTGGCTCCGACGTCTCGCAGCGTCGCGGTCTGACCTCTTGATCGAGAACCTAGCCCTCCGCCAGTAACTCGTTATCCTCACGGCGAAGCGACCTCGCCCGAGGATGCGAGCGGCCGATCGTTTGTTCTGGGTCGCCCTCCGCCGTTTCTGGCCACGGTGGAAGGATGTCCTTGTCATCGTCCAGCCCGACACGGTAGTCCGCTGGCATCGAGCGGGGTTTCGGAAGTACTGGACGTGGAAATCTCGTAGTCGATGCGCCGGACGGCCGCCGCAGACAGCCGAGATCCGCGCCTTGGTCCGCCGGATGGCGAACGAGAATCCCACCTGGGGTGCGCCGCGCATTCACGGAGAGCTCTCCATGCTTGGCTTCGACGTGTCGGAGCGGACGGTCTCCCGAATCATGCCAAGGCGACCACGCGACCCCGAAGCGCAGCAGCGGTGGCGCAACGTCCTTCGCAACCACCGCGACGTCCTCGCCGCGATGGATTTCTTCACCGTGCCGACGGCGACCTTCCGCGTGCTCTACGTCTTCTTTGTAATTCACCACGCCCGTCGCACCGTGCTGCACGTCCGCGTCACCGAGCACCCGACCGCGGGGTGGATCATCCAGCATCTTCGCGAAGCGTTCGCCTACGACGCCGTCCCTCGCTACCTCGTCTTCGACAACGACAAGAAGTACGGGACCGACGTGCTCGCCGTGATCGCGCAGATGGGCATCCGCCGCAAACAGATCACGCCGTACAGCCCATGGCAGAACCGTGTGGCGGAACGCTGGGTCGAGACGGTGCGGAGAGATCTGCTCGACCACGTGATCGTCCTAACGAGCGGCACCTGCACCGACTTCTCTCTGAGTTCGTCGCGTACTACCACGACGACAGAACGCACCTCGGGCTGGGTAAGGGCACGCCGTCGATGAGAACGGTCACTTCGAAGCCGCGTCACGACGCCGCGATCGTCGGCCATCCGCGAGCCGGTGGCCTGTATCATCGATACGAGCGGCGTCAAGCCGCCTGACGGCCCGACATCCCGCACGACGTTCGCGGTCCCAGCGAAGGGATTCCCATGTCGGAACGACCGTGGTCGCACCGATCAGCAACCCGCGCACTCGCCCGATGCCACATCCTTCATCCGCCTTCGCGGAGTGAACCCGTCAGCACCCAGCGCGGGATCCCCAAAAGCGGTCATCGAAGGAGCCGGATTGGATTTTGGCCAGGCACAGCACCCGTCGGCGGTTCGGCACAGCCTGGCCGCACTTTAGCTGGCATTAAGATCGGCGGCGGGTCACCATAGCGTGGCGCCGTGATCCACGATGCGAGCAACGGTGAGCGGAGGCAACGCCATAGCGAAGAAAACAGTCGCGACGAGGACGAGGGCCGGTACCTTGAAGGGGGCCGGCGGGGCCGCCTTGCGGAGACAGGCGGACGAGGCGTTGCTCGAAGCCGGCGCGTTGCAGCGCGCAATTTTTAACAGCGCGAACTTCTCGAGCATCGCCACCGATGCGAAGGGCGTCATTCAGATCTTCAACGTCGGCGCCGAGCGTATGCTGGGCTACACCGCCGCCGAAGTGATGAACACGATCACCCCGGCCGACATTTCGGATCCGCAGGAAGTCATCACGCGCGCCAAGGCGCTCAGCATCGAACTCGCAACCACGATCACGCCGGGCTTCGAGGCCCTGGTCTTCAAGGCCTCGCGCGGGATCGAAGACATCTATGAACTGACCTATATCCGGAAGGATGGAAGCCGGTTTCCGGCGGTGGTATCTGTCACGGCGCTGCGCGACGCGCAGGACGCCATCATCGGCTATCTCTTGATTGGCACCGACAACACCGCGCGCAAGCTGGTCGAAGCAGAGCAACAGAAGCTCGATCAGCGCCTTCGCGACCAGCAGTTCTACACGCGCTCACTGATCGAATCCAATATCGACGCGCTGATGACGACGGATCCGTCCGGCATCATCACGGACGTCAACAAGCAAATGGAGGCGCTGACCGGCTGCACGCGCGACGAGCTGATCGGCGCACCGTTCAAGAGCCACTTCACCGATCCCGAGAAGGCCGAAGCGGGGATCAAGCTCGTGCTGAGCGAAAAGAAGGTCACCGACTACGAACTGACGGCGTGCGCCCGCGACGGGAAGCACACGGTGGTGCCCTACAACGCGACCACTTTCTATGACCGGGGCCGCACGCTCCAGGGTGTTTTCGCGGCGGCGCGCGACGTCACGGAGCGGAAGCGGGTGGAAGCGGAGCTTCAACAGGCCAAGGCCATGGCCGAGACCGCGAGCCAGGTCAAGTCGGATTTTCTGGCAAGCATGAGTCATGAGATCCGGACGCCCATGAATGCGATCCTCGGCATCGCGGACCTGCTCGCGAAGACCCCTCTCTCCCCGGAGCAAAGCAAGTATGTGCAGATTT
>JANMVW010000462.1:0-11769 GCA_031393555.1 Acidobacteriota bacterium
CCCGGACCATGTTTCTTTACGGGTTCGCGGAACACCAAAAAAGTGGACGGCCACTCCTCCCGGCGTACGATGCTACGCTTCTCGGGGAGTTTCTGGTCGAGCAGGTGCACGGCTCGGCCGTGCCCGAGGGTTTCTTACAAACTCGAAGGGATCGTTGCGGGCACGAAACTCGGTTCGGGGACTTCCCGACGGAACTTGTGGAATCGACTCGATCCCCGGCGTACTCTTCGTGGCGATGACCTCGATCCGACACGAAGTGAAACTCATCACCGCCGAGCAGCTCTACGAGCTTCCCGACGACGGTCTCAACTACGAGCTGCTCCGGGGCACGCTGGTGTCCGAGCCGGTCCCTGGGCGTCTTCACGGAAAGACAGTGGCGCGGATCTCGTACCTTCTCTCGAAGTTCGTCGGCTCCAAGCGACTGGGCGTCGTCTACACCGGAGACACGGGTTTCGTGCTCGCGCGGCAGCCCGACACGGTTCGCGGACCCGACGTCGCCTTCCTATCGAACGAACGGGAGCGCGAAACCGAAGGCGCCCGTCCCTACATCCCCGGAGCGCCCGACCTCGCTGTCGAGGTGGTCTCGCCGAGCGACCGGACGAGAGAGGTCCTCGGGAAAGTCTCCGACTATCTCGCCGCCGGTAGCCGCATCGTCTGGGTCGTGAATCCCGTCCGCGAGGAGGTCAGCGTCTTCCGCTCGCCCTTTGCTCCTCGCATCCTCGCCGACTCGGACCTGCTCGACGGCGAGGATGTCCTCCCGGGATTTTCCGTCACGATCGCGGAGATTTTCGAAACCTGATTCGACGAACCGCCTGGGCGGACTCCCGCGGGTAACCCCCACTCTTCGTATACAATTGACGCATGGTTCGCGATCGAGAAGATTCCGCAAGCCTGCGTGCGGCCCGGCGTCGGAGCTGGCCCGTTCACAAGTACTCGCTAGGAGCCGAACCCTCCGACGATCTCAGCGGCCAGACGACGCCTGAGCAGCGACTCGAGATGATGTGGCCCTTGGCACTCGAGGCGTGGTTGCTCACCGGTAAACCCATCCCCAATTACTCTCGCGCCAAAACCCCGGTCGTCCTTGTTCGTCGCAAGGTCTCGTGAGCGCGTGTGAACGAAGACTTCCGAGACCTCATGCAGGCCTTGCTCGACGCCGGCGCACGGTTCTTGGTGGTCGGGGCGCACGCGATGGCCGTACACGGGGTGCCTAGGGCTACGGGCGCTCTGGACGTGTGGATCAGTCCCGACCACGCCAACTCCGAACGCGCGTGGCAGGCCCTGCTGGCCTTCGGCGCGCCGGTCGGAGAACTCGGAGTCTCGCGTGCAGACCTCGAGACTCCGGGGATGGTGATTCAAGTCGGCCTCCCGCCGCGCCGCATCGATCTCCTCACCGAGGCCAGCGGTCTTGTCTTCGACGAGGCATGGAAGAACCGAACGACGCACCGCGTGGATTCGCTCGAGGTCCCGGTCTTGAGTCGGCAGGACCTCGTCCGAAACAAACGTGCGACCGGGCGAGCCAAGGATCTCGCGGACCTGGACGTGTTGGAGCGAGGGACAAAGTAGGAACCCTGCGAGGGCTCCGGGCAGCTCTACGAGCTTCCCGCGGCTGGGCGTCGCCTACTCCGAATGCACGAGGGGAAAGTCGCCGACTATCTCGCCGCCGGTAGCCGCATCGTCTGGGTCGTGAATCCCGTCCGCGAGGATGTGCTACCTGGATTCGCCGGCACGATCGCGGAGATCTTCGAGGGTTGATCCGACTCCCCTACTGACTCCGAAAGTTGCCGAAGTTCAGCTCCACGCCGAAATCGTGCTGACGAAGCAACGCCATGACGCCCTGAAGCTCGTCGCGAGACGGCGAGCTCACGCGCACCTGATCCGCCTGGATCGAGACCTGGACTTTTTTGAGCTTGTTCTCTTTGACGAACTTGACGATCTCGCGCGCGGTCTCGATCGGGATCCCCTGCTGCAGCTCGATCTCTTGGCGGGCGGTGCCCAACGCAGCGCTGTCGATCTTCCCCGGCGTCAAATTTCTAAGCGGCACTTTGCGGCGTACCAGCTTCGTCTGCAAGACATCCCAGATCGCCTTGATCTTGAAATCATCGGGACCCGTCAGGATAATCTTGTTGTCGGCGCGGAGCAGCTCGACGCCGACCTTGACCCCCTTGAAGTCGAAACGCTGCGTGATCTCTTTCACCGCTTGATTGACCGCGTTGTCGACCTCTTGAAGGTCGCAGCCGGTCGTCACGTCGAAACTCTGCGTCGCCGCC
Source organism: Acidobacteriota bacterium (assembly GCA_031393555.1). Lineage (GTDB taxonomy): Bacteria > Acidobacteriota > Polarisedimenticolia > Polarisedimenticolales > DASRJG01 > DASRJG01. The sequence goes on from JANMVW010000462.1 coordinate 2,268, forward strand.
ATGTGCGTTACCTCCGCTCCACGCGAACAGGTGTGTCGTAGTAGATCGCGCCGCCGCCGGCGTCGGTGGCGGCCGCCGGAATCAACGCATTGGCGCAGCGGCCGTCCTTGAGCCATCCGCCCTTGGCCAAGAGGATGACGTCGCGCCGCTGCCTCGCGTCGAACTTCAGCCGCACGTCCATCGCGCCGAGTTCGGAGGCGATGCGAGCAATCGCGCCGTCGTCGCATCCGGCGGCTGCCTCGGGATGCACGGTCGCAACGGCCGGGCCGTCCTGCCCTCGCGGATGCGCCCACTGCGACGACTGGGCCTTCTCGGTCGAAAACGCCATCAAGAGGAGCGGCCGCTCCGCCGTCGGGCGCGAGGGCTCCGGGTCGGCCTGGTGGATCAGGTTGACGCGGCCCGTGGGCGTCTTGAACTTGCGATCGGCGAACAGAATCGCAGGCGCCAAGGGGTTTCTCACGTACCCGCCGCGGATCGCCTCGAGCGAAGCGCCCTGGTCCGAAACCGGCCCCAAGAAACGCCGCTTCCAGGTCTCGATGTCGGCGGCGAAATCTTCCTCGAGCCCGAGCCTGAGGGCCAACGCCTGCGCTATGGCGTAGTCGGTTTTGACGCCATCGGGCGCAGGAACGACCGGACGGACCTCGCCCAACCAATGATGCCCGTACGCGCCGACGAGATCGTCGTCTTCGAGCATCGTCGTCGTCGGGAGCACGACATGCGCGGCTCGTGCGGTGTCGGTGAGGAACGAGTCCACGACGACGGTCAGCTCCCGCGTCTCCAGCGCCCGCTTCACGGCATGCGAGTCGGGGAGCATCGCCACGGGATTGCCGGCGGTCACCCACACCATGCGGATCGCGGGGTCACGGGCCTCCAGGATCTCGCGGCCGAGGAGCGGCTCGACGAGCTGCCGCGGCGGCTCGACGCTCGTTCCCGCAAACGACGTGTCGAAGGCGCCGCGGCGCTTGAAGTAGAACGAAACGCCGCCTCCTGAAACTCCGAGGTTGCCGCTGATCGCCCCCAGCGCGTCGAGGAGGCGCACCGTGGCGGAGCCGTTGGCCTTCCGCTGCATTCCCCAGCCGACGAGGATCGCCGACGGTCCCGCCGCGTAGAGTTCCGCGATGCTATCGATCTGCGCGGGCGTCACGTCGGCGAGCGCCGCCCAAGCGTCGAGCTCGCGAGAAAACGCCAGGGCTCGGAACGCGTCGAGGTGATCGCAGTAGCTTGCCGCCAGCGGGTCGGTCTTCCCGGTCTCGAACAACCGCCGCGCGATCCCGAGCGCCAAGGCGATGTCCCCTCCCGGCCGCGGCTGCACGAAAAGCTCGGCCAGATCGGCGCCGCGGTGGCGCACCGGATCGATCATCACGATGCGCGCCCCCTTCTCCCGCGCCTGTTTGAGGATCGGAAGCAAGTGCACGCTGCTGACGTGCGGGTTCTTCCCCCAGATCAGGATCGTCTTCGCATTCAGCAGGTCGAACAGGTCGTTGCTGTCTTCCTCGCCGAAATCCGTCAGCTGGGCCGCGTCCCCCGCCCCCGAACAGATATCGCCGCTTTTGACCGCGCACGGCCCGAACAACTCGAAGAGCCGATCGTTGAGGAACTTCATGACCCCCAGCGTGCCGCCGCTCCGGTAGTGGAGAATCGCAGCGCCTCCGGATTCGGACTTGATGCGGAGCATCTTTTCCGCGATCACATCGAGCGCGTGGTCCCACGACACCGGGCGGAACCCGCCGCTTTGTCGGACCAGGGGCGACGTGATGCGCTCGGGGTCGTACTGCCGCTCCAGAAAGCGGCTCGTCCGGTAGCAGAGGAATCCCTGGGTCACCGGGTGGTCGGGATCGCCCTGGATCTTCCGGACCCGGCCCCCTTCGACCGTGGCCACGATGCCGCAGGCGTCGGGACAATCGCGGTTGCAAGTCGTCCGGACCTTCATCCGGGAAGGCTATCATCGGCACCATGCAAGAGACGAGCGCCGGCGTGCGTCACGACTTCCGCCTGGCCCTCGTGCTGGCCGCGGCCTCGATCATCGCGATCGCGACCACCAAGCTTTCGGTCCACGTCGCTCCGAACGCGACGCTGCTTGTTTGCGCCGCATCGGCCCTGACCGCGGCGCTGTGCGCTCCCAAGCCCTGGCGCCCCTGGGTCGCCGCGGCTTCGGCCCTCGTGGCCGGCCTTGCGGCGTCCCACGTCTTGTTCCGGCCGGGTCTGCCTCAGGTCCACGACCCGATCCACGTGTGGGGTCTCTGGGCCTACGCCCGCGCCGCACGGGCGGGGTTCCTCCTCCCGATGTGGATCCCCGATCTCGGCGCCGGCATGCCGCTCTTGCAGTTTTACGGCCCGGTCAACTTCCTCTTGGCACTTCCCGGAATTCTCGCCGGATTCCCGCCGGTGGCCCTCTGGAAAGAGGCGATGGTCCAGGCGAGCGTGCTCTCGGCCCTCGCGACACTCCTCGGCGCGCGCTTGCTCGGGGCGGGCTGGCGCGCGTCGTCGATCGCCGCATGCGCCATGGCGTTTTCGCCCTGGCGCCTGACGCTTCTCAACCTGAGGGGTGCGCTCGGCGAGGTGACCGCGCTCGTCTTCGCTCCGCTCGTCGCGGCGTCGGCGCTCGCGATGTTCCGCCGCCCCTCGCGCTTTTCGGGCTGGACCCTCGGCGTCGCGGTCGCGCTGTTGATCCCGACGCACCTGATCACGCTGTTCTGCCTCGCGGTCGTCCTCGTCCCCGTGCTCGTCGTTCACGAGCTCGCCCTGCGGAGCGCATCCGACCCCGGGCGCCCGCCGCTGATCCGACGGGCGATGGCCGCGGCGATTCCAGCCGCCCTGGCGACGGGGATCGTCGCGGCTTGGTGGGTGCCCCTGCTTTTCGAAGCGAAATACACGAGCCTCGCCGTGCAGACCGAACACCACCACTACTTCGTCTACGACGAGCACGGCCTCGGTGCGAGCGACCTCGGCGTACGGCGCGCGTGGGACACGCTGCGGGCTTCGCTCAAGTCCAGCGACCGAGCCAACGGCATGGAGGGGAAGCAGATGCCGTTCTACGTCGGCGCCATACTGTTCGGCGCCGCCCTGTCGGCGCCCTTTTGGTCGCGCTCACGGGCCACGTGGGCGCCGGCGTGCGGCGCGGCCGTCAGTGTTTTGTTTGCGACCGCGCCGGCGGCAGCGGTGATGACGCACCTTCCCGTGATTCACAAGATCCAGTTCCCCTGGCGCTTCCTGACGACGGGCTCCGTCTTCGCGGCGTACGCGCTAGCACTCGGCGTGTCCGCCCTCCTCGCGGAACGGGCACGCTGGTCGCGCCTCCTCCCGGTCCTGGCGCTCCCTGCATTGCTGATCGCGGACGGGGCGCCGTACACGGGAGCCGCGGGATGGGTCGCGCCTTACCACGGCATCACGCACTGGGTACGCGCGCCCGGCGGTACCGGCGAAGAACCGTTCGACGCCGTCATGCGCCCCGTGCCCATCGATTGGTCGGGAGCAAGGGGACTGATGCGCGTCGGAGAGTTGTACCTCCCCCCCGACGACACGACGACCCGCGTCTCGTTGTACTGGATCCCTTACGCGGAGTGGCTGACGCCCGCGATCTACCGCGACTGCGTGGCGGCGCGTGGTCCGCGCGATTTCGCCGAAGGGGGCGTCGTACGGTATTTCCGCGAGAAGCGCGAACAGCCCGATGTCGTCGCCGGGAAACCCTATGCGACGCTCGAGCGCGACGGCGCCTCCGTTGACGCCGGCGCGTTCACGCGCGAACCGGGCCGCATCGTGCTCCACCCCGCAGCGGACAACGGCGCATTGCTGATCGTGCGCGAGCAGGACTTCCCGGGATGGGAGGCCGGAATCGACGGGGCCGCCGCACCGATCCAGACGACGCCCACGGGGTTCATCGCGGTCGACCTGCCCGCGGGGACGCACGAGGTCGTCCTGACGTACACGCGCCGCACGCCGGCGCGGAGGGCGGGTCTCGTCGTGAGCGTGCTGGCGTTGTGCACGCTTCCCTTGCTGTTCAGGAAACGGCGCGGGCTCTGATAGGCTCCGCAGGTCATGTCGCTGACCCCAGGCACCAAGCTCGGCCCCTATGAAATTCTAGGCCCCATCGGAGCCGGGGGCATGGGCGAGGTCTACCGCGCGCGCGACGAGAGACTCTCGCGCGAGGTGGCGATAAAGGTGCTCCCGCCGTCGTTTGCCGGCGATCCCGAACGTTTGATGCGCTTCGAGCAGGAGGCGCGCGCCGCCGGCCAGCTCAACCATCCGAACATCCTGATCGTCTACGACATCGGCACGCACGACGGAGCGCCCTATGTCGTGGCCGAGCTGCTCGAGGGCGAGACGCTGCGCCAGAAGATGGCCGGCACGAACCTCTCGGCGCGCAAGGCGATCGACTACGCGGGCCAGCTCGCCCAGGGGCTCGCGGCCGCGCACCAGAAAGGGATCGTCCATCGGGATCTCAAGCCGGAAAACCTCTTCGTCACCCCCGACGGCCGCCTGAAGATCCTGGATTTCGGCCTGGCGAAGCTCGTGACCCCGGGCGGCTCGCGCCCCCCGGCCTCGCAGATGACCGAAGCGCCGACCCAGGTCGAAACCGGTGCGGGCGTCGTGATGGGAACCGTCGGTTACATGTCCCCCGAGCAGGTCCGCGGGCAGGCGGCCGACCACCGCTCCGACATCTTCAGCTTCGGCTGCATCCTCTACGAGATGATCTCCGGACGGCGCGCCTTCCAGGGCGATTCGTCCGTCGAGACGATGAACGCGATCCTCAAGGAAGAGCCTCCCGAGGTGTCTCAGACCCGAACCGACCTCCCCGCAGGCCTCGAGCGCGTCGTGCAGCACTGCCTGGAGAAGAGCCCCGACGAGCGATTCCAGTCGGCGCGAGACCTCGCCTTCCAGATCGACGCTCTCTCGTCCCCGTCCGTCACCACGACCGGCGGGAGAAAGCTCGCCGCCGCCCCGCGCGCGTGGAAGACCAGGCCCTGGGTTGCCGCGGCGGTGGTTCTTCTCGCGCTCGCCGCCGGCGTCGCGGCGGGCCGCATGACGCTGCGCGCTCCCGCGCCGGTCGAGTACAACCAGCTCACCTTCCGGCAGGGCACGATCTCTTCCGGGCGATTCACCCCCGACGGCGAGTCGGTGGTCTACGGCGCAGCGTGGGAGGGAAGCCCCACGGAATTGTTCACGGCTCGGCCCGGCGCCCCGGAGTCGAGGACGCTCGGCCTCCCGTCCGCGGATGTCTTGTCCGTGTCAGCTTCGGGCGAGATGGCGATCCTGCTCGATGCCCGGTTCACGCTCGGTTTCCAGCGAACCGGCACCCTGGCTCGCGCACCGTTGGCGGGTGGCGTCCCACGTCAGGTGTTGGACGACGTACAAGATGCCGACTGGGCGAAAGACGGCTCGGGCTTGGCGGTCGTGCGGGCGGTCGAAGGGCGCTATCGGATCGAGTACCCGATCGGCAAGGTGCTTTATGAGACGAGCACCTGGGTCAGCTCGTCCCGTTTTTCCCGGGACGGCCGGAGGATCGGCTTCATCGATCACCCTCTCAGTGGCGACAACCGGGGCCGCATCGCCGTCGTCGATCTTGACGGCAAGATGAAAGTGCTGACCGAGCCGTTCAACAGCGCGGAGGGCCTCGCATGGTCCCCGGACGGGTCGGAGCTCTGGTTTACCGCCGGCAAGACGGGCAATCTCATGTCGCTTTACGCCGTCGATCTCGGCGGGCGCTTGCGCATGGTCGCGGGGATGCCGGTCAGCCTCTCGTTGTATGACGTCGCGGCGAACGGAAGAGTCCTGGTCTCGCGCAACAATTGGCGGCGCGGCATTCTGGGATTGGCGCCCGGAGAAACCGTCGAGCGGGACCTGTCGTGGCTGGACTGGTCGCGGCCGAGCGACCTCTCCGCCGACGGACGCGAACTGCTGTTCGAGGAGCAGGGGCAGGGCGGAGGCCCCGCGTACTCGGTCTATCTCCGCAAGACCGACGGCACGCCGGCCGTGAAGCTCGGCGAGGGGTACTCCCTCGGGCTCTCGCCCGACGGCCGGTGGGCCGCCACGACACCCGTCGACAACGCGGATCGCATCACGTTCGTCCCCACCGGTGCCGGCGAAGCGAAGACGGTCTCGCTCGGAGGGTTGTCGGCCGGAAACACGAGTTGGCATCCCGACGGCCGGCGCCTGCTGCTCGTGGCCGCCGAAGCGAATCACGTGCCGCGTTTGTTCGTGCTCGACCAAGCCGGTGGAGCGCCGAAGCCGATCACCGAGGAGGAGCCCGGGATCAGCGGCGCGATCTCTCCAGACGGGAAGTGGGTCGCCGTGGGATCGCTCTCCGGCCCGGGACACATCATGCCTTTCGATGGCGGGCAGGCTCGCCCCCTTCCAGGGGTTAACGCCGGGGACTTTGTCCTGCGCTTTAGCGCCGATGGCCGCGCCGTGTTCGTGACGCATCCGGCCGGACTCCCGGCACGGATCGAGCGCGTCGACATCGTCACGGGACTGCGCTCGCTATGGAAAGAGCTCCTGCCCATCGACCGAGCCGGGCTCGTCGACGTCGGGTACTTCCTGATTTCCGCCGACGGAAGTTCGTACGTCTACAGCTACCGGCGCAACGTCTCCACGCTCTACGTCGGAACGGGCGTGCGCTGACGCGTCAACGCTTGACGGCGATGAAGTCCGCCATCGGCGGCGAGACGAAAAACGCGTTCGGATCGGCGGTGTGCGCTTTCCAGTCCGCAACCAACGCCTCATGCTCCGCCCGCGTGAGCCGTCCCTCTTCGACCAACTTCGGCCCGTAGGTGTCGATGAAGATCGTCGGCCACGTCCAGAGCTGGGAGCCCGGACGCGCGACGCGATGGAGCGGGGCGATGTGAATGGGCGTCAGGCCGTGCTTCGCCAGCAGCGCCGGAAGGCGCAAGCCGATCTCGGTGTCACCGCCGTGGCCTCGCCACGCCTCGCCCACGACGCTGACGAATCGCCGGAACGGATCGCTCGGCGGCGACAGCAAGATGCCTTCGTAGTGGATGTAGTCCTGGAGGGCGAACACGCCGCCGGGCTTGAGCGCGTGCGCAACGCCCCGGATCACGGCTTCGGGGTCGCTCACGAAACACAACACCCAGCGCTGATAGGCGGCGTCGAGGCTCGCCTTGTCGAGCTCCAGCTTTTGAACGTCGCCGACCCGGGCGTCGATCGTCGCGTCGCCCAGGAGCTTCTGCCGGTTCTTCAAATGCGCGATGAACAGCTCGGACTGGTCGACGGCGATGACCTTCCCGCTCGAGGTGACGACTCCGGCCAGGTCGGCGCTGGTGTACCCCGGCCCGCACCCGATATCGAGGACGGTCTGCCCCGCCCTGATGTTCGCTCGCTCCCAGAGCGCGAGCGCCGAAGCCGCCCACAACCGGTGCTGCACTTCCAGGCGGACGATCTCGGCGGCGTTGGCGCCCAAGACGTACTCTTTTTCATCGCGTGCGCTCATCGTCTTCCTTTTCCCGGTCAAATCACCGTGCCGTCCGGGATGACCGCGTTTTTCGTCACGACCACGATCCCATCGCGGATCGCCCACCCCTTCCCCTCGGCCTCGGCCACGCCGCCTTTGTTCGTGATGCGGACGTTGCGGCCGATCCGCGCGTTCTTGTCGACGATGGCGTCTTCGATGAGCGACCCCTCGCCGATCCCCAGGGGCGGCGCCCCAACGGGTCCCGCGGGCGGGTAGGGATCGGCGCCCATCACGAGCGAACGCCGCACAGTCGCTCGCGTCATCGTCGATCGAACCCCGATGATCGAGTTCTCGACCGTGCACTCCTCGAGCATCGTCCCCTCGGAGACGATCGACCGGTTGATGCGCACGGCGTTCAGCGAGCTTCCGGGCAGGTAGCGCGGATGCGTGTAGAACGGCCATTCGGGATCGTTGAAATGAAACGGCGGGTCGGCTTCGACGAGGTCCATGTGGGCGTCGTAGAAGGCCCGGATCGTGCCGATATCGCGCCAGTACCCCTCGAAGAGAAACGACTGGACCGTGCCCACGGCCACGGCGTGCGGGAGGACGTCGCGGCCGAAATCGTGCCGCTGACTGTTCTCGACGCACTCCCTGAGGAAACTCTTCTTGAACAGGTAGATCCCCATCGACGCGAGGTAGGGACGGTCGGTCGAAACGCCGAAGCGGGCGAGCAGGCCGGGGTCGGCTTGCATCCCGGCGCGCGCCTCCGCGTCCTTGGGCTTTTCGCGGAACTCGACGATGCGGCCTTTCGGATCGACGCGGATCGCGCCGAACTCGCCGATGGTGTTCTCGGAGCACGGGAGAGCCGCCACGGTGACGTCGGCCCCGGCCTCGACGTGTTCCTTGAGCAGGCGGCGGTAGTCCATCCGGTACATGTGGTCGCCGGAGAGGATGAGCACCAGCTCGCCGCGCGATTCGAGAATGATGTCGAGGTTCTGGCGCACGGCGTCGGCGGTGCCCTGGAACCACGCCTCGCCGCGCGGTGTCTGCTGGGCCGCCAGAAGCTGCACGAACCCGCGCGAGAACAGATCGAACTTGTAGGTTCGGACGAGGTGCCGGTGCAAGGACACCGAGTTGAATTGCGTCAGGACGAACATCCGCTCCATCCCCGAGTGGATGCAATTGCTGATCGGAATATCGATGAGGCGGTACTTGCCGGCGATCGGAACCGCGGGCTTGGCGCGCTCGCGCGTCAGCGGGTCGAGGCGGTTCCCCCTCCCCCCGCCGAGGATGACGGTGATGACGTCCTGCTCCAACCCGTAGACCTCGGCCATCGAACACTCCCCGATCGTCCCGCGTGCGATTAAATGCGATACGCCCCGGTCGTCATCCTCCGCCAGCAGGACGCGCAGTACTTCTCCGGTTTCATGTCGATGTCGGGAAGCGAGCTCGTCGTGAACAGCGCACAGGCCCGATCCGAGCACTCGGGGAGGCCGCGCGCCCGCCCGAGCACGTACAGCGCCAGCTTGACCAGGCGCGCTCGGGCTTTCACCGGATCGACTTTCCTCTTGTAGAACGCCTCGCGCAAACGCCGCACCGAGATCACCGCGACGTGTGCGGCCGCGTCGATGTCGCCGAACACGCCATCGGTATTCGGCTTGTAGAGATCGACGTCGGTCACGAAGAGCGTCGCGCCCGCCACTTCCCCTGCCGCCGCCGGGGCTCCGGCCGGATCGGGCGCCGCTGCGCCCCCCACGGTCTTTGCGACGGCAAGGCGGGGGAGTTGGCCGCGCAACTCGGCGAGGAACGGCCCGGCCACGTGCTGGCCTCGCGCGGGATCGTCCCCCGCCTTGGGGACGGGCGTTGTCTGCCGCAAGGCCACGGCTTTGTTGAGGACCTTGGCGATGCGGACGGCGGCCGCCTCGACCTCCGAGGCGTCCACCTTGCCGACGGGAACGATGGCGATGCGCAGGTCCATGGACGGGAGACTCTACGCGGTCACCGCTGCCGGGCGCAATCGAGGATAATCAAGCCGATGGATACCTCCGCCCATTCGGCAAATGACCGCCACGGCCGTCTCCTCGCCGAGATCGAGGC
>JANMVW010000478.1:0-18060 GCA_031393555.1 Acidobacteriota bacterium
AGCTCCAACACGGCGCCGATCCCCCGAGCGTAGAACTTGTGCTCCACACCGTCGGGATGAATGGGCGTGGTGTCTTCGGTCTCGAGGCACGCGTCGAACGATCCGTAGGGGACCACGACCGTTTCTGTCAGGCTCAAGACGGCGCCGATGTCCTCGGCGGTTCCGAGTGAGAACTCCTGGCGATAGAAGTCTCCGACGCCGGGGCGGGCGCGCATGGCGATGCCGGGTCGGGCGCCATCGATGCCGGCCGTCCACGAGCCCTCAACGCCGATGACCAATCCTCCGGCCAGCTGCTTTGCGTTCTCGCCGAAGTACCAGACGTTGCCTTCCCTATCCTGGGCGAACCAGTCGAGCGTGTCCTCAATCAGCTCGCCGTCCCTCGTGACCGTGTCCCGCACCTCCAGGCAAGCGACCCCCGCGATCATCCGGCTCGTGTGGGTCACGGCGAAGGTGTCGCGCTCGAGTCCGTCCGACGTCTGGCCTTCGTAGACGAAGGTCGTCCCCGGCGCCAAGGGAAAATACGGATTGTCGACTCCGGCAACGAAGTCCGCGGGCTGGATATCGGGTTCGTACGGCGCACCGCCGAGCCGGCGACAGACGGCCTGGCGCGCATCGCGCTGGGTGTCGCAAGTCATCAGCGCGTCTGTCTGGGCCTCGATCGCCTCCCGATCGCAGTCCCTTCGTTCATCGCGCTGGGCGACGTTTGCGCATTTCCCCGAGGCCAACCAGAAGTCGCCGGTGGCGGCGTTCCGGCAGGCGCGCGAGGCGCTGTCGGTGGTTTGCCGGCAGGCATCGGGACGTGGACGTGCGGCCGCGTTGGCATCGAACGTGAGGGCGGCGGTGATCGCGAGGAAGCAGACTGTGTTATTCATGTTTGATCTCCCGGCCTAAGTGGCCATCGAGGTATTCGGCCGTTAGACGGCCGGGGAGGGGAGAATCCTCCGCGAAACTGAAAGAACGACGGACGGCGAAGGATTTCGGCGCCATCACGCCTCGAACGATCGAAACCCGGGGATCACGATGAGTTCCCTCGATCGCGAACTGGTTCAACGAATGCTTGCCGGCGACGAGCGCGCGTTCGCGGAGTTCTTCGACGGTTATTTCCCGGGACTGTTTCGCTTCGCCCTCGTCCGCGTGGGTCGCAATGAGGATGCCGCCGAGGAGGTGGTACAGGCGACGCTGTGCGCCACGATTGCAAAGCTCCCGACGTTTCGGGGCGAGGCGGCGCTGTTCACCTGGATGTGCACGTTTTGTCGGCACGAGATCTCGGCATATTACCGGCGCACGGGGAAGGACCAAGCCGCGGTCGAGTTGGTGGAGGATGATCCGGAGGTGGCCGCAGCGCTCGAGTCGCTTTCCGTCGCGAGCGACACGGGGCCGGAGGCCGACATGAGGCGCGATGAGACGGCCCGCCTCGTTCACCTGTCATTGGATCGCCTGCCGCCGCGCTATGCCGCGGCGCTCGAGTGGAAGTACATCGAAGGGCTGTCGGTCGCGGAGATCGCCGCTCGTTTCGAGCTCACCTCGAAGGCCACTGAATCGATGTTGACCCGAGCTCGGGAAGCATTCCGGGATGGATTCTCAGTCTTGACGCGCGGGAGCGCGATCGGAGAGCGCCCATGACCGACCACGACCCGATCGAGGCGCTCCTCAAAGCGACCGGGAGGAGGCCGGCGATTCCCGCGGATCGAACGGACCGGGTTCGTGACGCGGCGCGCACGCAATGGAAGCGGCAACTGGCCGCCGGCTCTCGCGATCGTCGTATGCGATGGACGGTCTCGTTAGCCGCGGCGGCGATCGTCGTGGTTGCCGTTGGTCTGGGGTGGCGCTCATTCGGGCCGCCGGTCGCGCAGGACCGGTCCGGTATCCAGGTGAAGCGCGTGGCGAACGCCGCGTGGACACGACACGGTTTTCGGTCGAGAGCCGCACTGTACGTTGGGTCCGTCGTGCCCTGGGGCTCCGAGGTGACGACCGAAAACGATGCTCGCCTCGCGCTTAGCGCGCCCACGGGTCATTCGCTGCGTCTCGACACCGGCACGACCCTCCGGGTCGTCTCCGATCGTGTATTCGTGCTCGAGAGCGGGGCGATCTACGTGGATTTCAAGGCCATAAGCGCGCAAGCGGAAACTCCGATCAGGATCGAGACGCCAATGGGGACGATCGAAGATGCCGGCACGCAGTTCGAGGTGCGCCTGAACGGCGGCTCGCTCTCCGTCGAGGTCCGCGAGGGAGCGGTGACGTTGCAGGCTCCCGCGGAGAGGTTGACGGCTCACGCCGGACAGACGGTGACGATCGATCGATCCGGACGGATCGATCGGACGGAAGATGCCGGAGCCGGCGGGAGTTTGTCCTGGGTTGAGGCGATCACGCCGATGATCAAAATCGAGGGTCGCTCCCTTCTCGAGTTCCTCGATTGGATCGTCCGGGAGCGCGGCGCTCGGCTCGAGTTTTCGGATGCCGAACTCGTCGAAAAGGCGCCGACGATCGTGTTGCGAGGCTCGATTGCCGGCATGACTCTCGACCAGGCGACGGCATCGGTTTTGACGACTTGCGGCGTCAATTACCGATGGGAGCCCGGGATCCTCGTCGTGGGAACCGAAGGCCGGAGCGCCCCCTCGCCGTAAGCGAGGGGCATCGGGATGATTCTTGGGTTGCGTCCAGGTGCGATGCGCCGCAAGCTTCCGCCATGACGACGGTCCGTGCTGGCGGGGTCAGCCTTTCTATCGCTTTAGCGTTCGGCTTCGCAGTCGTGTGTGTGTGGGCTGCGGAAGTGCGATCGGAAACATCAGCCCGATTCCTCGGCCGGTCGTTGATCGCTGTGCTCGGCGAGCTTCAGGCGTCAGGACTCAACTTGATCTACAGCACCGCAGTCGTTTCTCCTGAACTCGTCGTTGTCGACGAACCGAAGGCGACGGCCGCTCGGAAGATCCTCGACGAGATCCTGTCCCCGCTCGGTCTGTCCGCGCGAGCGGGCGCAGAAGGCGCGATTCTCATCGTTCGTGCCTCGCCTCGGCCCGTCGGAGGGCTGGCGGGACGCGTCAGCGCATCCGTGGGCCCCGGGCCGGTCGCGGGCGCCACGCTCATCGTTGAGGGAACCGCATACCGCGTCACCACCGACGGCGCGGGCAGGTTCCAGATTCGCGACGTTCCGGCGGGCCGCTATGTCCTTCGTGTGTCCGCCCCGGGCTATATCGAATGCGTCCGACCGGACGTGGCCATTGGACCGACGCCAAACCGCGACCTGGTGATTCGGCTCGAACCCGACCCTCGTCTCATCGAAGATGTGGTCGTGACTCCGGGACATCACCAGATCGTCCCCCAGGAGCTCGGCGCGCTTCGCTCGTTAGGCCGCGATGACGTGATCGCCGCACCGACGCTCGGCAGCGACCCGAGCCGGGTCGTGACGTTGCTACCCGGGATCGCCGCCACCGATGCGTCGGCGACGTTCAACGCGCGGGGCAGCGCCACGAGGGACGTGTCCGTGATCTTGGACGGGCTGGAGCTCTACGACCCGTTCCACCTGAGCGCCTTCCAGAGCCCGTTCAGCTTCGTCGACGGACGGATGGTCGATTCGGTGGACTTTCTGGGCGGTGGGTTCACCGCCGACCGCGGGGACCGGAATGGCGGCTTCCTCGAGATGTCGAGCGTGACGCCGGCCGAGACGGCCAGCACGGAGCTCGAGGTCGGTACGTTGTACGGTCGCGTGGCCTACAAGGCGCCCACGCCGGTGGGGCCGCTTCTCGTTTCGGCGCGGTACTGGTATCCGGAAGCGATACGGGACACGATCGCGTTTGGAGCCGACGGCCTCCGCCCGACGTTCGGTGACCTTTACGTGAAGTTCGGGTTCTTGACGACGCCGACGACCGTCGTATCCGGGCACGCGTTGCTGGCGTCCGACCGTGCGAGTTTGCTGGAATCCGGAGGCAAAGAAAAAGTCGCCTCGTCGAACGGGAGCGGCTACCTCTGGTTCCGCGCTTTGCGGTCGTGGTCGCCTGCCGTCACGACCGACACAGTGATGTCGGTGGGGCGGATCAGCCGCTTTCATCAGGGCATCGCGGAGCCAGGAGGCGACATGGTTTCCGTCGCCGACCACCGCGACGTTCGATTCGTCGGCGTCCGGAACGATGCGACTTGGGCCATCGGGGGATCGAACGCGTTGCGTGCCGGGCTCGACATCGACTTTTTGAACGCGGACCTCGAGCATACGGCGGGGCCACCGGTCCCGGCGTCGACGGTTGCCGTCGCACGATCAGGGGCAGCCATTGGGGCCTACGCCGCCTATCGAACGGCTCTTTGGAATCGTGTGGTCGCCGAGGTCGGTCTCCGTTGGGACAGGCAGACGTACACGGGCGACCGGCAGTGGAGCCCCCGGATCAACCTGGTCTGGCACGCGGGACAACGGACCGAGGTCCGGATCGCTGCGGGTCGCTATGCTCAGTCCCTGCGGATCCACGAGCTCCGGATCGAAGGCGGCGAGACGGCCTACCGACCCGCCGAGGTGGCCCGGGATCTGGACCTCACCTACAGCCATCGCTTCTCCTCGGGTTGGAGTTTCAGGGTCGACGCGTACCGCCACCAGCTCAGTCAGCTCCAGCCGCGCTACGAGAATCTGTTCCACCCTCTCGAGCTGTTCCCGGAGGTGGAACCGGATCGTGTTCTGGTCGTCCCCGAAAGCGCCAGGCTCCAAGGTGTAGAACTCTCGTTGAACGGCGACGCGGGAGCGCCGCTGCAATGGCTGGTGAACGCCACGTGGTCGACGGCTACGGATGTCGTGTCAGGCCTCTCGGTTCCCAGAAGCTGGGATCAGACTTACGCCGGGAACTTCCTCGTGGCTTACCGATGGAGGCTCGGTTGGTTCCTGTCCGTGAGCGGCACCATCCACACAGGCTGGCCGACCACACCGGTGACGGGGAGTGTCGTCACGCTTCCCGACGGCTCGACGACGATCGAGCCGGTTGTCGGTCTTCGCAACTCCGCGCGCTTCCCGACCTATGCTCGACTGGATCTGAAGACGGGGCGAGCCATCGCAACGTCCAAGGGGACCGTGCGCGTCGAGCTATCGATTACGAATCTCACGGACCGAGAGAATGCCTGCTGCGTGGATGAAGTTCACTTCGCGACTGGTGCCGGCGGGCGCATCGAAACGCAAACCACGCTCGACTATTGGATGGGGATCACCCCGTCGCTCCAGATCTTGTGGTCGTTCTGATTCCGCGCCAAGACCTCTTACGATTCCTGACGCTTCAGCTCCGCCCGTTTCGCGGCCATCGCGGACATCGTCCCGATCTCGTTCAGGCCGCCTTCCTGCTTGGCAACCATCTCCGCCATCGCCTGCTTTCCGAACTCGATCCCTTCCTCGACCAAGGCGAGGTCGATCTGGGTGACCGAGCGCTTGGCGGCGAGTGCCTCGATGCGGTCTTGCGTCCGGTTGCGCATGAAGCCGGAGGGGATCCGCAGCGCCCGTGCCGCGGCGTCGGGGCTCCAGTCGAAGGTGGAAACGAGGGGGACGTTCTTGGCGTCGCGGGCGATCAATTTCTTTTCGGAATTCTCGAAACTGGGGACAGTCCCCTGGGAAACGGGGACAGTCCCCAACTCGACGGGAGCACCCGTTTCGTCTTCGATGACTTTCTTGGCGAACTCCAGGGTGATGACATCGAGCTTCTTCATGCGCGCGCTTTTCTCGACGCGGGCCTTCGTGCGGCGGCGCTGGTAAGCGTCCTTCATCGTCCAGAGGGCTTTTTTCGAATCTTCGGTCCATTTCAGCTTGTGGCCGTCGTAGGTGGTTTCTTCCGTGAGCGCACCCTCGACGGCGGCGATCTTGTCGATCATCTCGCGGGTGATCGTCTCGAAGACCGTCCCGCTGCAGACACCGCAGCGCACGGGCTGGCTCTCGGTCGCGGTGACGCCGCATTTGACGCACATCGAAATCGGCTGCGATTTCGCGCGCTCGAGCGCCACGGCTTCGGCCAGCGCCGTCGTGGCGTCCGAGGTGTACTTCGGCATGAAGCGTTCCATCGCATCGTCGATCACGGCGTTCGTGATGACCGAGTGCCCCTTTTCGACCGCGAGGCGCAAGATCCCGGTGCGCGCGATCCCCTTGACGAGCGGCGGCACGCGCTTCATGCGTTCTTCCGCTTCGGGCGTCCAACGGATGCTCTCTTCGGCCTTGACGTCGAGTTGGGGCACTTCGAGGCGCGTCGTCAACAGGATGTCGCAGGGGCAAGCCCGCAGGAGGTTTTCGGAGTTGCTGCCCAGTCCCGTCTCGGTCGCCGGGCTGTGCACGCCGATGCGCCCAACGACGAGCAGCCACGGGTTGGTCTTTCTCGCGTGGTCTAAGACCTTCTGGAACGCCTTGCCGTCGAGGAGGGTCTTGACGACCTCAACCCCTTGGTCCTTCGCCATGCGCTCGGCGACTTCGAGATGCGATTGGTAGATCTGCGCCAGCCCCGTGTCGATGATCTCTTCGTGAAGCTGGTTTTGCTCTTCGAAGCGGAACACCTTCGCGGCTTTTTCGGTCAGCACCCCGACGATTCCGTTGAAGACCGAATAGTGGAGGTACGGGTCGTAGACCGAGATCAGCTCGATCTTCTTGTGGAAACGACCCGCCAGATCGATGGCGGTCAACAGCGCGCCGAACGACTGGGGGCTGCCGTCGATGCCCACGAGAATCGTGTCGCGGACGGGCGTCGGGGCGCTCGGCAGGTGCTTCACCACCCAGACGTCGCGGTCGACCGTGTGGGTCACGCGCTCGCAAACCGAGCCGATCTGGCTGTCGCGCACGCGGCCGATACCCAGCGCGCCCATGACGATCAGGTCGTAGTCCGAGGACTGGATGTCCTTCACGATCTCGGTGTGGTGCTTGCCGTCCATCATCCTGGGTTCGAATTCGAGCTCGGCCGCCAAACACCGCTTCGCCATCCCGTCGAGGTAGCTCTCGGAGATCAGCTTCAGTCCCATCGTGATCAGGCTGTCGTGGATCTTCCGCTGCCGTTCGAGTTCGGTCTCGTCGAGGTACTCCTCGGGCAGCGTGTACTCCATTTGCTTGAAGCGGTAGTCGTGCATGCTCGCCGCGTAGACGTGGCAGCCGGTCAGCTTGGACTGGAACGCCGAGGCCAGCTCGAGCGCCGCGTCGACGGCGCGATTGGAGTAATCGGAGTTGTCGACGGGGACGTAGATGCGTTGATACATGAGCGTGCTCCTTACGAGGCCTGCTTCCGGCGAACCCAGAAGATGACGAGAAACTCGAGACCGAAAACCAGGAGTCCCGTCTTGATCGCGGGACCCATCGCGGAAACCACGGTCTGGGGCTCGACGTAAAGGCTAGACCAGAGAGTCAAGCCGCGCTTGTTCCCGCGCTCGCGGCTCCCGCCGTCCCAGACCGAAAAAGCGACCGGAACGAAGCTCCCCGGGGTGAACGGGACGCCGCTCGCCGCGGTCAAGGGGCGCTTGAAGAGGACCGACCATTCTCCCTTGTCGTAGTGCGCGGTCGAGGTGACGTCCGAGGCGTCCAAGGCCGTGATGGCGGTGCTTCCTTTGGCGGCGAATTGATCGGCCGAGCCGCGGGCGAGGTCCACGAACCAGACATCGACGCCGTTGACCGGATCGCCGAACAGGAAGTAGGGCTTGCGCGGTCCGGTGGGAAGTGCCAGCGGGAGCTGGATCGCGACGGCGTCCGAGAACGTCGCGGCCGAAACGGCCCCGGCCGCGGGCGCTTCCGCCTCACCCCAGGGGTCGGCCGCCGCGGCTGGTTTGGCCTCTCCCCATTCGTCCGTCGCTGCGGCCGCACCCGCGTCCGCGGCGCCGTCTTGGACCTCTTCTTCCTCCCGAGGGACGACGAGGGCCGGACTGTTCGACCCGGTGGTCTCGGCGCTCATGTCGTTCCAACGGACCAGGAAGGCCACGTCGCTTTCGTCGTAGATCGCCTGCACGAGGACGGAGACGACGGGGGGGTGGAACTCGCGCCCCGGCTCCATGATCTGGCCGACGATCGGGAGTCGCGCCACGGGGGCCCTCGCAAACGCTTCGGCCCCCTTGGCGAGGTCGATCGCGTCGTCCACGTGCTTGGCGGTGACGAGGTTCGCGTACCCGGGCGTATCGCCGTCGCCCAGGGACACCATGTAGTCGGTGATCGCCCAGCGCTCTTCCGGCGTCAGAGCGTCTCCGAACGCCGGCATCGGCGTCCCGTTCAACCCGGTCGTCATCGTGCGGAAGATATCCTCGCGGGTCGGCCCGCCGCGGAACGTGAAGCGCTGCGTGAAGTCGGCCGGCCGGATCGGGAAGCCCCAGTCGTCGACCAACGTTCGCGCCGAAGGGCCGTCGCCGCGCCCGAGCTCGCCGTGGCAGTTGATGCACCCGGTGTCCTCGTAGACTTTGCGCCCGGCCGCGGCCGATTCCTTCGTGTACTTCGGCGCTTTCCCGAACGTGAGCGGCGCCAGGTTGAAATCGGGCTTCGCGAAGTCGGGGGAGAACGACTTGATGAAGTAGGCCAGATCCTTCAGCTCGTCCTCGGTAAAGTTGGGCCAGGGCGGCATCGAGCTGTAAGGCATGCCGCGGCGAATCACGTTCATCACGTCTTCGGTCGTCGGCAGGGCGCCGCTTCCCGTCGTGCGGATCTTGAACTTCCCCGTCGTGAAGTTGCGCGGGCGCGGCCTCAGGTGCGGCGCCGCGTACCCGGCGCCGTCCCCCTGGTCGCCGTGGCACTGCGAACAGGACTTTGCGTAAAGCGTCGCGCCGGCCTTGCGCTGGGCCTCGCTGCCGAGATCCGGCGCCGCGGAGGTCGCCGCGACGGGACCAATCGCGAGCATCGCGCAGGCCAACGCGAGAAGGGCGCGCGTCATTTCTTTTCGCCCCCTTCCTTCGCCCGCGGCTTCCGCCCGGTGTAGTCGTACAGGAACAAGATCGCGTCCCAGATTTGCTCTTCGGTCAGAAACTTCTCCCACGCCGGCATGGCCGTGTCCCACGGGCCGCCCTCGTCCGGAAGCCCCGGGCCGCCCTTGGCGATGCGCCAGAACAAGAAGGTCTCCCGAAGCATCGGGATCGTCCCTTGATCGGTGAAGTTCGTGGGGATCGGGTTCAGTCCGTGAATGAACATCCCGGTCGCCGCCATGTTGTCGCCGTGGCAGAAGTGGCAATTCTCGTAATACACCTTGCGGCCGGCCTCGACGTGCTGCTTGAACTCCTCGGGATGGGAGGTCTCGAGCGCGCGGTACGGGTTCTCGCCGTTGTCGAGGTCGATCTTGACGTCCTTGAACGTGATCTCGGCCGGGGACGCGGGGTGGACGGTGCGAGCGAAAAATGGCGCCTCGACCGGCTGCGACAGCCTGACGTACACGCCGCCGGCAGCCAGCGCGGGGATCAGGAGCGCCACGGCCGCCAAGGCGATGCGGCGCTTGTCGTTGACGATGAGGTCGACGACCGGACCCGAAACCGCCGCGCGCCGGCTCGCGCTCGAGGTGACGTAGGCCAAAAGCGCGATCGACGCGATTCCCATGTACAGCATGACGACCGACGCCGGGATCGGGACGGTGAATCCGAAGCGGATCGCGACGAAAAACCCGAGCCACCAGGCGAGAGCCCAGGACAGGAGGTTCGCCTTGCGGAACCGGAGGAGCGCGAAGACCGCGAGGACGGCGATGAGGACGTAGATCTTCATTTCTTGGGCGCCTGGGCAGGGGTCGGCGGTGCCTCGGCCGGTGCCGCCACGGCTCCGGCCGGAACGGCCGCCGCCACCGCGGCCGCTGCCGCGGCGCCGCCGTTGTAGTGGTGCTTCGTCGCCATCGTGACGTTGGGTGTGCCGCCCAGCGACTGGAGAAACGCCATCACGCAGAGAACCTCTTGATCGGTCAGGCCGATCGGGGGCTTGTTGATCGTCGGCATCCCGGGGTTGAACCCGGGAACGATGAAGACGTCGGGCTCGTACATCGTCTGCGCGAAGTAGTCGATGTCGGAAAACCCGGGCTCACGCGTCCTGGCGCGCACCGCGACGTTGTCGAGATCGGGGAAGCGGTAGGGGCCCGTTTTCTTCCCGATCGTGTGGCAGGTCGTGCACAGCCCCTTCCCCTCGAAAATCTCCTTCCCGATCGTGGTCATCTCGGCGGTCGTGATGTCCGACTTGATGAGGATTTCCTTCGGCGGGTAGATCTCTTTCTGCGGGACCATCTGCCCCACGTACGCGTAAAACCCCGTCGTGGCCACGACGACGGCTCCGAGCTTCGCGAGGAGCGGGACGCGAAACCTCAAGACGCCCCTCCTTCCCAGTCCTTCTTGTCATGGAGGGAGGACAGCCAGAACACGAACCCGATGAGAGCGAAGAAGATCAGCACCGTCACCGAGACGACCTTCGTCGCGAAGCCGAGCGTCGGCGTGAACGCGTCCACCGAGGTGTCGCGATAGACGCCGTACACGTGCCAGTGCTGTCTCAGCCCCGAGCGGACGTAACCCATCAGCCCCATCAGCCACGTGAAGGTGACCGCGATGAAAATCAGCACGTACTGCGAGATCGCGGGGATTTTCCCCCACTGTACTTCGCCCGACATCCTGGCCTTGGCGTAGAGCGGGATGTCGATCGCGGTGATCGCGATCATCGCCAGGAGGACCGATCCGACTTGCGGCACCGAAAGTCCGATGCGCACCTTCGCTTCCACGAAGTAGCCGGTGATTCCCAGGCCGATGACGATCGCGGCGGCTGTCCCGAAGATCGCCAGTTGAACGGCGTTTCCGGTCTTGGCCCACGGAACCGTCGGCGTCTTCCCGGTCCTCCGGTAGAGCAGGAAGCTCATGAACGTCGTCAGGATCAAGATATTGACCGCGGTGTTCTTCGCCGACATGACGCCCAGGAATCCGAGTGCGGGGTGGGACGAGCCCCCCATCGCGCGGACCTCGGAAACCGTCGCGATGATCGACCGCGGCGTCGCCCAGACCATGAAGCAGGCGGCCACCACGATCAGCAGGTACTTGATGTACTTCTGGAAGTTCTGAGCCCCGGGGACGCGCCCCATCCCGAGCCAGAGGTAGTAGTTGGCCCCGAGGAACAGGTTTCCGATCAGGACCGCCTGGATGATGAACAGCCACGAGAACGCGCCGCCCATCATCGTCAGGCCCAGCGTCTGCGAGTACGCGTAGATCTCCTTCGCGAGCCAGTAGCCGGCGAAGGGGAGCGGCAGGAACGCGCTGATCGCGACGAAGTTGCCGATGTAGCCCATCCAGTCGTAGTGCGCGCGCTCTTCGTCGGTTGTCGCCTGGAGGAATTTCACCGCGGCGTAAGCGCCGGCGATCGAGCCGCCGAACGCGATGTTGGCGATGATCCGGTGCACGTTGATGGGCATCCACGTGAAGTTGCGGACCGCCTGCCAGGTGCTGATGACCGCCCCTTTTTCCGAAACGCCGGCGGGCGACGTCATGAACGTCACCCAGGCGTTGGCGATCAGCATGATCCCGGTGCCCACGAGGTTGAGCCCGAGACCCAGCAGGAGGTGGATGCGCGGGGAGAACTTCCCCCAGCCGTAGTAGTAGGTGTAGAGGAAGAACGCCTCGAAGAAAAAGAGGACCACGTACGGGAGAAACGTCGGCGAAAAGACGCTCATCATGTAGTTCGTGAACTTCGGGTACAAGATGATGAGCATGAACGTCAGGGCGGCGCCGAACGTCGCCGTCAGCGAAAACGACACCGACAACAACTTCGTGAACTCGTACGCCAGGCGGTCGTACCGCTTGTCCTTGGTCTTGTAGCCGATGAACTCGATGATCAGCGCGAAGATCGGCACGGCCAGGACGAACGCCGCGAACAACAAGTGCAACTGCGCGACGATCCAGATCGCCACGCGACTCCCGATCTTCGGGAAGGCCCGGTACTCCGCCTCGACGTAAGGTTTTGCGGCGGCCACCTTGTCGGCGGCGGCCTTCTCGTCCAAGAGCCCCTGCTCGCGGGGGGTCGGATCGGCGGCCCGCGCCCGTTCCGGTTCCTTGTATTCGTTCTTCTCGACCAGGTACAAGCCGACGCGCGCCGCGGCGGCGAGGGCCAGCACCGCAAGCACCAGGCCGGCCGCGATTTTCAGTCCCTTTCCGGTCATGGGGTGGCTCTCCGCGCGACGGCGTCGGCGCGCTCGCGCTCGAGCTTGCGAACGTGGGCGATGATCGCCCACCGATCGGCCGGCGGGATCGGCCACTTGTAAGCCGGCATCAGGCCGGAGCCGTTCGTGATGATGTCGAAGATCTGGCCGTCGGGGTACCCGCGGATCTTGTCGCTGTGGAACGACGACGTCGGCACGTTGCCCCGCTGGAAGAGGATCCCCTTCCCATCGCCGCGTGCGTCGTGGCAAGGCTGGCAATAGATCGCGTAGCGCGCGGCGCCGCGAGCGAGCACTCCGTCGTCGAGGGTGACCGGGTTGACGGCCACCGGCTTCCCGTCCGGCCCTATCCCGCGATAGAACGCGTCGTCTTCACGCAGCTCGTTGCGGGCGACCGTGCCCTCGACGGGCAGGCGCATCCCGGAACCGTTGTAGAAGAACGCGCTCGAAGCCTGCGCCAAGAGCTTGGGCTGGTCGTCCATGCTCGGGTTGATGTGGATGGGCGGCTGGCTCGACGTGCAACCGCGCATGAGCCCGCACCCCGAAAGGGCGAGTGCCATCATCCCGACCATGGCCGTGCGCCTCACGAGGCATCCAGGTCCGGGTGCGGATTGCGGACCTTGGCCAGGTAGGTCGTTCGCGGCTTCGAGTTCAACTCGGCGAGGAGGGCGTAATTTCGCGGGTCTTTCTTGCCGGCGACCACGCGGCTCCCGGGATTCCCCAGGTCGCCGAACTCGATCGCTCCCGCGGGGCAGGCCTGCTGGCATGCGGTTTTGATGTCCCCATCTTTGAGCTCGCGCCCCGCAAGCTTGGCGTCGAGCTTCCCCGCATTGATCCGCTGCGTGCAATAGGTGCACTTTTCCATCACGCCGCGCGAGCGCACCGTGACGTCCGGGTTCTGGACGAGCTTGAGAAGCTCGGGGGTGTCTTTCGTGTAGTTGAAGAAATTGAACCGGCGCACCTTGTAGGGGCAGTTGTTCGAGCAGTACCGCGTGCCGATGCAGCGGTTGTAGACCATGACGTTCAAGCCTTCGTCGTCGTGGACGGTCGCGGCCACGGGGCAGACCTGCTCGCATGGGGCGTTTTCGCACTGCATGCACGGCACCGGCTGGAAGATCATCCGCGGCTGCTCGGGCGCGCCCTCGAAGTACCGGTCGACGCGAACCCAGTGCATTTCGCGACCCCTGCGCACCTGCTCCTTCCCGACGATCGGGATGTTGTTCTCGCTCTGACACGCGACGACGCACGCGTTGCATCCGACGCACGAGTTCAGGTCGATGGTCATCGCCCACTGGTGCCCCGTGGCGTAGGGTTTTTCGGTCCACATCGACTCGAGCTTGGGGAGCTCGACGGCCTCTTGCGCGAACGCGGGGTCGTGCTTGTACTCGGCGAGCGAGGCCTCTCTGATGAGCGGCCGGCCTTCCATGCTGCCGTGCTCTTGCGTCGGCGCGAGCTTCGCGGATCCGGCCGCCTTCACGACGGTCGCGGTGTCGAGGTCCGGCGCGTCCGCGGTACGCAGCGCGTACGCGTCGAAGCCGACACCCGAGGCGACGCGGCCGGCGTCGCGTCGGCCGTACCCCAGAGTCAGCATGACCGTCCCGTCGGCCTGTCCCGGCACGATCGTCACCGGCAGCGTCAGCGAGCGGCCCCGCACCGTGACGGTGACGAGGTCTTCATCGACGACGCCCAGCGTCTTGGCCGAACCGGGGGAGAGAAGGGCCGGGTTGTCCCAGGTGAGCTTCGTGACCGGGTCGGGAAGCTCTTGGAGCCAGCCGTCGTTCGCGTAACGGCCGTCGTGCACATAGGGCGAGGGCCTGAAGTGGATTTCGACTCCGCCCTCGCCGTCGACGACCGAAGCGATCGCACGTGTGTCGCTGCTCGGGACGACGGGCGGCGTCTCGCTTCCCGGCAAGAGGCCGTCATGGAGCACGCGGTTCCACCGCTTCTCGTACGAAACCTCGCCAAGGATCGGCTTCCAGGTCTCGCGGACGAGGTCGTACCCCGATTGGTCCTTCCCCGTGGCAAGAAGCCCCAAGAGCTCGGTCGCCCCTTTTCCGCCGAAGAGGGGGAGGATCAGAGGCTGCACGACGCTGGCCGTGCCGTCGAGGGCGCGGGCGTCGTCCCACGACTCGAGGAAGTGCGCCGCCGGGAGGCTCCAGCTCGCCAGGCGCCCGGTCTCGTGGGCATGAGTCGCAAGCGCGATGGTGGTCGCGACTTTCTTTGCCGCTGCGGCGAACTCGAGGTCGGCCGGGGCGTCGTACGCCGGATTCCCACCCAGGATGACCAGCGTGGAAACGCTTCCCGCGTTCATCGCGGTGACGAGCGCGGCGAGCGAGGGGCGGGACGGCAGCGCCGCGTCGATCGGTTCGTGGTAAGTGACGGTCGTGCCGACGTTTCCGAGTGCGAGGTTTAACCTCTGCACCGCGGCATGGACGGCGGGCGGCTGACCCGGGCCCGCGACGATCAAGCCGCGACCACGGTTTTCCTTGAGGTCCTTGGCGGCGGCATCGAGCCACTTGGAATCGATGCCCGGGACCTCGAGGCCGACGGCGAGGCCGGAGATGCGGCCCCCCAGTGCCGAGACGACCGCCGGGATCAGGCGACCGGCAAGACGCACCCGGTGGTCCGCCATCGCTCCGGTCAAGGAATAGGCCGACTCGACGGACCAGAGACGATTCATCGGCTTGCCGTCGATCGCCGCTCGCCGCCCCGCCGCAAATCCCATGATGTGGCGGACATCCTCGGGGTCGCATCCCAGGACGTCCGCGTCGAGCGCGACGATCACGGCGGCCTTTTCGACGTCGAGCACCGGCTGGAGCGAGCGCCCGTCCGGGGACTTGACCGCGGTGAGGACGTTTTCGTCCGAGACCGGCTCGTACACGGCGATCCGCGCCTTGGGGAACCGCCGACGGAACAGCTCGAGCAGCCGCGAGCGCGTCGGCGAGGCGAACGAGGGCGTGAGAAGAGCAAGCGTCGCCCCGCCGTCCTCCAGATGCTTCTTTTCGAGCTCGGCCCAGGCGGCGACGAAATCGGCCCAGCTGGCATCCTTCCCGCCGTGCAAGACCCGTTGCGCACGGTCGGGGTCGTACAGGCCGAGGATCGACGCCTGAATCCGCACGCTCGACCGGCCTCGCGTCGCGGGGTGGAGCTCGTTCCCTTCAATCTTGGTGGGACGGCCTTCGTGGCTTTCGACAACGAGCCCGTAGGCGCTGCGCCCGAACGGCATGGTCGTCGCGTAGCGGCGCGGCACGCCCGGGATGATCTCTTCCGGCGCATTGACGTACGGCACGATCTCTTCGACGGGGCGGCGGCACGACGCCAAGCCGGCCAATGAAAGCGACGCCCCAAGGAGCATCAACATTTCGCGCCGCGACACCCCCTCGGGAAGCTCCGACGCGCCTTCGGGGAACTCGCGCTCGAGGTTCGCGCGAAACGACGGCGCGTCGTTCAATTCGCCAAGCGAGCGCCAGTAGGTTTCGTTCATCGGTGGCACCCGGAGCAGTCGGTCGGGGGGCGGACGGGATGCTCGACGGCCAGCTTCGTCTGCATCGCGGCCGCGTCCTTCGGCGCCGTCCATTTCATGTTCGTGACCTCGGACACCGGGCGCCTGTTGGGCGCCGGGTTCCTGTGGCAGTCGAGGCACCAGCTCATGGAGAGCGGCTGCATCTGAGTCACGACCTCCATGGTGTCGATCCGGCCATGGCAGGTCACGCAGCCGATGCCCGCCGCGACGTGCGCGCGGTGCGTGAAGTAGGCGAAGTCGGGGAGTTTGTGCACCCGGACCCAGCGCATGGGATGGCCGTTCGCGGCACTCTCCCGGATGGCGGCCAGTTTCTCGCTATCGCGTTTGACGAGCCGATGGCAGTTCATGCACGCCTGCGTGGGAGGAACGTTGGCGACCGAGGAGACCTCGACGCTGGCATGGCAGTAGCGGCAGTCGAGCCCCAGCTCTCCGACGTGAAGACGGTGGCTGTAGGGAACCGGCTGGATGGGGCGATAGCCGACGTCGGTGAACTTCGGCGACCCGTAGTACCAGATGCCGGCGATGGCCACCGCAGGGACGACCAAGCCGGCCATCGCGACAACCAACGGCAGTTTGTTCAGCCAGCGTGGAAAAAGTTGAGGCAATCGCGATGATCCTCGCTGGTCGATGACAATATCGGTCTTTAAAGTCGGTCGCGGGAGTCTAAACGGGCGCCACGAGAAGGGTCAAGACTCAAAAACGGGTTCAGGGCCCGAAGTTTGCTCTGCCTCACCCATGTATACTCCGGCCCGTTTCTTGGCCGTCGTTCAGGCGGACGGGGGGGGCTATGGCAGCAATCACGGCGACCTTCAAGAAGATCGAGGCCAACAAAGATCTGTGCTTCGATTTGCTGAGGATCTACCTCGGCGCGGGCCTCTTCGTGAAGGGGATTCTCTTCCTGATGGACATGGCCTCCCTGAGCGACCTGCTCATGAGCTCCGGACGGTTTCAGCCCTTCAGCTTCCTCCTGAGTCACTACATCCCGCTCGCTCACATCGGGGGCGGGTTCATGATGGTCATCGGCCTCTGGACCCGGACCGCGATCCTCGTCAATATCCCGGTGTTGTTCGGAGCGGTTTTCTTCGTTTACTTCGAGAAGGGACTGTTCACGCAAAATCAAGGGCTCGAGTTCACGGCGCTGGTGTTCTTCCTGCTGTTGGTGCTTTTGATCTGGGGACCCGGCAGGTGGTCGGTCGACAGCTACTTGGAAAAGGCGGGACCTCCTGAATAGCGACGGTCCGCCGATGACGGAGGCCGATCAGCGTTTCGCCTTGCGCGCCATCCGGCGCAAGCGGCTGTTTTTGTGGCTTTCGATTGCGGGGCTCGGGATCGCCTTCGCGCTCATCGTTCTTTACGGTGTCCTCTGGTGGCGGAACTCGGCCTTCCCGATCGCACCCCGGGCGGTGATCGTCGTGCTCGTCCTCCTGAACGCACGTCAAAATCTCAGGCAATTCAAGTACGCGCGACTCCTCGAGGGGTTCCTGGGGCGGGCGGCGCGGTGAACGCCCGGACCGTCCTTCGGAGCCCCTACCTTTGGGGCTTCGTGATCGGCATCGTGACCTTGACGTTGATTCGGCCCCTGCTGCGGCACATTCCCGAGCCCCCCCCCGTCCTTTCCGAGCTCCCGGAGTTCTCGCTCGTCGGTGTCGACGGAAAGCCATTCGGCAGCGCGGAGCTTCGCGGTCAGGTCTACGTCGTCAATTTCTTCTTCACGAGCTGCCGGTCGATCTGCCCCGCGATCATGAAGGGGATGGCCCGGCTGCAGGACGGGTTCGCGGCGAGAAACATCGCGGGGATCCGGCTCGTGTCGATCAGCGTGGACCCCGAGCGCGACACCCCCGAAGTTCTTGGAGCGTACGGGAAGGAACTGGGCGTCGATCCGCTCCGGTGGACTCTGCTGACCGGCGACCCGGAGACGGTACGCCGACTCGTCGTGGACGGGTTCAAGACCCCGCTCGCGGCGCCGGCGCCGGAGGCGCCGGGTCCGATCGACATCGCCCACACCGGGAAGCTCGTGCTCGTGGATGGGCTCGGCCGCATCCGGGGGTACTACGACTCGAACGAGCTCGGGCTCGACGAGGTTTACAACCGCGCGCAACACGTGTTATCGCAGGAGCGCGAAACTCCGCGCAAAGAGTAGACTGCCCGGCTTCCTCAGGAGCGGGTATGGCTCACACGGATCGCACGGGTCTCCTTCTGGTCAACCTCGGCACGCCCGAGAGCCCTCAGCCACGCGACGTCCGCCCGTACCTTCGGGAGTTCCTCTCCGATCCGCGCGTCATCGACATCGGCGCGTTGCCGCGGTGGTTGCTCCTCAACCTTTTCATCTTGCCGTTCCGTCCGCGCACATCGGGTGAGGCCTACGAGAAGATCTGGACCGAACGCGGGTCGCCTCTCTTGTTCCACACGAAAGACCTCGCGGCGAAAGTGCAGAATCGATTCGGCGATCGCGTGGTCGTCGATTTCGCGATG
>JANMVW010000004.1:0-5181 GCA_031393555.1 Acidobacteriota bacterium
GACGAGCGGCATCCCCTTGTGAACGCGGCTCCCCAGGTCCACCAGCACCGAGCGCACGACGCCCGCGCTTCGCGCGTTGACCTCGGCCCGTCGCGACGCGTCGTAGGTCAGCCGCGCGGGCGCGCTGAACGAATCGCCTCCCGGGGTGGCGCGAACTTTTTCGGTCTCTATCCCAGCGATCGCGGCGGCCTCCGGCGAGGCGAGGCGCACCTGCAATCCGTCCTTGGGCGGCTCGTCCATCGCGGCCGTGGCCGCGGGATGGCAGATCGGGCAGACACTTTCTGGGAAGCCGTGCTCGGCGCAGAACTCGCCGGCGGCGACGGCGGCCTTCGCGACCTCGGGTGCCGGTTTGCTGCAGCCACCGGAACCAATGGCCGCGAGCACCAGCCACAAAAGGAAGGACGAGACGAGCAAACGACGCATGAGACACCTCGACGACGATATATCCGCCGGGCCGTCGCCCGGTCAACTTCAGGAGGATGTGCTCAGGCGTGTTGGCGAGGGACGTGGAAGACGTCGCGCTCTTCGAAACGGGAGGGGCGGACAGGGTCGAGCGTTTCGTGCGTCGCGCTCGTCTGGAGGGAGGCGCCTTCGGGCTGCGCCAGGACGACCGGTGCTCGTGCCGGAGCGCAGCACGCGCAGTCGCCGCAGCGATCGGCCTGTCCGGCGCAATCGTCCAGGCAGGTGGTGGGCAAGAAATCCGACAGCGCTCCGGCCGCAAGCGCGAAGCTCACGGCGAATGCCAAGCAGGCGTTCCGGAGTGAGGCACACATGAGTGCCGTGATCTTACGTTGAACGCCCTCAGGCGGCCATTCCGATTCGAAAATGTCGATCGGCTGTAGTGCGCCAGCGAATCTACTGGTGCATGAAACTCCGGTGAAAACCGAAGATTGGTGGAGGCGGCGGGAATCGAACCCGCGTCCAAGGTTTTGAGAAAAGGGCGATGGCGCGCGACTTCCGTTGCCAGGACTCGATTCTCCGCCAAGTCCGTTGCTCCTCCGAGTGGCTGGCCATTACCGGTAAGCTGTTGGCCGCGACGACCGGGGCGCGGAGGTTCGAGCGACGGGAACGCGGTCGACGCCGCGTGTGCGATGCTCGCCGCGACGTGCACCATGTGGGCGACGCAGGCCTTGGTCTTCAATCCCAAGACCGGGAAGGTCGTCGGCGTCCAAGGAACTCTCAAATAAATGTTGCCGTTGCCTTCCAAAGCCGGTACTTAGGGGGATAAGTCCGCACGAAGGGTAGCTTTATGAAGCCATCGTCATGCCTCGTCGTTTTCCTGTCGATTCTTCCTTTCGGGGCTTTAGGCGCTGCCGCAGGCGACGACGGCATCAATCTCCTCGTCAACAAAGGACCGGGCATCGACGAGATCACCATGAACTGGACCGCGGGTCATGGCGGTCCGTACACCATCTTTCTCTCCACCGTCCCTCCTCCTGAGGCGCTGCCGGGAAACGCCATGGGGACGACGGCCGGCCTCACGTGGACCAAAGACACTCCCATTCCCCCCGGCGTAGTTCTGTTCATCCGAGTCCTCGGCGCAGGCTGCCTCGCCGGCAGTGAATGTCAGAGCGGATTCTGCCGCGACGGATTCTGCTGCGACACCTCCTGCGCCGGCACCTGCCAGGCGTGCAACCGGCCTGGATCGCCCGGCACGTGCACTTCGATTCCCACCGGCCAGGACCCCGACGACGAATGCATCTCGGGGCAGGCTTGCGACGGCGCCGGTGCCTGCGCGCCGTGTCCAGCCGAGATCTGCAACGGTTCGGACGACGACTGCGACGGCGTGGCGGACGACGGTAACCCGGGAGGCGGCGCGGCCTGCAACACGGGGCTACCTGGGGTCTGTGCGGCGGGTGTAACGCAGTGTCAGAGCGGATCCATCGTCTGCAACCAAAACGTCCCGCCCTCCGCCGAAGTTTGCGACGGTCTCGACAACGACTGCGACGGCGCGACCGACGAGGGAAACCCCGGAGGCGGCGTGGCCTGCAACACCGGTCAGTTCGGAGTCTGCGCGGCGGGGACTCTGCATTGCGTTGCCGGATCGCTCACCTGTATCCAGAACGATTCGCCGTCGGCCGATCTTCCCGATGAGGGGTTCGTCGACAGCAATTGCGACGGCATCGACGGCGACCTGACGAAGGCGATTTTCGTGTCGCCCAGTGGCGCCGACATTAACCCGGGGACCACGCCCGGCCTTCCGGTCAAGACGATCACCCAGGGCGTTGCCCTCGCCTCGTCTGCCGGTAGGAATCAGGTGCTGGTGCTGGCCGCCACCTATGCGACCGAGAGCCAAATCACCCTGAAAGATGGGGTTGGAATCTACGGCAACTATACAAATCCCGCCTTCACGTCGCGAACACTGACTCTCACCGCCACCTTGTTCCTATCGGTTCTTCCTACAGCGATGACCGGCGTCAACCTGATCTCACCGACCGACATCCAACTCCTCTTCGTGCAGAGCGCCAACGCGACCGGTCTGGGGCAATCCTCCTATGGGATCGTGGCGGCCAATAGTCCTCGGCTTCGGGTCAGGTACAGCCGGATCCAGGCGGGAAGCGGCGGGCCGGCAACTCCCGGAGGCGGCACCGCCAATGCGGCGGGCGGCGGAAACGGCGGGCTTGGGGCACCCGGATGCGAAAACAGTGGCGGTTTCTGCGACAGTTGCAGCCGGCCGACGGGCGGACTCGCGGGAACATCGTCGTGCGCGGCCACCGGCGGCACCGGGGGATCGGCCGCGAACGCAGGCCTCGCTTCCGCGGGCGGCACTTCGGGGGGTCCCTCCACTCCCGACGGCCAAGGGAATTGGAACACGCCTTCGCTGTACTGGGGCCAAAACGGCAGCAGCGGAATCCCCGGGGCCAACGGACCGGCCGGTGCCCCTTTCTACGCGGCAGGCAGCTACACCCCTTTAAACGGGAGCGCCGGCACCACCGGCGGCAACGGCAGGGGCGGGGGCGGCGGTGGCGGAGGCGGCGGTGGAACCGCAGGCTGCGATTCCTACGGCGGCGGCGGTGGCGGAGGCGGAGGAGGCGGATGCGGGTCCCAGGGCGCAGCCGGAGGCACGTCGGCCGGCGGTTCCTTCGCGATCTATCTGTGGGCGTCGGACGCACTGATTCAAAACTCCGAGCTGCGCACATCCAACGGCGGCACGGGAGGCACAGGCGGCACGAGCGGACTCCCCGGCGCGGGTGGCCTGGGCGGACGCAACGCAGTTCTCTCCGGTGCGGGCAACAATTACGGCGGGTCGAGCTCGCAGGACGACGGCTCGAACGGCGGCCGTGGCGGCGACGGCGGCGGCGGTGGCCGGGGAGGCCATGGGGGCGGAGGCGCCGGCGGACCCTCCATCGGCATCGTGATTGGTGGAGGATCGACGCCCTCCATCCCCGGCAACAGCTTCATCATCGGGTCTGGCGGAGCCGGCGGTACGTCCTCTGGCAATCCCGGTTCGGCGGGGGTGAGCACGAATACGTTCGCGCCCTAGCGCTCGATGTCGGGGACAGACGACGTCCAGGCGCCACATCGGCTCGCACCTTCTGAACGCGGTGACGCTTCCCCAGCTGATCGTCTCACCACAGCAGCCCGGGCCGCGCTGGCCGACGATCGTCTTGTACTTGGCGCTGCTGTAGTACGTGCAGACTCCCGGCGTGAACATCGCCGCCGGTTTCGGAAGGAGCGCCACGTAAACCAGCGCTCTGTGGCAGACGCTGCCCTGGACCGAAAAGCTCGCGGAGCATTCCGCGGCGCTCTTTCGGTCTCAGCTCTAGTGCTGCCAGCACATACCTATGACCTTCTGGTGGAGGCGGCGGGAATCGAACTCGCGTCTGAAAATGTTCACTCGAAGGCTCCAAGGCGCTCAGCCAGTCGTTGCCGCGATCGCCGCAAGGGCGCCAACAAGATACCGAAACTCGCCGATGGTGCCCTCAAGTCCTCGGCGTCGAATGACACGAATTCGATGGAGTCACATTGCTGGCGATCGTGAAAGAGCCGGTCGCAGATCGTGCCCAAATCCTCCGTCAGCACGCCGGGTTGGAAGAGCCCTCGCAGGACGGCGGCGCTCGCCATCCTGCGCGGGCTGTTGCGGCACGAGCGGCGCGAGCGACGGATCCGCAGTCCACGGTACCGACTGATCGGTAGCAGGAGCGCCGGGGAGATCGCTTAGAACAGAGGATGCGCGCAGGGTCGGGTCGGTTCACCCGAGTGGGACATTGGCACCTACTTGGGGTCCACCCCAGGGAGCCGCCCATTGCCAACCGCATACCCTTGATGCATATTAATATGCATGCGAACGACGCTCGTCCTCAACGACACCCTCCTCCGCGAGGCGCAGCGACTGACAGGGTTGGGGGAGAAGACCGCTGTCGTCCACGCTGGACTCGAGGCTTTGATCGCGCGTGAGAGCGCGCGCCGCCTCGCGGCCTTGGGTGGGAGTCAGCCGCGCCTGCGTTCGGTCCCTCGCCGCCGGCCGAAGAAGAACGGATAGTGCTCGCCGACACCTCGGTCTGGATCGATCACTTCCGACACGGCAACGCTCGCCTCGAGGCCCTGCTCGAGAGAGGTCAAGTCCGGACTCATCCGTTCGTCGTGGGCGAACTAGCGTGCGGCAACATCCCCAAGCGGGTGGAAGTGCTGCGGCTCCTGCGCAAACTCCCCGCGGTTGTATCCGCGACCGACCACGAGGTCCTGGCGTTCGTCGAGCGACACCGCCTGATGGGAGCCGGCATCGGCTGGATCGATGCGCACCTTTTGGCGGCTGCGGCGCTGACACGCACGACATTGTGGTCACTCGACGCGAAGCTCACGCGAGCCGCACGCCGACTGGATCTCGCACCCTGATTCTGAACCCCGGCATCGTCATCGGCGGGTTGTCCCTGCGATCATGCCGTCGCGCCTGGCGGGAGCGGCCCCGGCCTCAGCACCGGCGACGCCTCTTCTTTGATGCGATTATTTCTTGAGCTGTTCGCGATCGCGTTTCAGATTGGCGGCGACTTTGGAGAGCATTCTCCCGCGACCGATGATGTGCTTCAGGCGACTGCCGAAGCCGGCCACCTGAGAGGTGAACACCCGGCTGACGTAAAACAAAAGAGTCCCACCCGGCACTTCGAAGCACTCGCTGGCGATGAAACGACAATCGTAGGCTTGGCTGACGTAATAGCGTTGCTCGGTAATCAGCGCGTGGTG
>JANMVW010000006.1:0-26425 GCA_031393555.1 Acidobacteriota bacterium
CGATGGCGATTCCAGCGCATTTTCGCCCAGCGACTGTTCCCGAGCCGCGAGCCGGTGTCGGAGTCTGCGCGACGCGTCTATCAGAAGCTATGGACGCCCGAGCTCCCACGGTTCGAACGACGCCACGCGGCCTGATCCCAAGCGATCGTCCTGGAGCGAACGATTCTACGGGTCTTGGGGGTCCCGACCCCCCTACGTCAGTCAACAAGCTTGCGGCCACCGTGGGTTTGACACTCAGAGTGGACCGCACGTACGATCGGTGCAGGAGATCATGAAGCGTGCGCGCGGCTCCCTCCTGCTTCGCTGTCGTTGTGGTCGTTGCACTCACGTTGGCCACGGCCGATGCGGACGATGGCGCTCGTTCCGCCGCCGTCACGTTCGGACGGGCGCTCGTCGCGAGAAACGCGGCGGCGTTGAGGCCGATCCTCCCGGAGCACGGCAGGGTTCACGTGACCCTGTCGCGCCTCGGCCCCGAGGAAGGCAGCTTCGGAGGCCTTCAGGTCGAGGCCCTGTTCCGCGACTTCCTCGCCAAGGGCACCGTGGCTTCGTTCGACGTCGTGAGGTGCGAGAACGATGGGCGGCGTTCGGCGCTCGCGCACGGACGGGCGGCCATCATCGATCGTGACGGGCGCGCTGGCCACATCGCCTTCCACCTCGGCTTCGAATCGGAGGGCGATCGTTGGGTTCTTCGGGAGGTCAAGGAAACCGCCGAATGAGGCGGGTCCGCCTCGCGCTGGTTGGGCTCGTTCCCGTCGTCCTCCTCTTGGCGGGACGGATCGCTTCGCATCGCGCCCTGACGAACCCCGCGGGCGCGGCGCGGGACCGTTTGGAAGCGCGCGGCGCCGAGATCGAGACGCACCTCGCCATGATTCTCGGCGCGGCCGAAGATGCGGCGCGACGAGCGCGAGACGGCGGGCCCGACGCCGCTCGGGAGGACCTCCCTCCGTCGCTGGCCCAACGCCTCGAAGGAGCGGGACGGGTGCGCGGAGGGGTCATCACCTCGTGGACCGGAACCTCCGCGGAAGCGGGTTCGTTCGGAGAGCCTGGATCCGCACGCGTCGTGACCCGCGGGATCAGGACCAGCCTGCTCGTCAGAAGCGAGCCCGATGCGGCCTCGCTCACGGGGGTGGCCTCGTTCGTTTTAGAGCTCAAAACGAGCGCGATGCGCGCCCAGGACCTGCTCCCCGCGAACAGAGGCGGCATCACGGCCCGATGGGACTTCAACGAAGCGCCGCCCGGGAAGGGAGCACGCTTTGACGGAGGCCCGCCCACGACCCTCACCCTGCCGTGGACGGACCGACGTTCGCTCCCGCTGGCCGTGGTGGTCCTCGAGGAGCCCAACGCCGCCGCTCTCGCCGCGCGAGCCCGGCGGATCGCCGGTGCCTGGGCGGGATGCGCGTTCGCCGCACTGGCCGCATTGGCGCTCGCGCGTCGCGGCGGGATCACGGACCTGCGGCGCCTGCTCGTGGTCACCCTTGCGGTGATCGCCTCCCGGGCGGCGCTTCTCGCCGGACGCTCCTTGGAGGACCTCCTCCCCCGGAGCCTGGGCTCGCCAAGCCTTTACGGGCGCGGCGACCTGTTCGGGCTGTTCGCCTCCCCCGCGGCCCTGCTGGCCACAACCCTGGGCTTTTCGATCGTGGCGACCGCGAGCGCCCGTTTTACCTCGGGCGCGCTCGCGCGCGGGCGGCGCGCCGCCCTGTGGCCTCTGACGGGAGGGGCGCTCGCCGGAATCGTCGCGATCGTCGCGCTGGCGGGGTCGCTCGCCCAGGACGCCCGCGTCCGTGTGCCGCGTCTCAACCCCGCGGCCCCCGGCACGATGGCCCTCGTTCTCGCGGCGGTATTGCTGATCACCAGCGTCGCCGAGATGGTCGCCGCGCTCGTCGCGGCGGCGCGTTTCCGGGGCCTTCGCTCTCCGCGCGCGTCTCGCCTCGCCGTCGCCGTCATGCTCTTGCCTTTGTCGGTGTTATTCGTCGCTCGGCTGAACGTCGCTTCCGGCCGCATGGCGGACGAGCGCCTCCGCTCGGAGTATGCGCCGCTCGTCCTCGAGCAGTCCGCGCGCCGGCGCGTGGCGCTTAGCGCGGCGATCGCGGAAGTCGCGGCTGCGCCGCGGGTCGTGGCGGCGTTACTGCAGCCGCCGGCGGACGACGACGCGTTCCTGGCCTACGGACTCTGGGTCGACAGCGACCTCTTCCACGAAGGGTTCGCCTCGTCCATCGACTTGTACGACGCGAGCGGCTCGCGGCGCGGTCATTTCGGCTTCGCCGTTCCGCAGGTCGGCGGCTCGCGCGAAGTGGAGGCCAAAGCCGTGACGCCGGGGGTCGCTCCGGTCCTCGAATCAGAGATCGTTCCGGCCGGAGCGTCGCTGCTTCGGGTCGTCCACGCGGAGGCGACCGTGACAGGTCCATCGGGCGCGTTCGCCGGGCGCGTGGTCGGGCACGTCCTCGAGGATCCGTCCAACCTCCCCTTCCTTCCCGGGAGCGCGCCGTACCTCGAGGCCTTGGGCGGCGGTCCGCCATCGCTCGACGCTCTGGCCGCCGAGCCCCCCGACTACGTTTTGTTCGACGAGGACGCGCGCGTCGTCTTGAGCACCGTGCGTCAGCCCCCCGCCGCCACACCGGAGCTCAAGGCCGCCGCCGCCGAGAGACGACGCGTCGAGCTCACCTTGGGCGACACGCGCTATTGGGCGCTGCCGCTGCGAGACGACGGGCGACTACACGTGTTGTTGATACCGGCGCCGACCCTCCTCGACGCCTTGGGGGACACCGTCCGGTTGCTCCTGGCCGGCCTCGCGGTTCTCGGCGTGGGCGCCCTGGTCGCGACCCTGTCCGGGAGCGGCGGCATCGAGGCGCTCAAGGACGTCGTGCGCAGCTCGTTTTATGCCAAGCTTTTGGCCGTCGTCCTGATCGCCTCGGTCGTCCCGCTCGTTTCGCTCTCCCTCTTCCTTAGCGCTTACATCGATCGCCGCGGCGAAGCGAGTCTCGCCGATTCGGCGGCCGCTCTGGTCGGGGCGGCGCGGCGCAGCGTCGAGGATTACCTCGTCGTCGGCGAGGACGACCCGACGATTCCGCGTCTTCGCATCAACGACCAGACGCTCTGGTGGCTGCGGCGCGTTGTCGGGCAGGAAATCCACCTGTACGAAGACGGCGCCATCGCCGCCACCTCGAAGCCCGAGTTGTTCGATTCGGGCCTCCTCCAGAGGCGGCTTCCCGGCGACGTCGACCGCGACGTCGTCCGCGGCGGTCAACCCGTCGTCGTGCGCCGCGAGCGGCTCGGCGCGATCCCGCTCCCCGTGGCGTACGCCCGCGTGGACGAGCGGGGCGGTCCGCGCGACGCGGTGATCGCGGTCCCGCTCGTGATCGAGCAGCGCGTTCTCACGCGCTCCGCCGATCGGCTCGTCGAGGTGCTCCTCCTCCTGACGACGGCTCTCGTCATGATGTTAGCCGGATCGGCGGCGCTGATCGCCCGATTGGTCGCGGACCCTGTGCGCCGGCTCGCCGATGCGTCGCGTCGTATCGCCGGCGGTGACTATGCGATGCGCTTGGCCTCGTCCTCGCGGGACGAGATGGGCGCGCTCGTGACGGACTTCAACCGCATGGCCGAAGCGCTGGCCGGACAGCGCGCCGACCTCATCCAGGGCCGCGACTACATCGAGGCCCTGCTCCGCCATGCGACCACCGGCGTTGTTTCGGCCGATGCCCAAGGGCGCGTCGTGACCATCAACCCGGCGGCCGAGGCCCTGCTGTCCGGCCCGGAGGGCCCGCCGCGGCGGGGAGAATTCCTGCAGGACGCACTCCGCCGCGGCACGGCGCGCTTTGCGCTCGCGGAGGCGCTCTCCCACCCTTCCGCCTCAGGCTCGTCGCCGCTCGAGGTCGACCTTTCGGGGATCGAGGGGACCGTACGACTCCGCGTGGTCCGCGTGCCGCGTCCCGATCCCGCCGGCGGAGAAGCGGGCTCGCTCGTGTTGCTCGACGACGTCACGAGCCTCATGAAGAGCAATCAGCTCGCCGCGTGGGCCGAGATGGCGCGAGCGATCGCCCACGAGATCAAGAACCCCCTGACGCCGATCCAGCTGTCGGCGGAGCACGTGCGCAAACTGCTGCTCGATCGCGGCATTCTCCCATCGCCCGAGATCGCCGCCTGCCTCGATACGATCGTTCGTCAGGTCCGCGAGTTGCGCGACATCTCCGGAGCATTTTCGACTTACGCGAAGCTCCCCGATCTCGTGCTCGTGCGCGTCGAGGTGGCGGCGTTGTTGCGAGAGATCGCCGCCCCGTACCGCGCGGCCCTCCCCGCCGGGGTTCGGATCGAGGAGCGCCACGCCGACGCGTCCCCGATCCTTGCCGACCCCAGGATTCTCGCCCGCGCCATCGTCAACCTCATCGAAAACGCGCTCCAGGCGATGCCGCAAGGAGGAACGCTGCGCATCACCTCGGGCCCGGGTGATCCCGGCGAAGTCGTCGTGACCGTCGAGGACACGGGCCCCGGATTGACCCCCGAGGCGCGCGCGCGCCTGTTCGAGCCGTATTTTTCGACCAAGAGCTCGGGCACCGGCCTCGGGCTCGCGATCGTGCGTCGGGTCGTAGCCGGTCACGGGGGCACGATCGACGTCACGAGCGCGCCGGGCGAAGGGACGACGATGCGCCTCCGGCTGAAAGCCGCGCCTCGCGACTGATCGCCGCTTCACCCCGCCGCTCCCGCTATATACTCCGCCCGTGAATTCCCAAGACGGTTCGCGCGAGGACTCGGCGAAACGGCTCCCGTGGTATGCGGAGGGCGTTCGCTTCGCCTGCCAGCCCGACTGCGGCAAGTGCTGCACTCGGCACGGCGAGTACGACTTCGTCTACCTCGAGCGCGAGGACATCGCGCGCTTGGCCTCCCACCTGAAAATGCCGATCAAGGTTTTTCGAGCGAAGTGGACCAAGAAAGACGACGGCCACACCATCCTCAAGATGGACGGCCCAGCGTGTCCGTTCCTCGAAGGTGCGCGGTGCACGGTGTACGAAGCGCGGCCGCGCCAGTGCGGCTCATTCCCCTTTTGGCCCGAAAACCTCAAAAACCGTGCGGGGTGGGAAGAGCTCGGGACCTTTTGTCCCGGCGTCGGCAAGGGGGATTTCGTGCCGCTTGCGACGATCCGTGACCAATTGCGCGGGCGCCCGCTCTCGTGAGCGAAAACCGCCGCAAGGCCCGCCTCGACCTGGCGACGGCGGCGGTCCTTGTTTTTTTCGCCTGCGCATGCGGAGGCGGTGGAACTTCCGTCGCCCCGCCTTCGAAAGACCCCGCGCCCCAACGCGGCGGCACCCTCGTCATCGGCAGCATCGTGGATGCCGACGCGTGGAACGAATACGTCTCGCAGCAGACTTTCGCTCAGAACCTCCTGCGGCGGGTCTACGGGCGGCTCGCGCAAGAACAGGGCGATGCCAGCGAGCATCCGCCCTCCTTCGAACCGTTGCTCGCGGCCTCGTGGTCGTTTTCCGGAGACGGGCTGACGCTGACCTTCAAACTACGCGACGCCACGTGGAGCGACGGAACGCCGCTCACGGCAAACGACGTCCGCTTCACCTTCACCGCACAGACTTCGCCCGCTTTGGGTTGGACCGGAGTCTCGTTCAAGGAGCACATCAAGGACGTGCAGGTCGTCGACCCTCACACGGTCGCTTTCCACTTCGACCGCGCCTATCCCGAGATGCTCGCGGACGCGGTCGAGGGCGGTATCCTCCCGGAACACGTTTTTTCGAAGATCCCGTTCACCGCATGGCGCACGCATGACTGGTCGCAGGTCAGAATCGGCTCCGGCCCCTTCTTGCTCGAGAGTTGGCGACCGGGAGAGGAGATCGTCCTCGTCCGCAATGCGCGCTATCTCGCCCCCGACCGGCCGCTTCTCGACAAGATCGTCGTGCGCATCGTGCCGGACATCGGAAATCTCGAGACCCAACTCGCCGCCGGAGCGATCGACTACGTCGAAGGGGTGCCCCCGCAAGACGCGAAGCGCCTCGAAAGCACGCCGGGGGTGGCGCTCGCCGTCTTTGACAACCCGATGTTCGACTACGTCGGCTGGAACGGCGCAAAAAAGCCGTTCGACGATCCCGAGGTCCGCCGCGCCCTGACGCTGGGGATCGACCGCAAGGCGATCGTCGAGGACCTCCTGTACGGCTACGGCAGGATCAGCACGGGGCCGTTGCTGTCGACCTGGTGGGCCGCCGATCCGACGCTGGCGGCATATCCGTACGATCCGGACGAGGCGCGGCGCATCCTCGCGGCCAAAGGCTTCGACAAGGACCACCCCCTCGCGTTCGAGCTGACCACCAACGTCGGCAATCGCGTGCGCGAGGCGGTCACGCTCAAGATCCAGGAGCAGCTCTCGCGTATCGGCGTCAAGGTGGCGCCGCGGTCGTTCGAGATGAAAGCCTTCCGCGAGCGCAACGTCGCCGGAAACTACGAGGCGTACGTGGCGGGGTGGCGTTTCAACGGAAAGCTCGACCTCGCGTCGATCTTCGGTTCGAAGGCCGTCCCCCCCGCCGGATCGAACGTCGTGGCCTACCGATCGGCGGAGGCCGACCGGCTTCTCGCGGCGATCGGCGCCGCCCCCGATTGGACTCAGGCGAAAGCCGCGTACGGCAAGCTCGCGCAACGGATCCACGAGGACCAGCCCTACACGTTTCTCTATGAAGGCAAAAGGATCGCGGCCTTGGGCCCACGCGTCAAAGGCCTGAGGATCGACGTTCCGTCCGATCCGCTGGCGCGCCTCGAATCGTGCTGGATCGCGCACTGACACCATGCTCGGCCTCATCGTGCGACGCCTCCTGTCCGCCATTCCGCTGGTCGCCGGCGTCCTCACCCTGACGTTTCTCCTGGTCGAGGCCGCCCCAGGACGGCCGGCGGACCTCTTGCTCGGCGACGGTCCCGTGACCCCTGAATTACGCGCGCGCGTCGAGGCCGCCTACGGACTCGACCAGCCCGCCTACGCGCGGTACGCCTCCTGGATCGGAAACGCGCTCCGCGGCGATCTCGGCTGGTCGATCTCCCGTGGGCGCCAGGTGACGAGCGTTCTCGCCGACGCCCTCCCCCACACGATCGGGTTAGCCGCGGCGGCCCTGTCGATCCAGCTGCTGCTCGGTATTTTCTTGGGCGCGCTCCACG
The DNA here is from genome assembly GCA_031393555.1 of Acidobacteriota bacterium. Classification (GTDB taxonomy): domain Bacteria; phylum Acidobacteriota; class Polarisedimenticolia; order Polarisedimenticolales; family DASRJG01; genus DASRJG01. The sequence goes on from JANMVW010000006.1 coordinate 7,138, forward strand.
TCGTGCGGCCCGGTGGGACCCTCGACCACGGACTCGGTTTCGCGGGCCTATTGCTGGCCTCGGTCCCGACGTTCTGGCTCGGCCTGATGGCCATCCTCCTGTTCTCCGTCGCCGTCCCGCTCTTCCCGCCGTCTTCCGCGCATTCGATCGGCGCGGAGTCATGGAGCTTCCCCGCACGCGCCCTCGATGCGGTCTGGCACGTGATGCTCCCCTCGTTGGTCCTCGGGCTCGGCGCGGCGGCGATCGTGGCTCGGTTCGTGCGCGCGGGCCTCGTGGCCGCGCTGGGAGACGGCTTCGTCCGCGCGGCGCGCGCGCGCGGAGCGTCTCCCGCGCGCGTCCTTCGGGTTCACGCCCTGCCCGCGGCCGCCGGCCCCGTGATCACGCTCGCCGGACTGCAACTCCCCGTCCTCGTGTCGGGAGCCGTGGTCGTTGAGGTCGTTTTCGGTTGGCCGGGCATGGGCCGGGTGACCTACGACGCGGTCATGGCGCAAGACCTTCCGGTCGTCCTCGCGGCCGTCCTTTTCGCGACGATTCTCGTGATCGCGGGAAACCTGCTGGCCGATTTGGGCCTCGCCTTCGTCGACCCCAGGCTGCGCCTCGGCCGGACGGCATCCCGTTGAGCGACCCTGGGCTCAAGGTGGGCGTCGGGATCTTGGCCGCTTGGGCGCTGGTCGCGGCGCTGGCACCGGTCCTCCCCCTCCGCGATCCCAACGCTCAACCCGACGGGTTGGTCCTGCGCAACCTTCCGCCCATGACCGTGGTCGACACCGTCTGTCCGGCCGGCGGGACGAGGCAATACGGCCACGAACTCCGGAGGGAGGCCGATGGTTCTGTCTCGCTGCGCCGTGGCGACACGTGGACGCGTGTCCCGGGTGAGGGGGCGCGTATCGAGCGAGCCCGTTTCGTCTTGGGCACCGACTCCTACGGGCGCGATCTGTTGAGCCGTCTGGTTTGGGGAGCGCGCGTGTCTCTGGTGGCCGGCCTTCTGGCCGCCGTGGTCGCGGTCGCGATCGGCGGCGGTATCGGGCTCATCGCGGGGTTTTCGGGAGGATGGGTGGATGCCGCTCTGATGCGTGCGACCGACGGCGCGCTCGCGATTCCACGATTGTTCCTGCTCCTCCTGCTGGCGGCCCTTTTCCGTCCGTCGCTGTCGACAACCGTGCTGCTGGTCGGCGCCACAACCTGGATGGCCGCCGCTCGCCTCGTCCGGGGCGAGGCCCTGGTGATCCGAGAGCGCGAATTCGTCGCCAGCGCGCGGGCGGCGGGCGCATCCCCCGTTCGAGTCGCGATGCATCACGTCCTTCCTCACGCCTCCGCCGTCCTGGGCGTCGAGGCCGCGATCCGACTCGGGCAGGCGGTTCTGCTCGAGGCGTCGCTTTCTTTCCTCGGGCTCGGCGTCCCGCCTCCCGCGGCATCCTGGGGTGGGCTGATCGCCGACGGACGCGATCGCCTGCTCGACGCTTGGTGGATCGCGACGTGGCCGGGACTCGCCTTGGCCGGAGTCGTGATTGCGTCGAGCCTGGTTGCGGACGGAGCCCGGGAGCGGTTGTAATTGTGTTGCCCGCTGTTATCGTGATGCCGCCTCGGCCAAAAGGTCGAATGACTGGAGGAATCAGCGTGACCCCCAAGCGTAAGATCGCCGCCGTCACCCTCGCACTTCTGGCCTCCACGGTTTCGAGAACGTTCGCCCAGGACGCCCCGCCGCCGTCGCCACCACCCTCGCCAACTCCCCCCGCGGTCGAGGAAGCGCCCGCGACGCCTCCGCCCGCGCTGTCAGAAGCCGCCGTTGCGGCGCTGCAGCAAGCGAAAGACGCCTTCAAGAAAGGGTCTTGGCAGGAGGCTCGGGAAGCCGCCGCCACGGTCCTTCAGTCCCAGTTGACCAACCTCGAGGCGCTCTACATCGCAGGGACGTCGGAGCGACAAAACGGTCTCTTCGCCGACGCCGAGGGTCACCTCAAGACACTCGTCGAGGCATCGCCCCTATTTCCTTTGTCGCATTTTCAACTGGGCTACGTGCTGTTCCTCGAGGCCGAGGGACTGACACGCGGGGGCAAGGTGGAACCGGCGAAGGCCAAGTACGTCGAAGCCGCGACGGAGTTCGGCAAGGAACTCCAGCGCAATCCGACACACGCCCCCTCGCTGTCCAGCCGCGCCATCGCGCTTTCGCGAGCAGGCGAGATCGAGGAATCGCTCCTGGCACACGAGGCCTGGATCGCCGCAGCGCCGCAAAAGAACGATCCGGTGCTCTCGCTCGCGGCGATGTACGCGGGTGGCGGCCGGTCAAGCGATGCGATGGCGGCGCTCGACCGGTTGCCCGATAAGAATCCCAAAGCCGTCCTCGACGCCACGATCGCGGTGTCCAACGTGTTCATCGCGAGGAGGGACTGGAGCGCGGCCGTTCCGTTCCTCGAGAAAGCCGTGGACATCGAACCCGCCGCGACGCGTGCGAGGGCGCTGCTCACCGAATCTTGCGCTCGCGCGGGGCTGGCCAACGACGCTGCGCGCAACCTCCAGTTGCTCATGGCCCTGGACCCCACTCAAGACGAAGCGGAAAGCGTCGGCGAGGCCATCAAGGCAACCATGGGAAACGGCAGGAGCGCTCCGGCCGTGAGCGGGGTCGAGCCGCCGGCGGCCCTCAGGATCCCCGCCCCGCGATACCCGACGGGTCCGGATCGCACCGTCGAGACCGAGGTCCTCGTGCTCACGCAGGTGCGCCAGGACGCGGCGGTGGTCAACACGTTGCTGGTGCCCAACCGGATCTGGAAGGACATCCGCTCTTCCGGTTTCGAAGCCGCCGCGTTCGACGCCGTCAAACGAGGCAAGTTCGCCGCCGGCACCAAGGACGGCCAACCCGCGGAGCTTTGGATCGTGGTCTCCGTGAAATTCACGAAGTAGTCACGAGGGGACGGTCGCCGTCCCTTCGCTGCTCAGGCGACGCTCTGCCCGACGCACGGCCTCGAGCAGCAACTCCAAGCGATCCAAGTCTTTCTTGCCTGGCGCCACTTCGACCTCCGACAAGATATCCACGCCGTACGGTCGGGCGTCGTCGATCGCCAGGCCGATGCGCGACGGCTCGAGGTTCCCCGCGATCACGATCCGGCCGTGCATCGTCAGAGCACGGGCGCGTCGCCACTCGAAAGGAGCTTCGGGTGCGCCGGAGCCCTCGCTCCGCGCGTCCAGCAGATACGTCGTCGTTGCGTAGTACGAGAGGTCTTCCTCGTCGAACTCCGGACCCACGTGGAACGCCCTGATCCACGGGTAAGGAGCGGCCCCCGCGCAGAGGGAGGGGCTCTCTTTCCCGTGGAATTGCAGGATGCCGACGCCCGCTCTGCGTGCGGTCTCGAGCACGCGGATCAGAGGTTCATCGGCGAACACGCCGACGGTTGAAACGAAAACCGGCAGCCGTGACACGATACGGTGCACGAGTTCGGGCTCGACGTAACGGGGGCTCCCCGGACGCAGGTCGAATCCCAGAGCGTCCACCCCCAGGTGGATCGCTTCCAACGCGTCCCGCTCCTCGGTGATGCCGCAAACTTTGACCAGGACCCGCATGCTCACGAAACCCGCGGCATGGCGGCGCCCGCCAGGACGAGGAAGTTCCGGAGCAGCCGCAACCCTTGAGGCGTCAGGATCGACTCCGGATGGAACTGGACGCCGTGAAGCGGAAGCGTCTTGTGTCGTACGCCCAGGATGGTGCCGTCGGGCGCGAACGCGCAGGCCTCGAGAACGTCGGGCATCGTCGCCGTCTCCGCGGCGAGGGAGTGATATCGGGCGGCGTCGAAAGGATTCGCCAGTCCTTCAAAGACCCCGCGCCCGTCGTGCCGCACCGGCGACGTCTTGCCGTGCATCAGTTCCGCCGCGCTTTCGATCCGTCCGCCGAACGCCGTCACGATGGCCTGGTGGCCCAGGCAGACACCGAGCATGGGCAACACCCCGGCACGCTCGCGTACGACGTCCACGCTGATGCCGGCATCTTCCGGTCGTCCTGGGCCCGGAGAAACAACGACCGCGTCGCAACGGGTCTCGTGAACGTCGGCAACCGCGATCTTGTCGGATAAGACGACCTCGACCGTGGCCCCCAGTTCACCGAGATACTGCGCGAGGTTGAACGTGAACGAGTCGTGGTTGTCGAGAAGGAGAACCCGCACGTGCTTCACGGTGTCCTGCTCTTACTTCACCTCGAACTTGACGAAAATGGCATCCGTCAGTTCGGGTGCGGTCATCGCCAATTCGAACGTATGCCCGGTGAGGCCGGTCGCGGGCATGGGGAAGTAGACCATGTCCAGGACATAGCCAAACTTCGGCAAAGTGATCCGATCGATGACCACACGGGACTGCCCTGCCCTCACCGCGAAGTGCGCGGGTGAAAAGTTGGAAGGGTAGCGGGTCAGGGCCCCGAAGCGGTTGACGATGATCCCCTCCAACTCCTCGAGATCCCTGTCGAGATCGAGGAAGTCGTAGTGATCGAGAAGCTCCGTGGGACTCGCGCAGGGGTAGCGATTGCCCTTGTCGTCGACGAGCGTGAACGATTCGCGCGTCAGCGTGAGTTGCTTGACGCCCAGATTGGCGATCGCGATCTCGATCGGGATGTAGGCGTCTTTTCCCCGATAGCGCGTCGCGCGCGTATCGACGATGAAGGTCGCGAGCTTTCCCTCCTCGATATACGCAAACGTCGAGAGTTTCCGGTCGACGTTGGGGGCCACCTGCCCGGTCATCGGCTGCCGCGTCGCGCAGGAGGCCGCCAGGAGGATCAGGCTGCTGATGAGTAAACGACGCATGGGGTGTTCCTTTCGGCGAGGCGACCGGTGAGCCGACGCGCGGCCTTGGAGCGTAGGCCCTGGCTGGGGCGTCGTCAAGCCGGAGACGACGAATGACGCGACTGAAGCGCTGCAACCATCGCGCCCCCGGGAGCGGGACGCCCGGTCAGGCATTCAAACTGGAGTATCGCTTGCGCGGCGAGGAGCTCGAGCCCGTCGATGACGGCCAGCCCGCGGGCGCGGGCCGCCTTCACGAGCGGAGTCGGCTCCGCGCCATAAGCCGCATCGAGCACCACGCGGCCGTCGAGGTGACGACGGAGCAACACCTCTTCGCCGTTGCGCCCCGCCGGAGTCGCCTGCACCAGGAGGTCCCAAACCGCTCCGGGAAGGGCCGCCAAGGGCGCCGAGGCGACACCGATCGAACGCGCCGTCTCATCACCTCTGGGAACGCTGCGGGAATACAGCGTCACGCTCGCGCCCGCCTCCTTGAGCGCGGCGGCGATGGCACGCGCTGTTCCTCCGGCCCCGACCACGGCGGCTCGGCTTCCTTGCGGGTCGAGGTGCTTTCGGATCAGCGCGAGCGCCGCCGGGGCATCGGTATTGAACCCCGCCCACCGTCCTGGGGCGATGCGGACGGTGTTCGCCGAACCGCAGGCGGCGAACGCGTCGAGCTGCGCGCATCTTTTCGCCGCGAGCTCCTTGAGCGGAATGGTGACGCCAAATCCGAGGAGGGGGAGCAGCCCGCCTTCGCACACGACCGAGGCGACCTCGTCGATCGCGTCGGTCTCGAGGGGGACGTATACGGCATCGAGCCCCAATGCCCGGTAACCCGCCGCGTGCATTTCGGGCGAGGGGCTGCCTTGCAGCGGCGTTCCGCAAAGGCCGAACACACTCGTCGCCTCCGAGATCTCGAGCACCCGGTACACGTCGAGCAATTCGCGGGATTCGAACTGCCCCTCTCCCGTTTCGCGCCCTCGCGCCGCCGCGCCATAGACCCCCCACGACCCCCACGCCAACGCCAGGATGCGGCTCCACGATCCCGTCGAACCTGATGCGAACGAGCAGAGTGCTCGGCGCGCGACCCGAGCACGCGCCAGAAGATCGTGGACGGCGCGAAGCTCCGTCGGGCGCGTCGCACGAGGAACGATCTTGAGGCCAAGGGCTTGGGTCCCCGCCATCTCATCGAACAAGAGCCCAAGGCTCGTCGCGTCGCAGGGCGCCCCATGGTGCGACAGAATCGTGCGCGCCGCCTGCGGTCCGAACGCCATCGCACGCAGCGGCCCGTCCCACTCCACGTCGACGAATGCGGAGCCCGCCTCCAGGGCGGCGTCCAAGATGGATTTTTTTTCCTCGGTGCTGCCGTCGAACGACCCACCGCCTTCCGGGGTTCGCACGGCGACCACAACCGGCCGGCCCGCCCATCGCACGAGGCCGGAAACATCGCCGGCCCGGAGGCCGTCGGCCCGGATCTCGACCAAGGCGCAGGCTCGGGGCGACTCCGCGAGGCGTCGCGCGACCGCCTCCGGGGTGGGCTCGAGAATCGAGTGGACGATTCCGCGGATCACAGCAAGCTGACCGGATCGACGTCGACGTGGATCGAGCGACGCGCCGAGGTGGTTTCAAAGGGAAGGAGTGCCGCCGCGACGGTTTCGACCAACCGGCGCCGCCCGGCGGAGCGGACGAGAAGCTGCATGCGATACATCCCTCGCAAACGTTCGATGGGCGCCGGACCCGGCCCGGTGATCGTGAGGCGGCCGGCCGAGGCCGCCGTGAGTGCCGCCCCGACATCGTTGGCGATTCGCCAGGCCTGCGCCTCTCGCGCCTCGGCGACGATGATCTGGACGAGGGCGGCCAAAGGCGGATAGCGCAGCGCGCGGCGGTAGCGGATTTCGGCTTCGTAGAACGCTTCGTAGTCTTGCTTGGCGGCATGGAGAAGCACGGGATGGCCGGGGTCGAACGCCTGCGCGATCACGCGGCCTTTGCGCTCGCCGCGGCCCGCGCGGCCCGCCACTTGCGTCAGCAACTGGAACGCGCGCTCGCCCGCCCGAAAATCAGGCAGGCCCAGCGCATGGTCGGCGCCGAGCACGCCGACGAGCGTCACCCGAGGGAAATCGTGCCCCTTCGCGATCATCTGCGTACCGACCAGGATGTCGATCTCCCCGTCGTCGAATCGCCGCAGGATGCTCTCGTGCGCACCGCGGCCGCGAACGGTGTCTCGGTCCATGCGCTGGATGCGCGCGGAGGGGACGACCTTGGCGATCTCGTCCTCGATCCGCTCGGTCCCCTCCCCCAGCTCGCGAAGATCCGCGCCTCCGCACGCGGGACACGCTCCGGGAAGGGGCTGCCGGCCGCCGCACGCGTGACAGCGAAGCTTGCGTTCTTTCTTGTGCCAGGTCAGCGCGAGGCTGCACTGACCGCAGGTGAGACGCTGGCCGCAGGCCGGGCAGAGAATCGCCGCCGCCCATCCCCGTCGATTGCGAAGGATCAGCGCCTGCTCGCCGCGCTCGAGACAGGCCACCAGTGCCGAGGCGAGATCTTTCGACAGCGGCGTGACGTCTCCCGCCCGCCGGAACTCCTCGCGCATGTCGACGAGTTGAACCTCGGGCATCGGCCGGTCCTCGACACGCCCTCCGAGCGCGAGAAGGGCGTAACGTCCCTGGCGCGCATGGTGGAACGACTCGAGCGAGGGCGTGGCGGAGCCGAGCACCACCGGAGCCGAGGCCAGGCGCGCCCTGACGACCGCGACGTCTCGGCCGTTGTAGCGCGGCGCGTCCTCTTGCTTGTAAGACGGGTCGTGCTCTTCGTCGACGATGACGAGCCCGAGGTCGGACAGCGGGGCGAATACGGCCGAGCGCGCGCCGACGACGAAGCGCTTCGTCCCCCGGCGGATCTCCTCCCACGCGGCGCGGCGCACCCGTGGCGGAACCGCCGAATGAAGCAGGGCGACCTGACCTGGAAACCGCGCCTCGATCCGCGAGACGAGAAGCGGCGTCAGCCCGATTTCGGGGACGAGGTAGAGCACGCTGCGCCCCGCCGCGAGGGCGGCGGCGGCCGCGAGCAGGTAGACCTCTGTTTTTCCGGAGCCCGTCGCCCCCCAAAGGAGAAACGGAGCGAACGAGCGGGCGGCGACGGCCGGGAGCAGCTTTTGGAGCACCGCCGTTTGGGCCGGCGTCGGGCTCAATTCGCGAAATGGGACTGCGGGCGCAGCGGGGATCGCGGGCACCGCGGTGCGCGGCGGCCGCTGGCGCGCCCGCGGGTCCGGGGGGAGCGCGGCTTCGATCGCCTCGCCCCACGAGCACAGGTAGTAGTCCGCGATGAAGCGGGTCAGCTCGAGTAGGTGCGCATCGAGCGCGGGCGAGTCCGGAAGCGCCGCTTCGACATCTTTGACCTCGACCCCGGGGTCCGGCACGGGCGCGGGCCAGAGAACGACGGTCCCCTTGACGCTGCGCCGTCCGAAAGGAACCCGCACGCGGGCCCCGAGGACGATCCCGTCTCTATGCGCGCTGGGGACGCGATACGTGAAGGTACGGCGGATCGGGACGGGAACGGCGACGCCCACGAGCGTCTCCGCATCCTCCCCGGCCGTCACGAGACCTCGTCGATCCGGGCGCGCGCCGCCTTCAGGTCGGCGAAGACGGCGCGACGGTTCTCCTCCGTGTATCTCCGGAGGAGGTACGCCGGGTGAAACGTCGGCATCACGGGAATCCCCCGAAAAGATCCCCAGCGCCCGCGCAGGCTCGTGATCCCGACTTTCGTGTCGAGGAGGGTCTTCGCCGCGGGCGACCCCAGGGCCACGATCGCGACGGGCTTGATGCTTTCGATCTGACGGAACAAGAACGGCGAGCACGTCGCGACCTCGTCGGGCTCGGGATCGCGATTTTCGGGCGGACGGCATTTCACGATATTGGCGATGTAGACATCTTCTCGCTGCAAACCGATCGCGCGGATCATTTCGTTCAACTTCTTTCCGGCACGACCGACGAACGGCTCCCCCGCCGCGTCCTCGTCGGCACCCGGCCCTTCGCCGACGAACATCAGCTTGGCGCGCGGGTTGCCGACGCCGAAGACGATGTTCGTTCGGCCCTCGCAGAGTTTGCACCGCTTGCAGTCGCCGATCTCCTCGCGAAGCGCGGCGAGACGTGCGCCCGGATCGCTCGGCCTCGGCGCGACCGGCTTCGGCTCGGGCGGGCCCGGCGGCGATCCCGGCTCGCGCAGAGTCAATTCGCGCACGCCGATTTCACCCAGGTAGCCCACCCACGTGGCGAGTGCCTTGCGGACGTCCGCGGCATCGCTCACTCGGTCACCGTCCCGAAAACCCGGTCGAGGATCGCGTCGGCGATCTCGATTTTGCTCCCTTCCGGGACCGTTACGGATGACCCGTCACGGCCGAGGATGGTCACCGCGTTGCGGTCGGAGCCGATGCCCAGGCCGGGTGCCGCGATGTCGTTGGCGACGATGAAGTCCGCGTTCTTCACGGCCAATTTCTGCGCGGCGTTCGCGATCAAATCGTCTGTCTCTGCCGCGAACCCCACGAGGATCTCGGGCCCTTTGGTCCGTCCCAGCTCGGCGAGGATGTCGGGCCCTTCCTCGAGAACGAGCATGAGCGGCCCCCCGGTCTTCTTGATTTTTCGCGGAGACGCCGTGGGCGCGTAGTCGGACACAGCGGCCACCATGAAAATCGCATACGCGCCGGATCGCTCGCTCATCATGGCCTCGCGCATTTCCCGCGCGGTTTCGACCCGCACGACCCGCGTGCCGAACGGAGCCGGCCGATCCACGGGGCCGCTGACGATCGTCACCAAAGCACCTCGCCGTGCGGCGGCCTCGGCGATCGCGTATCCCATTTTTCCGGACGAGCCGTTGGTGAGGTACCGGACAGGATCGATCGGCTCGCGGGTCGGGCCTGCGGCGACAACGACCTTTCGTCCTCTGAGCGAACTCCCCCGGCGTGCGGCCCGGAGAATTTCGGAGACGATGGTCTCCGGGGCGGCGAGCCGGCCGACGCCGGTTTCGCGCTCCGCAAGCCAACCGGACTCCGGGTCGACGACGGCGACACCCCGACACCGCAGCGTCCGGATCGACTCCTGGGTCGCGGGATGCAGCCACATGCGGCTGTTCATCGCCGGGGCGACGAGGACCGGCGCCGTGACCGCCAAGTAGAACGTCGAGAGGAGATCGTCCGCGACCCCCTGCGCAAACTTGGCCAGGATGTTCGCGGTGGCTGGCGCGACGACGAAGACGTCGAGGTCTCGGGCCATGTCGATGTGCTTGATCGTCTGGTCGGAGGCGAGCTCCCAAGCGTCGGTTGCGACCGCGTTGCCGGACAGCGTCTGGAGCGTGAGGGGAGTGATGAACCTCTCGGCATTTCGGGTCATCAGGACCTGAACCGAGGCTCCGGAATCGGTCAGTCGGCGCACGATCTCGCAGGCCTTGTAGGCCGCGATCCCGCCACTCACTCCCAAGGCGACACGCATGGAGCTATTCGTCGGTGCTCGCGTCGGCGCCGCCCGCCGCCGGCTGGCTGGCGTCCCAGACGTCGACGACACCCGCAGCCACCTCTTCTTGAGCCAGAACGGTGGCCTTGCGTGTGTCGGAGTCGATCCGCGGGATCGCACCCGCTTGCAGTTGCTCGGCACGCAGCGCGGCGAGCATGACGAAGCGGTACTTGCTCATGACGTTGTCGGGGAGTTTGTTCATGAAATCCTCCTAGGCCCCCGTGTCGGGAGCCGGAAACGTCGAAAGGATCTTCTTCACACGATCCCGGCGACGAACGGTTCGCGCCGATTCCGCCCGGACGATCGCGGACAGTTCCGAGATCGCCACCTCCACTTCGGCGTTCACGACGACGTAATCGAAGCGATCGTACTCCAACGCCTCGCGGCGCGCCTCACGAAGGCGGCGCGCGAGGGCCGCGGGATCCTCGCTGCCCCGCCGCGTCAGGCGCTCCGTCAGGGAGGCGTAGTCCGGCGGCAAGATGAAAATCGAGACGGCGTCGAGCCCCTTGGCTCTCACCTGCCCCGCCCCGGAAACGTCGATGTCGAGGAGCATGTCGGCTCCTCGGGCCAAAATCTCCTCGGTCGCGGCGAGCCCAGTGCCGTACTTGTGGTCGAAAACACGAGCCCATTCCAGGAATCCGCCCGCGGCGACCATGGCATCGAAAAGGGTGTCGTCGACGAACTGATATTCCCGTCCGCTCTGCTCACCGGCACGACGGGGCCTCGTCGTGTAAGAGACGGAAAACACGAGCCCCGGCACCGACTCGAGCAGTCGGCGCGCAAGGGTGCTCTTTCCCGTCCCCGACGGGGCCGAGATGACGAACAGCGTCCCGCGATCGCTCCCGTCCATCCGTCACTCCAGATTCTGAATTTGTTCGCGGATCTTCTCGGACTCGGACTTCAAGTCGAGCGCGTGCCGGCTGACGCCCAAATCAACGGATTTGCTCGCGATCGTGTTCGTTTCCCGGTGAATTTCTTGGAGGAGAAACTCGAGGCGCTTGCCAACCGGATCGCCCTCGGACTCCGCCAGGAGCGTCAGGGCGTGCGCGAGATGCCCCTCGAGGCGCACGATCTCTTCGGTGATGTCGGAGCGGTCCGCGAGAAACGCCGCTTCCTGGGCGATCCGTGCTGGATCGAGCGTCACCTGGGTCACCAACTGTTGCACGCGCTCGGCGAGTTTCTTCTGCAGGGCGTCCGGGATGGCCGCCGCAACCTCGCGAATCATGGCGACGGAGTCTTTCATCCGGGACACCCGTGAGACGAGATCGTCCCTCAGCACGCCGCCTTCCCGCCGTCGCTCGGCGTCGAGCGCTGCCAATGCCAGATCGAGCGCACCGTCGACCGCGGCCTTTCCAGCCTCGTCGAGACCGGTGCCGCGGCCCGTGCTCTCGAAAACGCCCGGAACGCGCATCATCGTCTGGATGTCGAAAGCTCCGGGAACTCCGAACTCGTCGCGAAGAGTGGTCCAAGCCGCCAACGCCGCCAGAACCACCGGACGATTGAGCGCGAGCGGCACGGCCGAGCTCGCGGTGCGTTCCAGGCGCAGATCGACGTCCACCCTCCCCCTTTTCACCGTCGCCAGAACCTTGCGACGAAGCTCTTGCTCCGAGGGGGCCAAATCGTCCGGCAGGCGCAACTTCACGTCGACGAAGCGGTTATTGACGCTTCGCAATTCCACCGAGACCTTGAGACCGGGAGCTTCGGCAGCCCCTTGGCCATAACCCGTCATGGATCGAATCATAGGAGGCGGCGATTGGAGCATACGCGCCGCGGAAGCGTCAAACCGGGGGTTGCCCGGCCTCTTCCAATACGGCCGCCGCAGCGCGGTCGAAGGCGCCGTCACCGCGCAACTGCGCTCTCACTCCGCCGAGGCCGGCGCGGAGCGCAAGAGCGGTTGACGGGTCGTCGAGAAACGCGCGCAGTTGCCCCGCGATCGCCGCCGGCGTGCAGGCCCCCTGGACCAGCTCGGGAACGATCCTGGCCCCAGCGATCAGATTGGGAAGCGCGATGTGATCCACCCTGACGAGCGCCCTGGCGATGAGATAAGACAGGAACTGCATCCGGTAGACCGCGACGAACGGAAGCCCTGCCAGGGCCGCATCCAACGTCGCGGTCCCCGACGCGACCACGCCGGCGTCCGCGACTTCGAGAATACCGGGGTACTCTCCCTCGCATGTGACCAGTCTCGAAATTCCAGCACCCGCGGCGAGCCCCTGCAGGAAGCCTTCCGGAATCGTCCGGGCCTGGGGCACCACGAACTGCGCCAAGGGGTGGCTCCGACGCAGCACGCGCGCCGCCTCGAGTTGGATCGGGAACAACCTCCCGGCCTCTCCCTCGCGGCTACCCGGGAGGAGCGCCACGACCGACCGTGAAGGATCGAGGCCTATCCGGGAGAGCAGCTCCGCTCGCGACGCGCGCTCGCGGGACACCGCAGCCGGATGCCCGACGAACATCGCCGGCACGCCCTCGGCCTCGTAAAACGCACTCTCGAACGGGAACAAAACGAGCATGCGCCGAACGAGCGCGCGCATGGTGCGCACGCGGCCCCTCCGCCACGCCCACACCTGGGGGCTGACGTAGTAAACGACCGGAACGCCCGCACGACGGACCCGAGCCGCGAGACGCAAGTTGAAATCGGGAAAGTCGATCGGCACGAGAACGTCGGGGCGCTCATGGCGAACCGCGGCCTCCAGGCGACCCATGGCGCGCCGAATCGTCGGGAGGTGCTTGATCACCTCGACGAATCCCACCACGGCGACCTCGGAGGCGTGCTGCACCAGGCGCACGCCCGCGTCGGCCATCTCGTCGCCTCCCATCCCGAGGATCTCAACCCCGGGGTGAAGCCTGAAAAGAGAGCGGGCGAGCCCCGCGCCGAGCCGGTCCCCGGACGCCTCCCCGGCGGAGATCATGATCTTGAGCGGGCGTTTCACGCGGGACCGAAGGGAGGGCGGGCGTCCTCCCGGACCAAGGTCATCGCGTCGTCCGCGAGATCGGTGATTCGATCCAGCTCGCGCTCGAGCGCGAGGCGTTTTTCCTCCTGCAGCAGGTCGTCCGCGTCGCGTGGCACCACGACGGGAGTGCCGTAGACGAACACCCCCCTGGAGAAGAACTTCGGGATGAGCGTGCCGTCCCACGTGCGGAGCCTCCTCGCCGGCGAAGCCGAGAAGGTCACGGGAATGATCGGCAGACCGGTGAATCGCCCGATCGCCACGACGCCAGGCTGAACGCGCCGCTTCGGTCCGCGTGGCCCGTCCGGGGTCAGCCCGACGTCGCAGCCTTCTTTGACCTTGCGCAAGACTTGACGCATTCCGGTCGCGCCCCCGCTCGTCGAAGAGCCGCGAGCCTGTTCAATCCCGAATTTTCTCAGGATGCGCACGAGCGCCTCGGCGTCCCGGTGTTTGCTCGACAAGACGACGATCCTCGGACCCGGATAGCAATAGGGCATCAGCACGAACCGTGAGTGCCAGAACGCCAGGATGTAGCGCCCCGGGTCGCGCCGCGAGGCGTCGAGCACCTCGGCCCCTCGCACCTCGATCTGCATGGTGCGATGGAGCAACCGAATGTAGACGTGCGCCAGAGGGGGCGCGACGTGAAACAGGAGCCACTGGGTGACAGGGTTCATCGAGGGGTGGAGTGTACCAAGTCCCACCGTTCGGAAGCGGGCGCAGCCGTAGGCTACAATCCGCCCTTCGTCCAGGAGGTCGGACTTGAAGAAACGAGCGATCGTCACCGGAGGAGCCGGTTTTCTAGGCTCGCACCTGTGCGACCGTCTCCTCGCCGAAGGTTACGGCGTCATCGCGTTGGACAACCTGCTGACGGGCTCAACCGACAACATCTCCCATTTGGCGGGAAACCCTGACTTCCGGTTCGTCTTTCACGACGTGACCGACTACATCTTCGTGGACGGGCCTGTGAACGCGGTCCTCCACTTCGCGAGCCCCGCCTCTCCTCGGGACTACCACGAGATGCCGATCCAGACGCTCAAGGTGGGCTCGCTCGGAACGCACAAGGCGCTCGGCCTCGCGAAGGCGAAGGGCGCCAGGTTCCTCCTCGCATCGACTTCGGAGGTCTACGGTGATCCCCTGGTTCACCCGCAGCCTGAAAGCTACTGGGGGAACGTCAACCCGGTTGGACCGCGCGGCGTCTATGACGAGGCCAAACGCTTCGCCGAGGCGATGACGATGGCCTACCACCGGTTCCACGGTGTGGACACCCGGATCGTCCGCATCTTCAATACTTTTGGTCCGCGGATGCGCCTTCAAGACGGCCGGGCGATCCCGAACTTCCTGCTCCAGGCGATTCGTGGCCTGCCGCTGACGGTCTTCGGGGACGGCTCGCAGACCCGCAGCTTCTGCTACGTGGATGACCTCGTCGACGGGATCGTGCGCCTGCTCCACTCGGACGTCCACGATCCCGTCAACCTCGGAAACCCCGAAGAGTGGACGGTTCTTCGCATGGCCAAAGCGATTCGCGCATTGACCGGCACCGGCACGTCCATCGTGCACGAGCCCCTGCCGGTCGATGACCCCAAGGTACGCCAGCCGGACATCACGACGGCCCGCCAGAAGCTAGCTTGGGAGCCTCGGACCACGATCGAGCACGGCTTGCGGACGACCTTCGAGGACTTCAGGCGGCGCGTTGCTCGGGAGCCTTGAGGTCACAACCTGCGGGCGGCGGCCGGAACGGGCGGATCGTCACAGAGCGATTTTTCGCTCGCTGGTTTTTCGCCGCGACTTGCGCGATTCCTTCTCGTCGGTGAGCGCGTAGCCGTAACCCGCGTAGTAGTAACCCTTGTTGGCGCTGCGGTCGAAGTCGACGTCGTTGAGCACGGCGCCGATCACATTGGCGTGGACATCGCGCAACTGCTTGAGGCAGCGGCGAATCAGGTCGCGATCGTTTTCGTTGTGCTTGACGACGAAGGCGACCATGTCGACGAGCGACGCTAACACAACGGTATCCGTGAGACTCGCAATCGGAGGAGAATCGATAAGGACCCAATCGAACTCCGCCTTCAGCGACTGAACGAGACTCCGGAATTTCTGATTTCCGATGAGTTCCGGCGGGCTCGGGGGGATCGCGCCACAGGGAAGGACCTTCAAGGTGGGAATATCCGTCGACGCGAAAAAGCGGGCGTAGTCGCCGTCCGCCGCCTCGAAGACGTAGTTGGTCACCCCCGGTTCGCGGGGCACTCCCATATGAACGTGCTGAGTCGGGCGCCGCAGGTCGCAGTCGATGAGAATGACGCGTTCTCCCGCGGCCGCCAGGGTTCGCGCGAGCGCGGCTGTGGTGCTCGACTTGCCTTCTTGCGCGCCGGCGCTCGTCAAGAGCAAGACGCGTTTTTCCCGATTCTGGCTGGAGAACAGAATGCTCGTGCGAAGACTCTGGTACGCCTCGCGCGCCGGAACCGATCCGGCCGTTCGGATGCGCGGAACGATCGCGAGCACGCCGAGCCCCAAGTACTTCTCGACGTCTTCAGGGGTGCGAATCGTATTGTCGAGATAGTCGAGAAAGAGCACGAGTGTGATGCCGAACACGAGCCCGAGCATCCCCCCCACGATCACGGCGATGAGCTTTTGCGGTTCGATCGGATAGAGCGGCACGATGGCGCGATCGAGGATGGCGACATTGTTGTTCAAGGCGATGAGCTGAGCGCCGATCGAGATGCGTTCCATCGTCTCGTGCACGAGGTCGTAGACCCGGCGTTTGCTCGCAGCATCCGTCTTCAACAAATCGTAGGACGACGTGGCCTGCTGGACGCGGAAGGATTCTTCCTGGGTCCGTTCGATCTCCCCGATAAGGTATTTTTTGTTGCTCACCGCGAGCGCGTACTGAGTCCTCAACTTCTCGGCCATACGGCCGATCTGGCCCTCGATCTTTTGTTCGAGTTTTTCGATGTCCTTCGACTTTGCGAGGTAGTCAGGATGCTGCGGCGTCTTTTCGAGGACGATCCGCTGCAGCTCGCGTTCCGCGGCGAGCTTCTGCGACGTGAGGTCGACCATCACGGGATCCTGGTTGATACGCGGGAGACTCGTGTAGTCGCCGTGCGTATCGCGCACCGCGTCCAGGCTTCGCAACTCCGCCTCGAGGGAACCGATCTCGACGTTGACTTTCGTCAATTCGTCGTTGTAGGTCTGCAGGTTGTGTTTCAAAACGTCCTGCTGGTTTTCGGGGACGTACAGATCGCGGGAGGCGGCGAGTTGCATGCGGTCGAGGTCGGCCTGACCGATGCTGGCGCGCGAAGTGGCCAAACCCCGGTTGATCTCGTCGAGAATGCCCTGAAAACTGCTCACCGCTTGGTCGATGTTGCGGCGGACGTAGACGTCCGCCAAGGTATTCACCCATTCGGCGACTTCTTTTGGGTTCGGGCCCGTCATGCTGACCGCCACGAGGCGGGTCTCGATGCGCGGCTTGATCGCGATGCGGCGCTGGAACGAACCGACGGGGTCGGACGATCTCACGAAGAGCGGGTGCTTTTCGAGGTGCAAACGGCGAAACGCTTTCTCGGCGACATCGCGACTCTTGATGACCTCGAGCTGCGTGTTGAAGTACTTCTCCTCGGCGATCCACCCGCCGCCTTCGGCACCCAGGTACTGTTCCTGCCCTGGGAGGATCCGCTTGGCCTCGGGCCTGATCTCGACGATGGCCGCCGCCTGATACACCGGGGTCGCCAGAAAAACACGGACGAGCGTCAAGCCAACAACGGCCGCCAGGACGGAGAGAATCGTGTAGCGTCCCTGCGAGATGATCTTCCAGTAGTCGCGGAGGTGGAAAGCACCAAGATCCGCTGGATTTTCGACCGAAGTTCCCACGTCTGACTCCATCCCCTTCGGAAAGGCCCTGGCGAATATACGGGCCTGGCCGCCCGCGAGACAACCGAGGCCTAGAGAATCCGGCGTTTAACGATGATGTAATCCCCGGGAAGCAGCGTCGGATCCTCGGAAATCCGACTTTCCACCTTCTTGAGGTTGACGTCGATCTCCTGCTTCTTCCCGTCGGCCTCGCGGAGAATCCGCAGCTGAGAGTGGCTGGCCCAGTCGGTCAGTCCTTCCGCGACGGCGATCGCCTGAAGCAGGGTCATGCCTTTCGTCAACGGGTAACGACCTTGCCGGCGAACCTCCCCTTGAACGTAAACGTACTTGGGCTCCTCGACCGTGATGACGTCGCCGTCGTGAAGCGCCGGAGTCCGGCTGGCATCCGTCGTCGCAGAATCGAGCGTCGTGAAGGGTGCGGTTTCACCTCGACGCGTGAGCGTGAACACTTGCCCCGGCATGAGGCCGACCCCGGCTTCTGAGAAGATGTCGTTCAGACTCATTCCTGGCCTCAAGGCGACGCGCGCCGCCCGCGACACGGCACCGGCGACGTAGACGTACTGGCTTTGGTAGGTCTTGACCGTTACGGAAACCTGGGGATCCACCAGGAAGGCGGAGAGGCTCTCCCGCAGCTTTTCGGCCAACTCTTTTTCACTGTAGCCGGATGCCTTGACGGACCCCACGAGAGGGAGCGAGATCGTGCCGTCCGGACCGACCGAGTACTCCCCCGAAATGTCCGCGTTTTTGTACACCTGGATAGCGATCAGGTCGGACGCGCCGATGCGGTAGCCGGGGTCCGGTGCTGCGAGAGGCGGATCGATGACGCGGAGCTC
The DNA here is from genome assembly GCA_031393555.1 of Acidobacteriota bacterium. GTDB lineage: Bacteria > Acidobacteriota > Polarisedimenticolia > Polarisedimenticolales > DASRJG01 > DASRJG01. The sequence goes on from JANMVW010000006.1 coordinate 25,032, forward strand.
CAGCAGATCGGCGGCCGTCCTTACGGCGACGATGCGAACCCCGGTACCACCCACGCGCACACGCGAATGACCGGGCGTCGCCTCCGCTGCGAGTTTTCGAACCGACTCGTCGGCCGGCGCCGCGTCGCACACGACAAACACGTCGCCACCGCGGTTCGTGAGTTCAAACGGTGGAAGCGACGGCGAAAATCGAAGGGTCACGATCCGTTCCCCGGTGGATCCCTCCCGGGAATCCGAAACGGCCGTGATGCGGGGCGCGTCGGCGGCCCCCGACGCAAGCGACACCGCGCACGCGACACAGCCTGCCGCAAACCAGTAGGTCCTACAATGACGTCGCATCGCTCTCCTTAGCCCCCCGGCCTCAGCGGCCGACGACCAATCCCGCCCCGAACCTGAACGCGGTGTAGTCGAGGCCCGGAATCGTACTGGACCGTTGATCGTAGCGCACAAAGACCCGCCACTCGACCCACAGGCCCTGGCGGATCCCCATCCACGTCTCGACCCCGCCAATACGATCACTCCGTTGCCCCGGATCGGTCGGGTAATCGTTCAGGTAATAGGCCATCGAGCCGCCGAATCGCAGGGTCGTACCTCGGGGCCGTTCGGCTCGCACTGTGACCAGCTGGCTCACGAAGTAATTATTGACCCCGTAGGCCGACGCAAATACGTCCCGCGCCAGGCCGACGGACCACTGGGTCCCCGACGCGCTGGCGTTTTGCGCGACCAGGCTCCCGACCAGACCCCGAAAGTTGGACGGCGCCGCCGCATCGTAGCTCGCGCGTTTCGGGCCGACGCGAAACTGCAAGACCGTGTCGTTACTGAGTTCCCACACGGTACCGACAAGGAGACCGAACTCGTGCTCGGTCCGCTGTTCCGTGGCGCCGACGGTGGAGAGGTCCCGACTCAACTGTGCGGTTCCCGCCTCGACCTCCCACTGGACCCAGGCTCGCTGTTGTACGCGCCACTGGCCCACGGCGGCGACCGACCCTGCGGCTTCGTCGAACGACGGCGTCACGAAGGGCTTGAGGTACGTCGTCGAGTTCGACCTCATGCGGAGACTGACCTCGTGGCTATCGGCGCGTTTGTTCCCTACGGACAGCTCTGCAAAGTTCGCCTGGTAGCGTTGCCCCCGGAAGGGAAGCTCGCCACCGGGATCGCCCACTTGGGTATCCAGGACTCCCAGGTGAAAGTCGTCATGAATCACCACGGCCGTGCCGTTTCCGAATCCGAGAGAGAGGTCAAACAGTGCAGCCTGGGTATTGATCCACTGAGATTTTGCAAGCCCATAGTTCCTGGTCGACAGGTTGTAGCCCAGCCGAAAGAGACTGTGGGAAAACGGCAACTCGATGGCGATTCCCGGCGAAATCGAACGAACCCAGGTCGGTGTTTTTCCG
>JANMVW010000011.1:0-7892 GCA_031393555.1 Acidobacteriota bacterium
CGGCCGGTTCGCGCGTCGCGTTCCTGGATCGCGTAGTGACCTGTGGCCACGGAGGCCGCGCCGACGGCGGCCGCTCTTTCCCACAGCGCATCGAACTTGACGAAGGTGTTGCAGCGCAGGCACGGCGAAGGCGTGCGCCCCGCGGCGTAGTCCGCGGCGAACGGCTCCAGCACCTGCCGCTTGAAGTCGTCTTCCATGTCGAGGATGTAGTGCGGGAATCCGAGGCGGTCGGCGACGAGACGCGCGTCCTTGAAATCGTCGGGCGAGCAGCATTTGCCATAGCGCTCGGACTCTCCCGCGAGCTTGTCGACGAGCTGCATCGAGAAGCCGACGAGCGGTCTCCCGGCTTTGGCCAAAAGCGCCGCGGCGACGGAGCTGTCGACCCCTCCGCTCATGGCCATGGCTGTCAGTGGTGTGTTCATCGGGCGGGCATGGTAGCGCGCGCGAGAAGCCTGGGGAGCGCCGCGATCAATTGGTCGATCGTGTCGCCCGTCGTGTCCCACCCGAGCGAGAAGCGCACCGCGCCGCGGGCGTCCTCGTCGCCGTAGCCCATCGCGCGGATCACGTGCGAAGGCGTGACGGCGCCGGAGGCGCAGGCCGAGCCGGTCGAGACGGCGAACCCCGCCAGATCGAGCGCGATGACGAGCGTCTCGCCGGACACGCCGGGGAAGGCTACGTTGACCGTGTTCGGGAGGCGCGGGACGTTTTCGCCGTGGATGCGAACGCCCGGGGCGAGCGCGCGCAATTCCGACTCGAGCCGGCTTCGCAGCGCGAGAAGGCGCGCGGCCTCCTGTTCGCGGTCGCGGACCGCCACCGCGCAGGCCGCTCCGAAGGCAGACAGCGCCGCCACGGCTTCCGTCCCGCCGCGGCGCCTGCGCTCTTGCGCGCCGCCCGCGATGAGAGGCGCCAGCGCGAGGCCGTCGCGCACGATCAAAGCCCCCGCCCCTTGAGGCCCGGCGAGCTTGTGCGCCGAGAGCGCGAGAAGATCGGCGTTCCACCCGTCGCGATCGATCGGGATCTTCCCCGCCGCCTGGACCGCGTCTATAAGGAAGGGAACTCCCGCGGCGCGGCACGCCGCTCCGGCCTCGGCCACCGGCTGGAGAACTCCCGTTTCGTTGTTGGCCGCCTGCAAACACGCGAGCGCCGTGCGATCGTCCACGTGGGCGGCGAACGCGCTGGCCTCGACGCGACCCGTCGACGCGCAGGGAACCTCGACGACTTCGAAACCGGAGACGCTCAGCGCTCGCGCGTTGTCGAGCACCGCCGAGTGCTCGATCGAGGAGACGACGATGCGCCGCTTCAGGGGTGACGCGCGGTCGGCGACGCCGCGGATCGCTGCGGCGATCGCCTCCGATCCGCCGCTCGTGAAGACGACCTCGCGGGGAGTGGCGCCGACGAGCGTGGCGACATTCGCGCGCGAGGCCTCGAGCAACGCCCTCGCGTAGCGCCCTTCGGCGTGAATCGAGGACGCGTTCGCCACCGGCGCGTCGAGCGAGGCGTGCAGAGCCTCCCTGACTTCGCTTCGAAGCGGTGAGGTCGCGTTGTGGTCGAGAAAGTGCCGCATGATGCGTGTGTTACAGTACCCGCTTGCCCGAGGGCTGCCAAGTGTCGCAGAACATTGAACTTAAGAGCACGGTCCATCTTCCGAAGACCGACTTCCCGATGAAGGCCGACCTGCCCAAGCGGGAGCCCACCATCCTCGACTGGTGGGACCGGATCGACGCCTACGGACGGATCCGGGCCGCGCGGCGCGGCCGGCCCCCCTACATCCTGCACGATGGGCCGCCCTATGCGAACGGCAATATTCACCTCGGGCAGTCGCTCAACAAGATCTTGAAGGACTTCGTCGTGAAGTCCCGCTCGATGATGGGGTTCGACGCGCCGTACATCCCCGGCTGGGACTGCCACGGGCTGCCGATCGAGCATCGCGTCGACAAGGAGCTCGGGCCCAAGAAGGCCGGCATGAGCCCGCTCGAGGTCCGCGCCCTGTGCCGCGCTTACGCCGAGAAGTTCATCGTGATCCAGAAGGCCGAGTTCCGGCGACTCGGCGTCATGTGGGATCGCGCGACGGACACCGACGAAGAAGCGGCGAACGCGCCGTCCCGCCGTGCGACCTACCGGACGATCGACCGGACGTTCGAGGCCGAGGTCATCCGGCAGCTCGGGGTGTTCTTCGCCAAGGGCGCCGTCTACTACGGCGAAAAGCCGGTGCACTGGTGTTTCTCGTGCAAGACCGCGCTGGCCGAGGCCGAGGTCGAATACGAAGACCGCACCGATCCTTCGGTATACGTCCGGCTCGAGATACGCGGACTCGAAGCCCGTGTGCCCGCTCTCGCCGGGAAGAAGGTGTCGGTCGTCATCTGGACGACGACGCCGTGGACGCTTCCGGCCAACCTCGCGGTCGCCCTGCATCCCGATCTGCCGTACGTCGCGGTCGCCGTGGGCGGCGACGTGCTCATCGTGGCGGAAGGACTGCTCGCGCAAGTCGCGACGCTGCTCGATTGGGGCGCTCCGAAGGTCATCGCGACGTTCACGGGAAAACAGCTCGTCGGCGAAGACGACCAATGGATCGGCGATCGCGCGCCGATCGAACGGCCTTACCCCACGGTTTCGGGGCCCGCCTCGGGGCCCGGCGTGCTCGTCCTCGGAAACCACGTCACGCTGGAGGCCGGGACCGGATGCGTGCACACGGCGCCGGGGCACGGCGTCGACGATTTTCGCGTCGGAAGCAAGTACGGCCTCCCGCCCTTCAATCCGGTCGGCGACGACGGGACCTTCCTCTCCGGCAAAACGGGGCCCGAGTGGCTGAAGGGTGTGCACGTCCTGAAGGCGAACGATCTCATCATCAAGGATTTGACCGAGCGGGGACTGCTGCTCCGGCACGACCCCTACCCTCACAGCTACCCGCACTGTTGGCGCTGCCACAAGCCGGTCCTTTTCCGGGCGACCCCGCAGTGGTTCATCTCGATGGAGGCGGACGGCCTGCGCGAAAAAACCGTCGCCGCGATCCACGCCGGCTCGTGGCTCCCCGCCTTCGGAGAGCAGCGCATCGCGCAGATGATCGAGACCCGCCCCGACTGGTGCATCTCGCGCCAGCGCACCTGGGGCGTCCCGATCCCCGGGGTCGTGTGCACGACCTGCCTCCCCGAATACCCGGATGCGTACCTTCGCGAGCCGGCATTTTTCGAGCACGTCGGCGCGCTCGTCCTCGCTCGAGGCTCCGACGTGTGGTTCGGGACGGCCGGAGAAAGCGCGCGCCAGAGGATCGACCGGCTCGTGCCGAAGGCTCTGGCGTGTCCCCGCTGCGGCAGCCGGGAGCATCTGGCGATCCACGACCACATCGTCGATGTCTGGTTCGAATCCGGGGTGTCGCACAGCGCCGTGCTCGGGCGCGACCCGCGCCTCCCGTGGCCGGCCGATTTGTACCTCGAAGGGCACGACCAGTACCGCGGCTGGTTCCATTCGTCGCTGTTGATCGCCGTCAACGATCGAGGGCGGGCGCCGTACAAGGGCGTCGTCACGCACGGCTTCACGATGGACGGCGAAGGCAAGAAGATGTCGAAGTCGGTCGGCAACGTGATCTCGCCGCTCGACGTCGCCGACAAGCGCGGCGCCGAGATCCTGCGCCTCTGGGTCTCGATGATCGACTTCCTCGAGGACATGCGCCTCTCGCCGGAGATCCTCGACCGGAACGCCGAGGCCTACCGGAAGATCCGCAACACGTTTCGCTATCTGCTCGGCAACCTCTCCGGGTTCGATCCGAAGGCTCAAGCGGTTCCCGCCGAGGAGTTGCACGAGATCGACCGCTGGGCCCTGCACCAGCTCGAAGCGTTGCGCGCGCGCGTCCTTTCAGGCTACGAAGCCCACCAGTATCACCTCGTCTATCACGCGCTGAACGCGTTCGTCACGGTGACGCTGTCGTCGTTTTACCTCGACGTTCTCAAAGACCGGCTCTACACCGCTCCGCGGACCTCGCTCGCGCGCCGCTCCGCGCAGACCGTGCTCTGGCGGATGGCGTCCGAGATCGCGCGGCTCGCGGCGCCGATCCTGTGCTTCACCGCCGAAGAGATCTGGCAAGAGCTCGAAGCGCTGGAAGGCCGGCCGCGTTGGGAGGCCTCCTCGGTGCACGCGCAGGTGTTCCCCGAGCCGTCGCCCCTTCCGGCCGATCCGCGGCTTCAGGAGCGATGGGACAGAATGGCCTCGCTCCGCGAGATCGTCATGAAGGCGCTCGAGGAGGCTCGGGTCGCCAAGACGATCGGCAGCTCCCTCGAGGCGCAGGTCGCCATTTCAGGACCTGACGAGACACTCTCGTTCCTTCGTTCGTTCGGTGACGACCTCCGCTTCCTCTTCCTGACGAGCGGCGTGACCTTCGGTGCCCCGGCGGACGCCGTGACCGTGACGGTGCTCCCCGCCGAAGGCACCAAGTGCCAGCGCTGCTGGAACTACACCGGCGACGTCGGCTCCGACGCCGCATGGCCCGGGGCCTGCGCGCGGTGCGCGCGAGCGGTCCACCTGATCCTCGCGGAGAGCTCGCGCTGATGCATCCGATCCTGATCGATTTCGGGACCTTCGATCTTCCCCTGCTCGGAACCACCCACCTGTTCCTCCCGTCCTACGGCGTGATCTTCGCCTTGGGCGCCCTCGCCGCCTGGTCGTGGTTCGTCGCGCGCGCGCGCCGCCTCGAGCTCCCGCAAGAGCCCGTCTTCAACCTCGCGTTCTACACCCTGCTCGCGGGATTGCTCGGCGCCAAGCTGACGCTGATCGTCGTGGATTTCCCTTACTACCTCGAGCACCCGGCGGACATCCTGGGGACGGTCCGAAGCGCGGGCGTGCTCATGGGCGGGGTGTTCGGCGGCGGGATCGCGTTCATCTATTACGCGCGGAAGCACGGGCTTCCCCTCGGCGCGTTGGCCGACGCGATCGCGGCCCCTTTGGCCCTGGCGCAGGGCATCGGACGCCTGGGGTGCTTCGCCGCCGGGTGTTGCTACGGCGTGCCCAGCGGGTCCTTTTGCGCCGTCCGCTTCACCAGCATCGCGGCGCACGATCAGACCGGCATTCCGTTGGGAACGCCGCTGCTTCCCGTGCAACTGATCGAGTTCGCGTTCGACCTCGCGCTGGCGCTCGTCCTGACGGTGTTTTGGCGTTTGAAGCCCCGTCCCCCGGGAACCGTGCTCTGGATCTACTTCGTGCTCTACGGCGCCGGCCGCGCGACGATCGAGCTCTGGCGCGGGGATTCCGTGAGAGGCCTTTGGTTCGGCGGCGCGGTGTCCACGTCGCAGCTGTTCAGCGTGGCCGCGGTCGCGCTCGGCGCGTTTTTTCTCATCCGCGACCGGGTCCGTAGCGCGCGCACCGCATGAGCCCACGGAGCATCCGCCTCGACGTCCCCGACGACGCCGCGGGCGTGAGGCTCGATACCTTCCTCGCGGCGCATCATCCCGCGCAATCCCGCTCCGTATGGAAACGCTTCATCGAGGACGGACGCGTCGCGGTCGACGGAAGCACGGCGGAAAAGCCGGGCTTTCCCCTCAAGCCCGGAATGGCGATCACCGCCACGATCCCCGAAGCGGCGCCGTCTCACCTCGTCGGCGAGAACATCCCGATCGCGATCGTCTTCGAGGACCCGCACCTCGCGGTCGTCATGAAGCCGGCGGGCCTAGTGGTGCATCCCGGACACGGCGCGCGCCAAGGCACGCTCGTGCACGCCCTGCTGGGACAACACCTGGCGCTCGCCCCCGCGGGAGGCGCCGAGCGGCCGGGGATCGTGCATCGCCTGGATAAGGACACGTCAGGGCTGCTGCTCATCGCCAAAACCGACGCCGCGCACCGTTCCCTCGCCGCGCTGTTCGCGCGGCGTGAGATCCAAAAGACCTACTTCGCGCTCGTCTGGGGACGCCCCAACCCTCCGGCCGGCCGGATCGACGACGCGATCGGGCGCAGCCGTCGCGACCCGACCAAGATGGCCGTGCGGGCGCCCCGCTCCCGCGAGGCCACGACGATCTACCGCACCGCGGAAATGCTCCCCGGCGCGACCCTGCTCGAGATCGACCTCGTCACCGGCCGCACGCATCAGATCCGCGTGCACTTCGCGGCGCGGCGGCACCCGGTGATCGGCGACACGCGCTACGGCGGCGCGCCGTGGAAGCTCCTTCGCGATCCTGAACGCCGGACCGTTTACACCTCGTTTGACCGGCTCGCCCTCCATGCGACGAGGTTGGCCTTCACCCACCCGATCACCGGGGCGCCGATGGCTTTCTCGGCCCCGCTCCCCGACGACGTCGCGGCGCTTCTCGACGCGCTCCGGAGAGGCGCGTGAGCGCCGTGCGGCCCGAGGTCGCGATCGTGGGAGCGGGCGGCCTCGCGCGCGCGCTGGCCCACGCTCTCGCGCGATCCGGCGGAGTCCGGATCACGATCGCGGCCCGCCGCCCCGCGGCGGCCGCCGCCTTGGCCCGCGGCCCGCGCGGACTGCGCGCGGTGGCCCGGATCGACGAGGCCGTGGCCGGCGCGGCGATCGTCGTCCTCGCGGTCCCCGACCGCTCCATCACCGCCGTCGCCCGCGCACTCGTCCCGATGCGGGCGTCATGGCGCGGGATCGTCGTGCTCCACGCGGCCGGAGCGTACGGGCCGGAGCGGCTCGCTCCGCTTCGCGCGCGCGGCGCGTCCACCGGCGTCTTGCATCCGCTCGCCGTGCTCGGGGCGCGCGGCGACGCCGCGCTGGCCGGCGCGTACGCGCGCATCGAGGGGCTGCCGGCGGCCCGCGCGGCGGCGCGGCGGCTTTGCGGGCTCGTGGGCCTCACGCCTTTGCGGGGTTCGGGTCTCCAGACTCCGCAAGGCCGTCTCGCGTATCACGCCGCCGCCTCGCTCGTGGCGAACGATCTCGTCGCGCTGCTCGCCGCCGGGCAAGGGCTGCTCGTCCGCCACGGCGTGCCGGCGGGAGAGGCGCTTCGCGCCCTCTTGGGGCTCGCCGGAGGAGCGTTGCACCAAGCGTTGGACGCGGGCCTCGCGGGAGCCCTGACCGGGCCCGTGGCACGAAACGACCGGGCGACGCTCGTGGCGCAGTTGCGCGCCCTGGCCAAAGACGATCCGCTGGCTGCCGAGGCGCACCGGGCGCTGTCGCTGCGATTGATCGACCTCGCCTCGGCCTCCGGACGACTGGAGGCTTCCGCGGCGCGGGCGCTTCGGAAGTCGCTCGGACGTGGCCCGGGCCGCTCCACCACGGTATAGTTGCCGGGCTTTTTGGGAGGATTCGACCGATGCGCTCAGTTCGCATTCTCGCCGCGCTGGCTGCCGTCTCGGCGATCGCGTTCGCGGTTCACGCGGGCGAGATCAAAACCGACTTGCCGGGAATCGGCACCGAACGGCAGCTAATCCAGAAGGACGATCCCACCACCGCCGGCTCGTTCGACGGGACGTGGATGTACATCAATCGCGACGTGCGCTTCGGCCTGTGGATCCGCACGAAAAACGGCGTTCCCCAGGTCAAGGTCCAGTATCAGAGCCTCGCCGGCCCGGAGGCGTTCGAGTCCGACTGGGACGGCAAGGCGATCTACGTCATGGCCGGAAATCCGGTGACGTTCGACTTGACCCTCGGCGAGCGCACGGCCGATCGGATCTCGGGGAAGTGGGCGTGGGTGCTCACGGTCGGCAATTCGATGAGACGCGAGGTCGCCGACGTCGTGATGTACCGCACCTTGTACGGACGCAGCCTCTTGATGGACTTCCAAAACTACGAAAAGACGATCACGAGCGGTACCAAGAACAAGGTCATCAGGGCCCCCGTCGTTTGGAACTGGATCAAGCTCAGCAATCGCGAGCTTCTCTGGGAAGAGTTCCCGTTCTGACGCGTCGCGCCGTCCCACGCGCCTTGCTGACGATCGGGCTCGTGATTTTTTTCA
>JANMVW010000017.1:0-2504 GCA_031393555.1 Acidobacteriota bacterium
CCGCCTCCAAGGAAACTCGCCACGGGGGCGTTCGCGATGATCCGGCCCGCGTGAAGGAACACGACGTCGTCCGCCAGGGCGGAGACGTCCTCGCCGTGGGCTCGTCGAGGATCAACACCTCGGCGCGGCGCGCCAGCGCCAGGAGCAGCAGGGCCTTGACCTGCTGGCCTCGCGACATCCCGCGCACTTTCTGATCCGGGTTGAGGTCGAGGCGCTCGAGCAGTTCCGCCGCGCGCCCCTCGTCCCATCCCTCATGAACGGAGGCCACGAGGTCCATGTGCCAGCGCAGCGTCTTCCCACCGAAGCGCCATGTCCTCCGAGACGAAACCCACCCGGGCCTTGATCCATCGCTCCTCGGCGGGCATGGGACGGCCGAGGATCGAAACCTCGCCGGAATCGGCGCGGACGCGGCCGCGGGAAACGTCGAGATCGATGTCTTGCAGCGTGAACCGGGGGTAGCGCTTCAGGACGGAACGGACTCGGATCGGCAGGTCGCTCACGGGGGTCCTCCTTGATCGGCGTTCGGGAGGGATATCCTGAAGGGAGGCGGAAGTTACAGGCGGGGCGCTAGACTGCGGGCCGGAGGTGACTCGATGGACAACGAAGGCGCGAAGAGCTCCTGGGACGACATGATCGCGAAACTCAAGCGAGAGCGGGACGAACTGGCGCTCAAGATCCACCTCGGCAAGAAAGAAATGCTCGACGAATGGGAGCAACTCGAGACGAAGTGGAACCATCTGAAGACCGTGAAGGGACCGCCGATGAAGGAAGCCGCCGCCGAGACCGCGCGCGGCGTCGGTTCCGCGCTGGAGCAGGCGGCGGCCGAATTGAAAAAAGGCTACGACAAGATCCGCAAGATCCTCTAGTTGACCCTGTGACCCGTTCGAGGGATAAGTGCCCAAGGGGGGAGAGTTCATGATGATGAAGGTTGATCGCGCGTTTCAAATAGGGTTCGTGGCGGCTCTGGCTTTGGGATACGGATGCAACTCGACCACGACGCCGCCTCCGACTTTCGTTCTGAGCGGCAAGTCCTACATCGAGAAATTCAGCTGTAACGAACAGTTCGGGGGCCCGCCGCTCTCTTGCCCCGACCTCAACGCGCTCGACGCGATCAACTTCCAGAGCCTCGGCGGGGACAACTTCGAGGTGCGCAACGTCCCCGACTCCGGTTTCGTGCGCACCGGCACGCTGACGGGGAACACCTTCACCTGGACCGCAACGAGCACGGGCGGGTACACGGAAAGCGGCGCCTGGACGTTTTCGGAAAGCGGCGGCACGTTCTCCGGCTCGTCGCACTACGTCGCCGACCCTCCCGGAAACTTCTTCGGCGACTGCAACACGAACGGATTTCTCGGGGCGGGCATCCCGCCGGATCCTCCCCTTCCCCCGGGGTGTCCCTGAGCGTTACGACCCCGGGCGAATCGAGGCCCTGATCCGTTCCATCTCCTCGCGCGAAATCGGCCGCGCGGGGACGCCGCCCCAGGTCTCGCCTTCGCCGACCCGCGATCCCGGGAGCAAGGCCGAGTGCGGAAGGATGACGGCGCCTCGCCCGATGCGCACGTCGCCCATGATCGTCACGCCGAGGCCCACCGTGGCGCGATCCTCGATCACGACCGGCTCGATGACGAGATTCCCGCCTCCCCCGTAGTGCGCGAAGATGCGCACGCTGCCGCCGAGCGTGACGTCGTCGCCCAACGTGATGAGCCGCGGGTCCGAGATCAGCTCGGTGTTGACGAACGCGTGCCGGCCGATCGTCATCCCCATCGCCTTCAGAAACCAGATCCCGATCGGCGTCAGCGTCACGAACGACAAGAACGTGTACCGCACGAGGTAGAACAACACGTTGTGGAGGGCCCACGGCACCGCGTGCACCGTGTAGTACCCCCCCTTGAACGGCTTCACGCGCGTGGGCAGCACGAAGTTGTAGACGGGCACGATGACGAGCAACGCGAAACCGAAAACGAAGAACGACCCCGCCAACGCGAGCCCGGACACCAGATAACGGGACAACGCCGGAAGCCCCGCACCCCACGCCGCGGCGCTGTCCCAGACCCACAAGGCGGGGGCCAGCGCCAGGCCCATCGCCGACGCCGCGATCACCACGACGAGGGCGACGAAGACGTGGTAGCTGATCCGCGCGAACCGGCGCAGCACGCGGTCGAGCGCGCTTTTCGGCGGAGGATTTTTCGGGCTGTTGACGAAGTCGGACACCGGTCGAGCCTCAGGAGGGCGTCCCCGGCGCCGGCTTGGCGAACGTCTTGTCGTCGATCGGCACGTTTTGCTGAGACTCGACTACTTTAATGGTGAAGCGGCCGGAGGGCCGCGCGACGGTCCAACGGAACGGGACCTTGACCCCGTCGGTTAGACGGTAGTCGGCGTAGTCGATCCGCGTGGGGTTCAAGCCGAGCGGCGTCTCCGCGTAGCGCATCAGCCTCACGACGAGCCCCGACTGCACGTCGAACCAGAGCTCGACGCGAGGGGCACCCTCGTTTTTGGCCACGACC
>JANMVW010000073.1:0-13505 GCA_031393555.1 Acidobacteriota bacterium
TTCCCGTCCGAAGATCTGGCGGACGGTTTCGATGACTTTCGGCGTGCGGGTCTGGCCGCCGACGAGCACGACCTCGTCGATATCCGCGGGGCGCAGCCCCGCGAGGCGGAGGGCCTCCTCGCACGGGCCCCTGGTCTTTTCGATGAGATCCTCGACCAGCTCCTCGAACTTCGCGCGAGTCAACGTCGTGTTGAGGTGTCGAGCCCCGTTTTCATCCGCCGAGATGAACGGAAGGTTGACCTCCGCGGCCTCGAGCCGGGAGAGTTCGCACTTCGCCTTTTCGGCCGCCTCTTTCAAACGCTGGAGCGCCAACCGGTCGGCGCGAAGGTCGATTCCGGTGTCCCCGTGGAACAGCGCGAGGAGCCAGTCGACGATCCGCTGGTCGAAATCCTCTCCGCCCAGGAACGTGTCTCCCGACGTGGACTTGACCTCGAAGACGCCGTCGCCCAACTGGAGCACCGAGATGTCGAAGGTGCCGCCGCCCAGGTCGTAGACGGCGATCTTCCTCGCCTTCGTGCCTTCGTCGAGGCCATGCGCGAGCGCGGCCGCGGTGGGCTCGTTGACGATGCGCAAGACGGTCAGCCCGGCGATCCGCCCCGCGTCTTTCGTCGCCTGGCGCTGGGAGTCGTCGAAGTACGCCGGCACCGTGATAACAGCCTCGTTGACCTCGGACCCGAGGTAGTCCTCCGCCATCTCCTTGAGACGCGTGAGGAGGTAAGCCGAGATCTCCTGGGGCGAGTAGTCCCGGTCGCGCACCTTGATCCACGCGTCGGCGTTCGCCGAGGACACGATCTCGTAAGGAACGATTTGGCGCGCCTTCCCGACCTCCGGAGAGTCGAACTTGCGCCCGATGAGCCGCTTGACCGAATAGATGGTGTGCTGCGGGTTCGTCAGGGACTGGCGCTTGGCGATCTGTCCGATGAGCTTTTCGCCGCGCGGCGTGAACGCGACGATGGACGGCGTCGTACGGGCTCCCTCGCGCGACGCGATCACCCTCGGCTTGCCCCCTTCCATCACCGCGATGCAGCAATTGGTCGTGCCGAGATCGATGCCGATCACCTTGCCCATGTTAGGACTCCTTCCGGTCGCCGGTGGCTTCGTCGCCCACGGACTCTTCGACGCGAACGCGGACCATGGCGGGCCGCAAGACACGATCGTGGAGAAAATAGCCTCGCTGAAACACGTGGGTCACGGTGTGCGGAGGCAACGGCGAGTCCGGATCGGTCGCCACCGCTTCGTGCCGTTCGGGATCGAAACGCTCGCCGACGCTCTCCATGCCGCGGAGCCCTTCGGCCTCGAGCTCGGCAAGGAGCTGCCTCTGGATCAACGCGACACCTTCGATTAGTGCGTCGCCGGGGACCCCGGGACGGGCCGCGGTGATCGCCCGCTCGAAGTTGTCGAGCACCGGAAGAATCCGGCCGAGCAGATCGAAGGTCGCGTACCGGAAATGGTCGAGCCGCTCCCGGTCGATCCGCTTCTTGAAGTTCTCGAAATCCGCTTGCAGCCGGAGGAGCCGCTCGCGCATGTCGCCGTCGTCGACCGGCGGGGAGTAAACCCCCACGGGGGGCGCGGACGGCTCGGAAGACTCCCCATCCTCGAACACGACTTCGACGTCGTCCGCGTCCGGCCCGGCCAACGGGCTTCCGTTTTCGTCCACGCCGACGACTTCGAGGATTTCGATATCCTCCGAAGATCCGAGATCCTCGTAGGCCCCCGGGGACGTGGCGTCATGAGGCGTTCGGCTCATCTCAGGCACCCGGGTTCGTGAGGAATCGCGTCAGCACGTGCGCGAGGTAGTCCACCAAAGCGATGGCACGCGCGTATTCCATCCGCGTGGGCCCGACGACTCCCACCGTTCCGAGCACGCGGTCCCCCGCCCGGTAGGTCGTCGCGACGACGGAAAGATCGGACAGGGACGAGACCGGGTTTTCGTGGCCGATGACGACCTGGACGCCTTGGCCCGTCAGCACGTTTTCGAGCATGTCGACCAATCGCCCTTTTTGTTCGAGCGTTCGCAAAAGCTCCTTCGTCCGCTCGAGATCGTGAAACTCGAGCGCGCCCACGAGGTTCGAGGCGCCCTCCACGAGCACGTCCGTCGTGTCCTCGTCCACGGCCAGGGCGTCCCGGCCGAGCTCGAGCAGGCGAGCGCGGCGGCGATCGTAGGCGGATTGCTCCTCGAGCAGCTCGCGAGCGATGGCCTCCCTGATGATGGGGAGGGTCTGGCCGGAAAAGCGCCGGGACAACTCGTTTCCGACACGATCGAGATCGGGCTGATCGAATGCGGCCTCGAGGTCGAGGATACGGTTGTGGACGACGCCCGAGCGATCGACCAGGATCGCAACCACCCGCTGCGCGTCCAGCCGCACGAACTCGAGATGCTCGACCACGATCCGCCGCATGTCCGGAACCAGCACGACGCCGACGTGTTGAGAAACCCGCGACAGCTGGCGCGCGGCCTCGCTCAGGAGCTCCGGAATCTCCCCGCGCCGATGCAAGAGCGCCTCGTCGATCGCCTGGGCGTGGCCGATGTCGATCGGAGGCCGGCTCATCAACCGGTCGACGTAGAGACGATAGGCGAGGTCCGTCGGCACGCGGCCCGCCGACGCATGCGGCTGGCTGAGCAAGCCGCGCTCCTCGAGATCGGACATGACATTACGGATGGTCGCCGGCGACAGATCGAGCCCCGCCCCCCGCGACAGGCTGCGCGAGCCCACGGGTTCGCCGGTGATGACGTGGGCCTGGATCACGGATTTCAGGATCTCGCCCGCGCGGTCGTCGAGCTCGCCTTTGTCCACGCGACCGACCGGGTCTTTCGTCATCCCTTCAGCCCTTGGGCGAGGCTCGCCTCGCGTCCGCTCGTCAGGAAGGCCCGGATGAACCCGTCGATATCGCCGTTCAACACGCGATCCGCGTCGCCGACCTCGAAGCCGGTCCGATGGTCCTTGACCATACGGTAGGGGGCCAACACGTACGAGCGGATCTGGTGACCCCACTCGATCTTCTTTTTCTCTCCGATTTCTTTGGCCATCGTCGCTTCGGCTTCCTCGCGCGCCCGATTGGCGAGCTTGGCGTGGAGCACGCCCATGGCGACTTCGCGATTTCGATGCTGCGACCGCTCGTTCTGACAGGTCACGACGATATTGGTCGGCAGATGCGTGATCCGCACCGCCGAGTCCGTCACATTGACGTGTTGACCGCCGGCGCCGGACGACCGGTAGGTGTCGATCCGCAGGTCCTTGTCGTCGATCACGATCTCGAGGTCGTCTTCGACCTCGGGGATCACGTCGATCGACGCGAACGAGGTGTGGCGGCGGGCCTGGGCGTCGTAGGGCGAAATGCGCACGAGGCGGTGAACGCCGCGTTCGGCCTTCAGATAGCCGTACACGTTCGGCCCGGAAACGCCGATCGTCGCGCTCTTCAGCCCCGCTTCCTCGCCGGCTTGCCAATCGAGCGTGGACACCTTGAAGCCGCGCCGCTCCGCCCAGCGGACGTACATGCGGTAGAGCATCTCGGCCCAGTCCTGCGACTCCGTCCCTCCCGCGCCCGGGTGGATTTCCAGAATCGCCGCGGAGCCGTCGTGCTTGCCGGTCAGGAGCGTGGCCAGCTCGGTCTGTTCGACCCGCTCGCCCAGGGTGGCCACCGCGGTCACGAGATCGGCCAGCACGTCTTCTCCCTCACGCGCGAGCTCGAGAAAGGTTCGCGCGTCGTCGAGAAGGCGCCCGAGTGAATCGGCCATCTCGATGTTTTCCGCCAGACGGGACCGCCGCTGCTTCAGGACTTTCGCGCGTTCCGGGTCGCCCCACACCTCAGGCTGGCTCAGCTCGGCCTCCAAGGCGTCGATTTCGGTGCGCTTGCGGTCCACATCAAAGGAACCTCCGCAGCGCCTCGACCTTTACGGTCAACGCCTCGATCCTCTGGTTGAGTTCCTGTAGGTCCGGACCAGCCACGGTTTCCCCTCCGCCGCGAAGAAATCTAGGACTGCGCGGGTCCCACGCAAGCCACTGACGAAAAATAGCATAGCGGCGTGCCCGTTCCGGAGATCCGGCGGCGGGCCGCGCTCAGTTGGCGAGCCGGACCACCCAGGTGCCGCTGTGTCCGTCGCCGTGAAGCCTCTCCGCCCCGGATTCGGCGGCTTCTTTGGACGGGAAACCTCCCACG
The DNA here is from genome assembly GCA_031393555.1 of Acidobacteriota bacterium. GTDB lineage: Bacteria > Acidobacteriota > Polarisedimenticolia > Polarisedimenticolales > DASRJG01 > DASRJG01. Next base: position 4,159 of record JANMVW010000073.1, read on the forward strand.
CGGACCTTGAACAGCCTTCCCGAGGCGCCTTCGGCGACCCCGTCGATCCGAACGGGATAACGCTTCGCTTTCAGGGACGACACCACCTCCTCGGCGGCCTGGCGGTCTCGTCCGACGAAAACCTGGACGAACCAGGGGCCGGGGGTCACCGCGACTTCGGCCGGGGCCGGCAGGGTGGGCTTGGCTTTGGCCTCGCGGGCCGGCTCGGCTTCCTTCCCGGTGCCCGAGAGCGTGTCGAAGAAGGTCAGCTTCTCGGTCGCATCAACGATGTCTTGTTCCGTGCTGCCCGATGCCTCGGCGGGAGCGGAGGTCGCCCGCGCCGGGGTGCCCCACCGTTCGACCACCCGCCCGAGCTGAAAGGCACCGATGAGGACGGCGACGAGCACGCCCCCGGCCACCGTGAGCAGCCACCCTTCGAGCCGGACCTCGCGCGGCTCGTCCCGGAGCGTGACCTCAGGATCCATCCGGGTCCTTTCGCCGCTCCGCCGCGGCGACGGCGTTTTTCGTCGTGGTTTTCACCGACTGCATGGCGCGATCAGCGCGTTGCACCAGCTCTTCCTTGGTGCGCGCGTGGAGCGGAAACGACGCGATGCCAAACGACGCGGTCATCGGCTGCGCGCCTTGCGCTCCGCGCGACGCCATGAGGAACGGGCGCCCCGAGATCACCTCGCGCACGCGCTCGGCGACTTCCGTCGCGCCGTGCCATTCGGTCTCGGGGAGCACGATGCAAAACTCGTCCCCGCCGAAGCGGAACAACTTGTCGAACTTGCGGATCTTTCCACGCACGCGCTCCGAAACCTCGAGGAGGGTGCGGCTGCCCGCCCCGTGGCCGAGCCGCGTGTTGACGTCTTTCAGATTGTCCATATCGAAAAAAATCAGCGACATCGGCGTCTTGAAACGATTGGCGCGTGACATCTCCTCGAGGATGAACTCCTCGAAGTACCGGCGGTTGTAACACGAGGCCGTGTCGTCCTTGATGGTGAGCTCGCGGATCGCGCGCACTTGCATCGCGTTCGCGACCGCGGGACGGACGTTGTGGGCGAGCTCGGTCAACGCGACGGCGACGTCTCTCGCGGGGTCGAGCAAAACGACGGCGCCGACGGCTCTCGCGTGGTCGGCGCGCAGCGGCACCGCGAGCGCGCGCACGCCATCGGCCGCGAGCGGGAACGCCCCCTCCGTCCAGTCCGAGACGGCGCGGGAGCTCACGGCGTTTTTCAGGGACTCGAGCCGGGGATCGTCCGCCCGCATCGTGGTGGCGAGGGGCGCCAACGCGGCGCCTTCGAGATCCGGGCCGAAGCCGACTCCGTCCACGGCCCCGGCCCAAGCCCGCGCGACCTCGAGAAAGGCGTGAAGCTGCCCTTCGAGCTCGAGGCACTGCGTCACGGCGAGCGCCGCCGCCATCGCATCGGGCGCCGAGGGCTCGTGGGCCCCCTTGATCCGCCGCGCTCGCGGCTTCCGTTCCGCGGCAGGCTTCACGCCCGGACCCGCTCGGCGCTCGCTCACTTATCCCCGAGGAACGGCCGGAGCAGCTCGATCGGAAGGGGGAAGATCAGCGTGGAGTTTTTCTCCGCCGCCACCTCGGTCAAGGTCTGGAGGTACCTCAGCTGCAGGGTCACCGGGTTCTTGCCGAAGACATCGGCGGCCGCCGAAAGCGCCGTCGCCGCCAGACGCTCCCCTTCCGCGTGGATGATCTTCGCCCGTTTTTCTCGCTCGGCCTCGGCCTGCTTCGCCATGGCGCGCTGCATCTCGACCGGGAGGTCGACGTGCTTCACCTCGACGGCGGACACCTTGATCCCCCACGGGTCGGTGTGCTTGTCGAGGATCGTCTGCAACTGCTGGTTGAGTTTTTCGCGCTCGGACAGCAGGGTGTCGAGCTCGACCTGCCCGAGCACCGAGCGCAAGGTCGTCTGCGAGAGCTGACTCGTGGCGTAATGGAAATTCTCGACGTCGACGACCGCTCGGCGCGGGTTCATCACCCGGTAGTAGACGACGGCGTTGACCTTCACCGACACGTTGTCGCGCGTGATGATGTCTTGAGGAGGGACGTCGTGGACGACCGTGCGCAAGGAGATGCGCACCATCCGGTCCGCGATCGGGATCAAGATGAAAAGACCCGGGCCGTAATCCATGGGGCGCAAGCGGCCCAGGCGGAACACGACGCCCCGTTCGTACTCGGGGAGGATCTTGATCGAGTTGGCGGCGATGAACACGACGACGACCAACGCGACGAGTAAACCGGCGGATGCCTCGATGCCGAACATAGGACCTCCCTGGGAGCGCCTGTCAGCCCGTGGCGTCGACGGGCTCGACGTCGACGATGAGGTCCCGGACGCGCACGACGCGCACCCGGGTCCCGGCCGGGAGTGAACCGGACACGGCGGTCGCCTTCCACAAGGCACCGTGAACGAAGACCGTTCCGTCGGGCTCGCAAACCTGCTCGACCACGCCGACCTCTCCGCGCAGGCCCTCGACGCCGGTCGCAAGCGGCGCCTGTCGCGCCTTGATCGCCAATCGCGTGGCCGCGAAACAAAACACCGCGAGCGTCAAACTCCCCGGCAGCACGATGAGAAGCGGCGGCCGGAGATCCCCGCCCCTTCCGGGAAACAGCATCAAAGACCCGGCGATCAGCGCGATGGTTCCGGCCACCCCGAACACGCCGTGCGACACGATTTTGAGCTCGAGCACGAACAGGGCGAGGCCGGTGAGCACCAGCATGAATCCCACGGCCGAAATGGGCAGCTGCTGCGCCGAAAACGCAAAGAGGATGAGTGCGACCGCCCCCACGAGGCCGGGGACCCACGTGCCGGGGTGGTTGAATTCGGCGTAAAGCCCCGCGAGGCCGATGAGGAACAGGAGGTAAACGATCGTCGGATTCGCGAGAAACCCTCCGATCCGTTCCTCGAGCTTCGCGGTCGTCGTCCGGACCGGATCGACGAGGGTCGCGCCCGCGACCGCGAGCGTCGCGACCCGGCCATCGAAGCGGGTGACCTTGCGGCCGTCGAGCTGCCGTAGGAGATCGTCGCGGTCCTTGGCGACGAGGTCCACGATCCCGCCCTTCACGGCCGCGGCGTCGGTGAACGATTCGGCGGAGAGGACGGCCTTGTCGCACGCTTCGACGTTCCGTCCCCGATGCTCGGCGATCGAGCGCGCGAGGGCCGCCAGATCGCTGGTGGCTTTCTTGAGAAGAACGTCGCCGTCTTCGCTCTTCCCCATGCCGAAGATGACCGACGCCGCGCCGGTTCTCGTTCCGGGAGCCATGGCGGCGACGTCGGCGGCGATCAACAGATAGAAGCCACCCGAGGCCGCGCGCGCCCCCGACGGGCCGACCCAGACCGCAATCGGGGTCTTGGCGGCGAGCATCTTCTTGACGAGGGTCTCGGTCGCATCGACCGAACCGCCCGGCGTGTCGAGTTCGATGAGAACCAGCGCGTCGCCGGCCGCATCGGCGGCGTCGATCGCTTGGAGGACGCGCCTGGCGGTGGCCGGGTTGATGTCCGTCTCGAAACGCACCAAACGCACGGACGGCCCTGCGGTCGCCGCCGCGGCGGAGAGGAAGACCGCCAGGAAGATACTGACCAGGCGGGACATACGCGCCGAGTATACGGGCGGCTCGCGAAGAGGGTCAAGGACGCTTGGCGTCGATCTCGCCAAGGGGGGCGATCGATCTCAACGCCGACTGCCGCGTCCGAACTTCTCGCCCAAGGCCTTGGCCACGGCGGGCGGAACCAGTCCGGAGACGTCGCCGCCCAGGCGCGCCACCTCGCGAACCAGCCGGCTCGACACGTACGAAAACGTCTCGTTCGGCATCAGAAACGCCGTTTCGAGGTCGGGGGCGAGCCGGCGGTTCATCATCGCCATTTGGAGCTCGTACTCGAAATCCGACACGGCGCGCAAGCCGCGAAGGATGAGGCTCGCCCCGGTCCGCTTCGCGTAGTCCACGAGCAACCCATCGAAAGCATCGACGACCACGTTGTCCCAGGAGGCCACGGCATCGCGCAGGAATGCGCTCCTCTCGTCGACCGTGAACAACGTTTGCTTATCCTCGTTCCTGAGGATCGAGAGGATGAGCTTGTCGACGTGCTTGCGGCCCCGCTCGACGAGGTCGAGGTGGCCGAAGGTCACGGGGTCGAAGGTCCCGGGGTAAACGGCGATACGCATCCCGTCAGCTCCTCCCACGCGTCCGGCTGGCTTGCGCAGCCTCGGCGAGCAACTCCGCGGCGTTCTCCCGCGAGGCGTCGGTCGCCTGCCGCCCTCCGAGCATACGGGCCAGCTCGTTCACCCGCTCGTCCCCCAGAAGCGGCAGGATCTCGGTGTGGGTGCGCCCCGAAGCCACGCGCTTGGACACATGGTAATGGCCGTCGGCGTGGGCGGCGACTTGCGGGAGATGGGTCACGCACAGAACTTGGTGCCTTCCGGCCAACCGGGCCAGCCGGGCTCCCACCGCCACCGCGACGCTCCCTGACACGCCGGCATCCACCTCGTCAAAGACCAGGACGCGCCCCGGCCCGGATCCGTCCAAGACGACGTGGAGGGCGAGCATCAGGCGGGAGAGCTCGCCGCCCGACGCCGCGCGCCCGATGGGCCGGGCCGCCTCTCCGGGGTTCGCGGCGAGGAAAAACTCGGCACGCTCGGCCCCCGCGGGGTGGAACGACCCGACGGATTTGGGTGTGAGCACGACTTCGAAGCGCGCCTTCCCGAAGGCCAGGGGCTTCAGCTCGCTTGCGATGGCGGGGCCCAGGCGCGTCGCCGCTTGCGTCCTGAGTTCGGAAAGCACCGCGGCGGCGGCGGCGTAGCCGTCCCGGGACACGACGAGCGCCCGTTCCGCGGCGGCGACCTCGGCGTCCAGGTTGTCGATCGTCGAGAGCTCGCGTTCGGCCTGATCGGCGGCGGTTCGGGCGTCGTCTTCCGAGGGCCCCCACTTGAGAAGCAGCCTCTCGATCGCGACGCGCCGGGATTCGATCGACTCGAGACGCGCGGGGTCGAAGTCGAGCCGGTCGCGATACGAGCTCAGGGTATCGCGCGCGTCTTCGAGCTCGAGACGCGCCGACTCGAGGCGCAGCGCGATCGGCGCCAACGACGGGTCGATCCGGCCCAGCTCGGCGACCCGCCGCTCCGCGGCGTGAAGCGATGCAATCGCCGGATCGTCGCCTTCGTCGAGTCGCGCGATCGACTGGTCGAGAAGCTCCACGATCTGCGCTCCGTTTTGGAGGATCGCGCGATCGAGCCTCAACGTCTCGAGCTCTCCGGGCTTCGGGTCGACGGCGCGGATCTCGCGGACCATCGCGCGCAGGACGTCGGCGCGCAAGCGCCCCTCCCGCCCGAGCTCGTGAAGGCGCGCGAGGCGCGCCTCGGCATCGACGGCTTCGCGCGACGCCGCGGCCACGACGGCACGGGCGTCGTCGTGCCCGCCGAAGGTATCGAGGAGCGCAAGGTGCCGTTCGGGGCCGAGCAGGCCCTGATGTTCGTGCTGGCCGTGGAGATCCACGAGGTACTCGCCGAGCTCGCGCAAGACGCCCACCGTCGACGGCGAACCGTTGATGAGCACGCGCCCCGAGCCCGACGCGGACAATTCGCGGCGCACGACCAGCACCTCGTCCCCCGCGTCGAGGCCTCTTTCGAGAAGGAGCGCCGCGAGAGGCCCGTCCGGCGCGAGGTCGAAGGCCCCCTCGATCACCGAGCGGTCCGTGCCGGACCGGACGAGCGCGCTGTCGCCCCTCTCGCCGGCCAAAAGACCGAGCGCGTCGACGACGATCGACTTCCCGGCCCCGGTTTCTCCGGTGAGCACGTTGAGGCCGTGGCCGAATTCGACACTGAGGTCTTCGATCGTCACGAGGTTGCGAATGCGCAGCGTCTTGAGCATGGGGTGCGCTCGAGGAAGGCGGTTACGGGAGCGCGAGGATAACACGGCCCGCTTGTCGGGCCGGGGGGTGTCGCGTACCATTCGCGCGTGCTGCCCCTCCTTAGCGCATCCCAGTCCGGACTCGACGTTTGGGGACTCGTCATGGGCTCCGGCCCCATGGCGAAGCTCGTCCTGTTCGTCTTGCTCGGCTTTTCCGTCGCGTCGTGGGCGATCATGGCCGAACGGTGGCGCGCCTTCTCGCGCGCTCAACGCGAGTCCGAGTCCTTCCTCGACCGCTTCAAGAAGGGCGGGGGCCTCGCCGCGATCCAGGACGCGACCGCGACGCTTCGCCTGAGCCCGCTCGCCCACCTGTTCCGGGCCGCCTTCCGCGAGATTTCGTTGAATCCTCCCCCGCAAGAGGGTGCCGACCCGGAGACCGTCTCGGCCCTCGACCGGGTGCTGCGCAAGAACGCGTCGGTGCAAGTCACCGAGCTCGAGCGGAGCCTCGGGTTTCTCGCCACCACGGCCGGCGCGACGCCCTTCATCGGATTGTTCGGCACGGTCTGGGGGATCATGAACGCGTTTCACGGCATCGGCGTCACGGGCACGGCCTCGCTCCAGGCGTACGCGCCCGGGATCGCGGAGGCTCTGGTCGCGACGGCGGCGGGGTTGGCCGCCGCGATTCCGGCGTTGATCGGCTACAACCATTTCATGCGCCAGCTTCGGCTGTTCGAGGCGGGCATGGACGAGTTTTCCGCGGACATGATCCACCGGGTGCTCGGCCGGCGGAGTTGAGGTGGGCGCCTCCCTCGGTAACGGCGGCGGGCGTTCGGGACGGCATCGGGCGCTCGCCGAGATCAACATCACGCCCCTCGTCGACGTGATGCTCGTCCTTTTGATCATCTCGATGCTCGCGGCGCCGATGCTTCAAAAAGGCATTCCGCTCGATCTTCCCGCGACGGAAACCTCGAAGGACATCACGGACCCGCGCACCGTCGTCTCCGTCGATCGCGAAGGCCGCCTCCGCCTCAACGATCAGCCGGTCCACCCCGACCTGCTCGTGACGCGGATGAAGGCTCTGGCCTCGGGGAGTCCCGGCGACACGGTTTTTCTTCGGGCTGACAAGCTGATGCCTTACGGCGAGGTCTTGCACGTGATGGATCTCATCCGCAAGGCCGGCGTCACGCGCGTCGCGCTCGTGACGGTCCCGCTGGCGGGACCGCCGGGCTCCTCGCGATGAGACGTCTGCCGCGCCTGCGCGTCGTCGTCGCGTTCCGCACGGCGCGCTCGAGCCTGGCAAAGTGCATGACCGGATCGATCGCGGTGCACGGGGTGCTGCTCGCCGCCGTCGTGATCGTTCCCGCGACGCGCCGCCATCCCACCCCCATCGACGACTCGATGGTGGTTTCTCTGGTCGGACCGATCGCCCCGGCCGCAGCCCCGAGCGGAGGCTCCGTCAGCGCCCCGCGGATCAAGCCGGCTCCCGCGCCGCCGCCCCCGCCCAAAGAGGCGCGCACGGTTCGCGAAGTGCCCACCCCGAAGCCGAAGGACAAGCTGGTCAAGATAAGGAAGGAGCCCACGAAGTCCCCGGACGCGCCCGCGCCGGAGACGCCGCCGGGGCCCCCCTCCGCCTCCCCTCGAGCCGCCGGCGGCGGAGCCGTCACGGCGACGGTCGGCGGTGCCGTCACGGCGACGGTCGGCGGAGGCGATTCCTCGCTGGGGTGGTACGGCGCGGCGGTCAAGGCCGCGCTCGAGGCGGCGTGGGTCAAGCCCTACCTCGAAGATGCCGCGGGGGTCGCGTCGGTCGTTCTCGCCTTCGACATCGCGCGCGACGGGACGCCCCGCAATATCCGCATCGAGACCTCCTCCGGCATCCAGAGCCTTGACCGGTCGGCCCAGCGCGCCGCGATCGAAGCCGCGCCCTTCCCCGCTCCTCCACCGACCTGGACCGAGGACACGATTCCCGTCACGATGCGTTTCGACCTCAGCCCAGAACCCCGTTAAACCCTTCGGAGCCCACGATGCGCCGCCTCGCCCCAATCGCCCGTGCTGCCGCCGCCGTTCTCGTCGCCCTCTTGGCCATTCCGATCGCGGCACGCGCGCAGGGTGAGCCACCGCCGAAACCCGCCGGGGTGACGGGCGTCATCTCCGGGAGCGGGTTCACGAAGATCAAAATCGCCGTCCCCGATCCATCGACCGAGCCTCTCCTCGCGGCGATGGCCGGTGAGATCGGACGAACCATCCGCGACGATCTCGCCTACAGCGGGTACTTCGAAGTCGTCGACCCCGTCCTGTACCCGTTGGTTTCGACCTCGCCGGAAAAGCAGCTCGAAGCGAAGTGGGCGAGCCTGGGCGCGGCGTCCGTCGTATTCGGCACGCTCAAGGTCACCTCGGGTCGCGTGGATTTGCGCGCGCACCTCATGAACACGTCCCCCACGGCCTCGCTGTTCGATCGGCGCTACGGCAACCCGACCGACCTCGTGCGACGGGTGGCGCATCAGGTCGCGGACGACATCGTTCAGCAGTTGACGGGGCAACAAGGCATCGCACTCACGTGGATCGCCTTCGTCTCGAAGCACGGGAAGGGGAAGGAAGTCTACCTGATGGATTACGACGGGCAGCGCATCCGGCGGATCACGACGACCGGGTCGATCAGCCTGATGCCGACGTGGTCCCCGGTGGCGCAGCGGCTCGCCTACATCACTTGGCGCACGGGAGCCCCCTCGATCGACATCCTCGAAAGCGACGGGCGGATCGCGCGCGCCAAGACGGCCGGCGGGACCATGAACATCTCGCCCGACTGGTCCCCCGACGGCCGCCTCATCGTGTACGCGTCGAACGCGTCGGGAAACGCGGAGATCTACGTCCTCGACACGACGACCGGGCGAAGCTCTCGATTGACGAACTCGCCGGCGATCGACACCAGTCCGTCGTATTCCCCCAAGGGCCGGGAGATCGCCTTCACCTCGGATCGCTCCGGCGCCCCGCAGATCTACGTGATGGATGCCGAGGGGTTGAACGTCCGCCGCGTGACGACCTCGGACGACTACGCCGACGCCGCGGCCTGGTCGCCGAAGGGGGACAAGCTGGCCTACGCGTCCCGTCGCGACGGCCGCTTCGACATCGTCGTGATCGACATCGCGACGGGTGGGGCCCAGACGGTGACCCACGGCGAAGGGAATAACGAAAATCCGCGCTGGTCCCCCGATGGGCGGCACATCGTCTTCGCATCCAGCCGCGAGGGTTCCTACGATCTCTACACGATGCGCGCGGACGGGACCGAGGTGCGCCGCCTCACGCGCGGCGGCGATTGTTTTACGCCCGATTGGTCTGCTGAAAACTTTAATAATTGATTCGTTCCACCATCCAAAACCCATAGAAAACCGTCGTCACTCATGGCAACTGCTACTGCCCGCGCTACACCTAAAGTATTGAGATTCAAAGTGATAATTGGATTGACAAGCGCATCCATTAATTGAATGGTTTGAAAATCGGGAAACCAAAACAC
>JANMVW010000084.1:0-14842 GCA_031393555.1 Acidobacteriota bacterium
CCCCGCCGCACGCGGGCAGGAAGACGGCCATGGCGGCACCGATGACGATCGCTAGCCCAAGGGACGTCTCGCTACGCCTCATGATCACGGCACCTCACGCACGCCGCTCCGGAAGCCGACGCGCCGCGGAATTCTAGCAGCAGCGCGGGGATCGGACGGTCCTCAGGCATAATCACGCTCTTCCTCGAGATCGGAGCACGGGTGATGCGCTTCCTGGCTCGATCGATACTGGCCTGCGGCGCCGTCGCGGCGCTCGTCTTCAACGTCGCGGTCGCCCCTGCGGTATCCGCCGCGTCCCGCCGACCGGCCGTGGGGGCCCGCGGCATGGTGGCCGCCCCGGAGCGTGAAGCCGCTGCCGCGGGGCTTGCGGTCTTGCGAGCCGGAGGCAACGCCGTCGACGCCGCGGTAGCGACCGCGCTTGCGTTGGCCGTCACCTACTCTCGCGCGGGAAACCTCGGAGGAGGCGGATTTCTGATCTACCGAGCTCCGGACGGGTCTCACGCGGCCCTCGATTTCCGCGAGACCGCGCCCCAGGCGCTCACCGCAGCCCTGTTCGTCGACGCCTCGGGCCGGATCACCACGGCGCGGAGCCAGAGCGGAGGGCTTTCGGTAGGCGTCCCGGGCACGGTCGCCGGGCTCGTCGAGGCTCACAAGCGCTGGGGCACGCGCCCGTGGGCCGAACTCGTCGCAGCCGCCATCCGTTTGGCCGAAGAGGGCGTCGTCGTGTCGGAGCGTACCGCGGAGACCCTGTCCGCGGAGACGGTCCGCCTGGCGGCCGACGCGGCGGCCGCGCCGATTTTCACCCGGAACGGTGCGCCGCTTGTGGAGGGCGATCGGCTGGTCCAGAAGGACCTCGCCAAGACCCTTCGGGCGATCGCCGCGCAGGGAGCCTCCGGGTTCTATTCCGGCCCCGTCGCGGCGGCGATCGTGAAGGGAGTCTCCGCGGCCGGAGGCGTCATGACACTCGCCGACTTGGCGCGCTATCGCGCCGTTTCGCGGACCCCTCTCGTCGGATCGTACCGGGGGAAGACGATCGTCTCGTTTCCGCCCCCGTCGAGTGGCGGCATCGTCCTCTTGCAAGCGTTGGCCATGCTGGAACGGTTCGATCTCGCGGCCTCGGGAGCGGGCGCCGCACTCACGCTCCACCGCATCGCCGAAGCCGAGCGGCGCGCCTTCGCCGATCGGGCCGTCTATCTGGGAGACCCCGATGTGGTCGACGTTCCGGTCGGGGCCCTGCTCGATCCCGCTTACCTCGCGGCTCGCGGGGCGACCATCAACGACGACCGGGCCACGCCCTCGAGCACACTCCTCCCCGGAGCGCTCCCGAAAAGCGAGGGGATGAACACCCTGCATTTTTCCGTCGCCGACGGCCGCGGGGGTGCCGTCGCGCTGTCCACGACGCTGAACTCCTGGTACGGAGCCGCCTTGGTGGCCCCAGGAACCGGGGTCCTCCTCAATAACGAGATCGACGATTTTTCTCTCGGGAAAGGGATCGCGAATCAGTTCGGCCTCGTCGGAGGGGACGCGAACGCCGTCGCCGGCGGCAAGCGCCCGCTCTCGTCGATGTGCCCGACGATCGTCGAAAGCAACCCGGCGGGACCGCGGCCGCTTCTGGTCCTGGGCGCCCCGGGCGGGCCGACGATCATCTCGAGCGTGCTGCAGACGATCCTCCACGTCGAGGATGACGGCATGACGCTCCAAGAGGCGGTGGACGCCCCACGCATCCACCACCAGTGGCTCCCCGACGAGATCCTCCACGAGCGCCGCGCCTTCACGCCGGAAGTCGCCGCGGGGCTTCGCCTCCGAGGCCACACATTGACCGAGCGCGGGCCGATCGGAAACGTGTGCGCGATCGGGGTCGACGCGAAAGGGCGCTACACCGGTGCCCCCGATCCTCGCGACGAGGCCGTCGCCCTCGGGTATTAGTGTTCGATGACCGGATTCTCGATCGAGGGGCCCGTGAAACCTAAGCGATCGCTCGTCGCGGTGTTCGGATCGGCGGACCCACCCGAAGGCGATCCGCTCTACGAACTCGCGCGCCAAGTCGGCGGGCTCCTCGTTGCGGCCGGCTACGGCGTCCTGACCGGAGGCTACGGCGGGGTCATGGAGGGCGCCAGCCGGGGCGCGTTGGAGGCGGGCGGTGTCGCGGTGGGTGTCACCTGCGCGACTTTCTCGGGCCGCGCGCCGAACCGTTTCCTGACCGAAACACGGCAAACGCCCGATCTCGTCGCCCGCACCGGCGCTCTGGTCGACGCCGCGTGCGGCTACATCGTGCTTCATGGGAAATCGGGAACCCTCGCGGAACTGACGCTCGTGTGGGCGCTTCATCGGGCGGGAAGCCTGGGCCGCCGGCCCGTGGTACTTTTGGGGGACGCGTGGCGGCCGTTCCTGCACCATCTGGTGCGAGGCGCGATGATCGAGGACGATCAGCTGGGGATCACGCGGGTGGCGGATGGGCCCGAAAACGCGGTCATGGAACTGGATCGGTTCCTCGTCGCGGAGGGAACAGGTGGGCAATAGGACCGGCTTCGCGGACGATCTGGCAACGGCCCCATTGATCCCGCCCAAAGGCATCCTGAGGGATTACGCCGAGACGATCTTGATCTGCGTGATCTTCGTCGTCTTCACGCGCGCGTTCATCTTCCAGCAATCCAAGATCCCGAGCGGGTCGATGGAAGACACTCTCCTCATCGGCGACTACATCATGGTCAACCGCTACGTCTTTTCGCCGGCGACGACGGCGTGGGAAAAGGCGCTCCTCCCCGTGCGCGACGTGCGCCGAGGGGATGTGATCGTCTTCAAATTTCCCGCCGAGCCGGAGGTCGATTACATCAAGCGGGTCATCGGACTCCCCGGGGATACGCTCGAAATCCGCCGCGGCGTCGTCTACGCCAACGGTCAGCGCGTCGACGACCCCTTCGTCAAGGAGGCGTACCGCCTGCCGGACACCTTCGAGCCGTTCACCGTCCCCGAGGGCCGCTACTGGGTCATGGGCGATCATCGCGACCGATCGTCGGACAGCCGCGTTTGGGGGTACGTCCCCCGCGAATTGATCAAAGGGCGCGCGCTTTTGATCTGGTGGTCCTACGCGGAAGGCCCCAACGACATCAACCTCCGCGGGATGGACCAGCTGAAAGCCATCGGCAGCAAGATCGCGCACCTCGTCACCCGGTCCCGCTGGAGTCGCTGCTTCACGCTGATCCACTGACCTGAAACGCGCCCGTGGGCGCCTCGCGGCCCCGCGTCTATATTGGGCGTCGACCATGAGTAAGGACGACAACACAGACGGAAAGGGAATACTCCCTTCCGCGTTCCTCTTGGCCGCCGTGGCCGTGGTCCTGCTGGCGGGGATGTTCCTCAGGACCGGGGCCCCACGAAACCTCCCGCCGAAAGACGATGCGGCCTCCCCCGCTCCCTCACTGCCCTTGGGCTCGACGATCACGCCCGAGCTCACAACGCCCGCCGCCGTCGAGACCGAAACGAGAACCGAGCCGGAGGCTGAGGCGGCTCCCGAGGCGGCGCCCGAGCCGGTGCCCGTCCCCGCCAACCACCCGTTGCTCGTCAAGCTCGCCGAGCGCGCGGAAGCCGACTCCCAGCGTCTCGGCAAGGCCCGCGGACGATGGACGGCGCAGTTGCTCGTCGCCTGCAAGCCCGAAACGGTCGACCGCCTGCTCGGCATCGCGCACGGGTCGAGCGCCCTCTACGTGCTCCCGGCGCAGGTCAAAAACGACCCGTGCTTTCGCGTTTGTTTCGGCGCCTACGCCACCTCCAAGCAGGCGGCTGTCGCCACCGACCTTCCCAAGGCTCTTCGCGGCAAGGAAAAACTCAGCCCGGTCGAGATCGCCAAGGTGCTCCCGTGAAGCGGGCGTGGCCGGTCGTCGTTTCCTTCGTGCTCGCTTGCGCTTCAGCGGATGCGCGCGCCGACGTTTTGCACCTCCAAGGAGGCGGCACGATCGAAGCCGAGCACTGGTGGATCGAGGGGGAGACGCTTCACGTCGAGTCCAAAAGCGGCGTGGTCGGGCTTCCGCGCGCGATCCTCGTCCGGGTCGAATCGGCCGCGCCGAAAGCCGAAACCCCGGGACGCGTGGGCGGGCCCCGCGAGGGACGCTCGCCAAGATCCCCGGTCGCCACGTCGAACCCGGCGCCGGCGCACGGCGTCCTGCCGGAGATCGCCGCCAAGATGAGCGAGGGGAACGCCGCACTCGCGGCGCGAGAATTCGAAACGGCGGCCCTCCGGTTTTACGACGTCATGAAAGCCGAGCCCGATGCCGTCGGCCCGCGCGTCGGATACGCCGCCGCGGAGATGGCCCTCGGACGCGACGCGATGGCTCTCCCCGTGATCCTCGACGGGCTCGCCCGCGATCCAGGATCCGCCGATCTCCACGAGGTCTTCGGCGTGTTGCGCGATCGCGAGGAACGGGTCGACGACGCACTCTCCTCGTGGCGCGAGGCGTATCGACTGGCCCCGTCGGATCGCCTTCGCGAGCGCATCGTGAAGGCCGAGCGTGAGTTGTCCGCCGGTCGCGACTACGCCTACTCGGCCGCGGCGCACTTCACCCTGCGCTACGACGGCGCTCTCGACCAGGACCTCGTGGCGCAGTTGACGGATTTTCTCGAAGATCGCTTTCGGGAGCTCACGCAGAGCTACCGGCACGCGCCCTCTCAATCGATCACCGTGTTGCTTTACCCCCAGCAGGCGTTTCACGACGTCACGCAGGTGGGAAACGAGATCGCCGGGCTGTACGACGGCAAGATCCGTGTGCCGATGGGCGGTCTCAAGAGACTCGACCCGGAGGCCAAGCGCGTGCTCACGCACGAGCTGACCCACGCGATCGTCGCATCGAAGACGAGGGGCAACTGCCCGCGTTGGCTCCAGGAGGGGTTGGCCCAGGCCGCGGAGCCGAGAACGTTGAGGCGCTCCGACGTCTCCGCTTTGAAGGGGACGGTCCGCGCCGGCTCACCGGAGACCTGGCCCGACCGGGCGTTCACCTACCCCGCAGCCCTCGCCTTCACGCGCTTCCTCGAAGAGCGGCGCGGGTTCGATCTGCTCGTGGTCCTCTTGGGACGGCTCGGAGCCGGCGAGACGCCGGACGCCGCCCTCTCGGAGCTCTACAGCGCCACCTTCGCCGAGCTCGCGGCGGACTGGGCGGAATCCCTTCATGCGGAGCCCGGCGCATGAGCGCGCCCCCGCCTCCGCCCCCTCCTCCGCGCGACCGCCAGTTCGCACGTCTGCTGTGCACGAGCGCCGAAGCGGGCTCGGTCGGCATCTTGACCGCGACGCGCGGAAAACTCAGGCGGTTGTTTTGCATCCAAAAAGGCTGGATCGTCTACGCCACGTCGAACCTCATCGAAGAGCAGTTCGTCGAGTACCTCGTCCGGGTCGACGTGATCAGCCCTCGCGTCTACACCGAGGTCATCGAAGCCGCGGCGAAGACGAACACGAAGCCGATCTCTCATCTCATCCGGTCCGGGACCCCGCCCAAAGACGCCCTCGAGCGCGCCATGGAAAGGCTGGTTCGTGAGCTCTTGACCTCGACGCTCGAGTGGCCCGACGGCCTCTGTCAATTCGACGAGGGCCTCCCTCGATTGGACGGCGAGATCACGGTGCGGCTGGCGCCACAAGCGCTGGTGCTCGCGCACGCGGAGCGCTACCCCTCCTCGCTGGACGCGCTGCGCGTCCGGATCGGCCCGCCCGACCTCAGGCCGGTCGCGACCGCCGCGGCGAACGCGCGCGAGGCGACGTCGGACAGCCTGGCGGCGTTTCTACTCGCGAAGTGCGACGGCACGGTCGACCTGTCCGAGCTCGTCAGGAACTCCCCCGCCGGAGAGGACGCGACCCTCAGGATGATCTACGGCTATCTGCTGGCCGGGCTTCTCGACCCGGAAGACCGCCAGGCGCGCCGGGAGCGAGAAACGCGTTTACGGGACGACTCCATTTCGCGCGAAGAATGCCTCGGCCGCCTCGCGATGGTGGCGGGACAGGACCACTACGGCGTGCTGGGCGTCGATCGCACGGCCAAGCCCAAGGCGATCCGCGAGGCCTACTACTCCCTCGCGCGGCGCTACCACCCGGACCGATTCAGGTCCGGGCCCCTCGTCGACCTGCTTTCCCGCTTCGAGGATTTCTTCATGCTCGTGACCAACGCGCACAACACGCTCGCGGATCCTTTGCGCCGCACGGAATACGACGAGCAGCTCGCCGGGGCTCTGGGCTCCGTAGCCGACAAGGGCGCCGACTCGGCTTACCTCGCGAGACAAAACTTCCTGCGTGGACGCGCTCTCGCCGCTTCGCGAAAGTACACCGAGGCCGTGACGTTCCTCCAAAACGCGGTCTCCCTCGACCCCGCTCACGCCGATTACCACGCGGAGCTGGGACTCGTGCTCTCGCGCAACCCCCGTCGCCGCGAGGAAGCGGAGCGCCATCTTCTGCAGGCCATCAACCTCGCCCCGGCGCTCGTTTCGCCCTACGTCGCGCTCGGACAGATGTACCAAAAGGCCGGGAGGCTCGGACGCGCGGGGCGCATGGCCCGCGAAGCGTTGCGTTGGGAGCCGGGCCATCCGGAGGCCTCGGAGTTGTTGGTGGCCGCAGGTGACGCGCCCGATGAGCGGGACGATCTTCAAGCGGGGGTTTTCCGCTCATCCTGATCGTTTCGTGAGAGGAGCCCCGTGCCCCGCGTGATCGACGGCGACAATCTTTTGGGGACCTGGCCCGGCCGGAGCCGAGGGGACGCCGACAAGAGCGCCCTCGCCCTCGAGGTCGACGTCTTGAGGCGCACCGAAAAGCGGCGCGTGATCCTCGTGTTCGACGGCCCCCCTCCCCCCGGCGTCTCGCACGGCTCCGACGTTTTATTTTCCGGCAAGGGACGCAAGGCCGACGCGGTGGTCCTCGAGATTTTGCGCCAAGAGCTCGACAAAAGCGGATGGACCGTCGTCACCCACGACCGCTCGCTCGCCGATCAGTGCCGCTCGCTCGGCGCCCGCGTCGAAGCGGCCCGCAGCTTTCGCGAGCGCCTCTTGCACGACACCGTGGGCGAGAATCCGGACGCGCCGGACCACCCGAAGCGGCCACGCTAGACGAGGGTAACGACGGTCGCGCCGTCACCGCCCTCGCCTCCGGCCCCAGGCCGGCACGCGCCCACGAGCGGGTGACCTTTGAGGTGAGCGCGCACCGCGAGGCGCAGGCGCCCCGTTCCGTGGCCGTGAACGATGCGCACCTCCGTACGCCCGGTGCGCGCGGACGCGTCGAGAAACTTATCCACCGCGGGTAAGGCCTCGTCGACCGTTTGCCCCAGCAGATGAAGCTCGCTCGGGACGTCCTCGCGCGAGTCGTCCGATCGGCCCCGGCGCGAGCCCGCGGCGAGCGCCGCAAGGAGCGCGCTCTTTTTGGGAACCACGGCTGGGGGCGGCCCCCCTGGGGCGCCGGCCTCGACGTCCGTCCGCGCGACGGTGAAGGTCGTCGAACCCATGCGCACGTCGAGCTTGTCGCCGCGCACGGCCACGATCTCCCCCTCGCGGTCGAGAGAGACGATGTGGACCCTGGACCCCTTCGCCATCACCAGCGGGAGCCGCGATCCGGACGCCTCGCGCGGCGCCATCGCCTGCTCTTTGTCTTTGAGCAAAGAGCGGAGGCGGCCCTCGGCGCGGAACTGCTCCCGCTCGAGCTTGGCCTTCTCCTTGGCGTCCTTGAGCGAGACGAGCTCACGTCGCGAGAGCTCCTTGAACTCGTGAAGCGCCTCCGTAAGGGCTCGTTTCGCTTCTTCGCGCCGCCGCGTTGTCTCGGTCCCGAGCGCCGCGTCACGCGCGACGCGCGCGGCCTCGTCGGCCTCGCCGTTCCGCCTCAGCTCGTCGACCCGCGCCTCCGCTTCGACGCTGAGATCCCTGAGCCGGGCCATGAAGGCCTCCGCGCTCACCCCGCGACTCCCGACCAACTCCCTCGCGCGCGCCACGAGCGCCGCATCCAGCCCGAGTTTGGCGGCGACCTCGATCCCCGCCGACGTTCCCGCGAGACCGGCGAGCACGCGGTAGGTCGGCCGCAGCGTGTCCTCGTCGAACTCCATCGCGGCGCTCGCCACGCTCGGCTCGGCGAACGCCCAAGCCTTGAGCGCGGCGTGGTGGGTGGTCGCGATCGCCGTGATCCCCAGCAGCATCAGCCTCTCGAGCACCGATTGCGCGAGCGCCGCCCCTTCCCCCGGCTCGGTGCCGGTCCCGATCTCGTCGAACAGGAACAGCGCGGGCGGGTCGGCCGCCCCGAGGTATCGGGAGACGGCGCGCACGTGAGCCGAAAACGTCGAAAGGTCCGCGTCGATCGACTGATGGTCGCCGATGTCCGCCCGGAGTTGCCTGAAGAGGGGGAGCGAAGCCGACGTTGCGGCGACGGGAAGGCCGCACTGGGCCATCAGGCAGGCCAGGCCCACCGTCTTCAGGGCGACGGTCTTCCCCCCGGTGTTCGGTCCCGAGATGACGAGCACGCGGTCGAACGGGTCGATCTCGATGGAAATCGGGACGCACCGGGCCCCGTGGGCGGCGAGCCGCAGGTCGAGAAGCGGATGACGCACCGCGACGAGGCGAAGCGGCAGAGCCGGTCCGAGGCGAGGCCGGCAGCCTTCGATCTGTTTCGCGAACAACGCCCTCGCCTGCAGCGTGTCGGCACGGGCGAGCCCGGAGATCGCGGCGACGATCTCGTCGCACCGGGCGCGGTAGCGCTCCGTCCAGCCGCGGACGACGCGCGCCTCTTCGGCCGTTTCTTGCTCGGCCAAACGGACGAGGTCGTTGTTGAGCGCGACGGAGGCGATCGGCTCGACGAACAGCGTCTGTCCGGAGGAGGAGGCCGCGTGCACGATCCCTTCGACCGGACGTGACGTGTCCGCGCGGACCGGGATCACGAAGCGGCCGTTGCGCTGGGTCACGAAATCGTCGCGGACGAACGTCGCCGCCGCGGGGTCGTTGATGAACGCCTCGAGTTGCCGACGCAAACGCTCGCCGGTTTTCCCGATCGCCGCGCGCACGCGGCGAAGCTCGGGCGAGGCGCCGTCTTCGATCGTTCCGTCGGGGGCGACGTGGTCGGCCACTTCGCGGGCGAGGCCCTCGAGATCGGGGATCGACCGGCCGAGGCTCCTCAACGCGTCGAATCCCTCCGCCTCGATTCCCGCGAGCCGTTTTCGCAAAACGGCCGCATCGAGCAGCGCGCTCGCGAGATCCCGCAACGTCCGCGGCTCCAGGAGCATGCCCTCGATGGCAAGGCCGGCCAGGGCCGGCTCCGGATCGGGCACGCCGCCCGGAAGGAACCGCCCGAATCGCTCGAGGTGATCCACCGCCTCAAACACCGCGGAGAGCTCCGCGTCGAGCACCTCCAATGACGTGATCGGCACCAGGGCCAGCAGGCGAGCCTTACCGGTCGTCGTGGCCGCATGCGACGCAACGCAGGCGAAGACGGCGTCGAGCTCCAAGGCCTGTCTCGAGGCCGTGTCGAGATCCAGAAGGGACGCGACGTTCACGACGAGGCCCGGTGCGTGCCCTTCTCGCGCACCTGCCGCACGGTCCGCCACAGGTAGTGAAAGCCCGAGATGAGAATCAGCACGAGCGTCGCGCCGATCGCTACGGACACGATCGGCGGGCTCCACTTGAAGTGATTGCACAACAGCAAAAGGCCCGCCGTCACGAGCTCGGCACCTGTGGTGATCTTGCCCCAAAGCGACGGCTTGAAATGCGTCTGGCCGTAGGCAAGGTTCAGCATGAGGGCGATACCGACGATGAGCACGTCCCGGCTGATCAAGAGAATCGTGAGGCCAAGGGGAATCCGGTTGGTCATCGGGATCGTCTGGAGCAGATTCGGGTACTTCGTCAACAGAACGAAGGCGGCGGTGAGGAGCAGCTTGTCGGCGGCCGGGTCGAGGAAAGCGCCCAGAGCGGTCCGCTGCTGAAACACACGCGCGACGAGACCATCGAGAAGATCGGTGATCCCGGCGGCGATGAACAAGACGAGCGCAAGGCCGAACCGCGCCTCGAGGATCGCCAGGACAAAAAAGGGAACGGCCACCAGACGAAGAAACGTCAACTGGTTCGCCAGGGTCAGGTGGCCGAGACGTTTCTTGAGTGTGCCGGAGTTCATGGGGCAAACGGCCTTATACCGCAGACACGGCCGCGACACCAACCCGCCTCGAGACGCCGATTTGACTCTCCGCTTGACGGCCCCCATGTTTCCTCCGGGCCGGAACCCGTGACGTTCCGGCGGCGAGGGGATCATTTCCCAGGAAGAAGTCAACTTGATGACGATCGACGAGTTGCTCCGCTTCATGGTGCAGCAGGATGCGAGCGATCTGCACCTGAAACCGATGCGTCCGCCCTTGCTGCGAATCAACGGGAAGCTCCTCCCGCTCAAGACGGATCCGCTCCATCCCGACCTGCTGCGCGAGATGCTGAACGGGCTCTTGACCGACAAATTGAAGAAACAGCTCGAGGAGCACTGCGCGATCGACTTCGGGCACTCCGTCCCCGGCGTCTCGCGCTTCAGAGCTTCGGTGTTCATGCAGCGAGGAACGCTTTGCGCGGTGTTCCGGCGCGTGCCGTTCGAGTTCCCCACGCTCGAGGACTGGGGCTTGCCGCCGTCGCTTGCGGAACTGACGAAGCTGTCTCAGGGACTCGTCCTGATCACCGGCCCGACGGGCTCGGGAAAGTCCTCCACGCTCGCCGCGATGATGCGGATGGTCATCAACACGCGACTCGTTCACGTCGTGACCATCGAAGACCCGATCGAGTTCCTCTTGAACGACGACCTCGGCGCCGTCACCCAGCGCGAGGTCGGAACGGACACGCCGGGATTCGCCGCGGCCTTACGCAACGCGCTTCGACAGGACCCGGACGTGATCATGGTCGGCGAGACCCGCGACCTCCTCACGATCCAGACGGTGCTCACCGCCGCCGAAACCGGCCATCTCGTCTTTTCGACCGTACATACCAACGGCGCCGCCCAGACGATCGACCGGATCATCGACCAGTTCCCGGAAGGGAACCACCGCCAGATCCGCCAGCAACTCGCGAGCGTGCTGCAGGCCGTCATCTCGCTCAAGCTCGTCGAGCGCGCGGACGGCGCCGGGCTCATCGCCGCGGTGGAGATCCTGCGGCAGTCCCCTCGGGTATCCAAGCTGATCCTCGAGGGAAGCCTCGAGACCCTCGAGGAAGAGCTCGAGAGTTCGGTGACCTATTACAAGATGCAGTCGATGAACCAGTCGCTCGCGGCCCTCGTCCTGCGCGGGGCGGTGACGCGAGAAACAGCCTTGGCCATCTCGACCCGCCCCGGCGACCTGGATCTGATGTTGCGAAAATTCCTCTACGCCTCGGACGCCGCCGCGGCGACGGAGCACGGAGAGCCCATGGCCGAACCCCTCAGCGATTTCTCCAAGATCCTGGAACTCCAAGAGATCAAAAAGCTCTACGACGAGCTCCAAGACCGGCACCGTCAGGACGTCAAAGACCGCGACGAGGAGATTGCGCGCCTCAGAGCCGACCAGTTCCGTTCCGAAGCACGGGACTCGGGCGCCGAGACCGACTCGCTTCGCGCGGAGGTCGAGCGGCTGGGAAAGCAGGCTCAACTCATTCGCCAAGAGTACGAGGCGAAAATCGAGCGTCTGAACGCGCGCCTTCGAGAGCATCCTCAAAGCGCCCCGCCCGCTTCCATCGCCGGACAAGAGACCGGGAAGGGCTTCTTCAGGCGCTAGGCGTCGCCTCCGGCGCGACCGTGGCGATGGCGTGCTTGAAGACGATCTGGTCGCCGTCTTTCGTGTCGAGGAGGATCGTGAACTTGTCGAACGCGCGAAGCCGGCCCACCAGCCGCGTTCCGTTCGCCAACGAAACCGACAAAAGCGCGCGTTCCTTGCGAGCCCTGTTGAAGAACTCGTTCTGGATGCCTCCGCTGTCGATTTCCATGGTTTTCTCCTCCCGATAATTCGAATGCGGCGAGTCTAACACGCCGACCCGGCGCCCTCTTGGGCCCGTGCAGCCTTCCATGCCCCAACGACGGTCGCGACCAGAGTGTCGATCCCGAGGGAAGCGTCCAGCCAGACGACGCCGGGCTCCTTGCGAAACCAGGTGCGCTGGCGCTTCGCATATTGCCGCGTCGCGACGACGATCGCCTCCCGCATGCCGGCGGGATCGCGCCCTTCGCTCCTCGCGCGGAGGATCTCCCGGTAACCGATTCCCTTGAAGGCGTTGGCGGATTCGGGCACGCCGAGCGCCAGCAGCCGCTCCACCTCCCCCGGAAGGTCCGCATCAAAAAACGTACCGACGCGGGCGGCCAATCGCGAGGTCAGCGCCTCCCGATCGAGGTCCAGGCCGAACTTCAACGCACGGTAGCGCTCCTGGCCGCCCGACCACGTCCCCGAGCGGGCGAGCGTGGCGCTCCAGGTCTCCCCGGAAACAAGCGCCAGCTCGAGCGCACGGACGATCCGTTGTCCATCCTCGGGCGGGACACGCTGGGCGGTCGCCGGGTCGAGCGTCGCGAGCAGCCGGTGGACGCGCCGTGCGCCGAATCGAGCGATTTGGGCGTTGAGCCGTGCGCGAAGCGCCTCATCCCGAGCGGGGGCCACGACGATCCCCTTGAGGAGTCCGCGCAAATACATTCCGGCGCCTCCGACCACGACCGGCACGCTCCCGCGCGCGAGGATCGCCGCGATCGCGGCGTCGGCATCTCGAACGTACTCGGCGAGGGAGTAATCCCGGCGCGGGTCGGCGATGTCCAACAGCCAGTGCGGGACACGCTCTCGATCCTTGGCCGACGGCTTCGCGGTCGCCGCGTCGAGGCCGCGGTAAACCTGGAGGGCATCGCAGCCGACCACCTCGCCCTTGAGCCGTTCGGCGACCCAAGACGCGAGTTGCGATTTCCCGGTGCCCGTCGGGCCGCAAACAACCAGAATCGGAGGCCTTACCTCGAAGGAGAGCGGACCGGCTTGGGACGGGGAGGCGGCGCGTTGCGGGTTTCGTCCCTCGTCGCGTTCACCGTGTCTCTGAGATGATCCAGGCAGTAGGTGTGTCCCCGCTCGGTGGCGCGGCCGCACACGGTGCACCGTGCCTTGGGGAGCATCGCCGTCACCGGCGCCAGCACCCTGAAAAACAGCGACGCCCCCAGCGCGATCAGCCCCGCCTTCAGCGTCAGGCCGGACCAGCGGTCGTCGGTGCTCGCCGGAATCCACGCCGCAACCTCGGCGACCCAGAGTGCTACGGTCACCACGATCAACAGCGCTCCGAGCCCTTGAAGCCTTCGACCCATCTCGCGGGAACTCCTCGCGTTCCGCCCCCTGCGAGCATGAATATAGGGCCGCGATCACGGCACGCCAGCGACCGGAGTCGCAGCCAAGGCGCCCTTCGAAAGCGCGGTACCAGGATAGTAATGCGAGAGGATCTCTTTGTAATCGGATCCCCTCATCGCCATGCCGTACGCGCCGACTTGGCACAGACCGACCCCGTGTCCCCACCCTTTTCCCGCGAAGACAGCCGAGCTGATGTGCCCCGCTTTGTCCCGCTGCAGTTCGATGACGGTGAGGCTCTCGCGCAAGTCGAGAAGGTTGCGCACGTCGAATCCCTTCACGACCGTGCTCGCCTTCGAGCCGACAACCGCAAGCTCGACGATGCGTCCCGAGGCGCCGCGCCTCACGACGCGAAGGTCGAGGAGCGTGCCGACGGACACGCGTTTGTTCACCGCCTCTTCGAGCTCTTCGCCGGTCTTGCGCACTTCCCAGGCATACACCGCGGCGGAACGATCGTCCGACAACCCCTTGGTCGGCGGGCGGAGCTCGAGCAGGTCGATGCGCCCCTCAGGGCTGAGGTGGTAGCGGATACGATCGCCCGGCCAGAGCTGCAACTCGCCCACGGGAAAGTTCCGCTGGCCCGCAGCCGTGAACAGACGCGGGGAGGCCGTCAGGGGCAGCGTCGCACTCCCCTGACCGCGCACGACGGACAGCCCGCGCCGGTCGACCGCGACCACGGTCGCTTCGTCGAGATCGAAGACCTTGTAGGCGTCCCCGATCCGCGCGAGGGCGGCCGCGATCGTCGCGCCCGAGGGCGCCCGGTCGAGCGGCCACGCGCCGTCCCGGGCCGGCCGGAGGACTCCCTGCTGCACCAGGTACGTCAGCGCCCGTCTCTCGCCCACGGGAAGCGCCGCCGCGTTCGGGTCACGCAAGACCGCGCCGACATCGGCATCGGTCAAGAGAACCTCCGACCGCTCCGTCCACCCGAGGTCGGACACCAGGGCGAGCGCCGTCTTCCCCAGTGTCTGCGGCTTGATCGGAGGATGCGTGGGTGCCGGCCGTCCGGCAAGTCGCGCCAGCTCCGTCGTCCACGCGCGCAGGGTGTCGGCGTCGATCGGTTTTTGCAGCATCTTGGCGAGAGGATCTCGAGGGTGAGCGCCAAAAACGCCCGCCGCGTCCAGCATCCAGGCCTCGCGCGTCACGTCCTCGCCGAGCTCGGTTTCGATCGCCACCGGGGCCGCGCCCTCGAGCACGCCGCGCGTACGCGCCAAGGCCTGGTCCTCGGCGCGGCAGGGCACGCCGACGAGGTACGGAGCCGCCTGTTCGGGGAAGATTTCCTTCGCGTCTTCGGTGTGCCCGCCGCAGGTTGCCGTGTAGAGCGCGTTGATGGGCCGTCCCTGCCAAGTCGCCGTCTCGCCGCTCGTCAGCGAGATGGCGCGATCGGAGAGGGGGTGCTCGGCAGACGCGCCACCGTAAGCCTGACAGCGAGGGGTCGCGCAGATGTCGTAGCCGTCCTCGTCGAACTGCAACGCGTTGGCGAGCGCGTAGGTCCTCGCGGCCACCGCCTGGGCCTTCAACGCCTCGAGCTGAGGCCACACTTCGGG
>JANMVW010000100.1:0-6330 GCA_031393555.1 Acidobacteriota bacterium
GTAAGGGGTGCCGACGGAGACTCGCCAGCCATGACGTTCGGGGCCCGTCGCGCGAAGATCGCCCGGGCACTCTTGCGCCGTCTGGTGGCTTCCCCCGCAGACCGAACACCAACTGAGTCCCACGCCTACCCCCTGTGCGCCCTCGGCGCCGGCCGATTCTATATCCGCGGGGAATTTCGGGCCGGTATCGGCCTGCTAAACTCGGCGAACCGCAACGCACCGTTCGAGAGGCGATCATGAGTCCAAGCACGCCCGAAGCCGAGGGGCGACAGCCCATCCGCTGGATCTACCCGATCGTCGGGGGGATCATCTCGGAAGCGTTGACGATCGCGGTCATCGCGCTCGTCGTGGCCCTGACCGGGCACGGCGGGCCCGGGCCCGCCAGCGAATCGATCGACCCGGTCGCCCAACAAATCGGCGCGGTGCTGGGAGCGACCCTCGGTTCCGTGTTGTGCTTCTTCTCGGGCTGGTGGGCGGCCAGGCGCGCCGACGGACGCTTCGAGGCGCACGGTTGGCTCACCGGTGCTTCCGCGGGGTTCCTGACGGGACTCGGGGTGGTGTTCGGCACGCCCGGCCAGGCGGTGTATTACATCATCGCCGTGCTGATGAAGTTGTTCGCCGGACGGGCCGGCGGGCGGATGGCCGCGAGCATGGCGGCAACAGAGCGGGGGTCGATGAGCTGATTCCGGCGGGTCAACTCATGTCGGGCCGCGGCCTGGGAAACCGCGCGTTTTCGCCGATCCCCCAGGCGGCCAGCCGGAAGGCCGCGGCCGTCCCCAAACAGCCGAACCCGTAACGCAGGCTGCGGCCGAAGTTGATCGACGACGCTTCGGCGAAGTACTTGGTGGGGCAGCTGACCTCGCCGACGCGAAACCCCCGCCAGAGGATCTCCGCGAGCATCTGGTTGTCGAAAACGAAGTCGTCGGAGTTGTGAGAAAGCGGCAAGCTCGTGAGGACCTCGCGCGAAAAGGCGCGATAGCCGGTGTGGTATTCGGAGAGCTTCGCACCCAGCAAGACATTCTCGGCAAGAGTCAGCGCGCGGTTCGCCACGTACTTGTAAACGGGCATCCCCCCGAACAGCGCGCGGCCGCCCAGGATCCGGGAACCGAGCATGCAGTCGTGCACCTCCCAGACGATCGGCGCCACGAGGGCCGGCAGCAGCTTCGGCGTGTATTGGTAGTCCGGGTGGACCATGACCACGACGTCGGCGCCTTCGGCCAGCGCCAGCGCGTAGCAGGTCTTCTGGTTCGCGCCGTAGCCGCGATTGACGGGGTGCACGTGCACGGTCGTCCGCGGGAGGTGTCTCGCGCGCTCTGCCGTGTCGTCGCGGCTGGCATCGTCGACGACGATCACCCGATCGACGAATCCGTGGGCGAGAACTTCCCCGTGCGTGCGTTCGAGCGTGCGCGAGGCGTTGTACGCCGGCATCACGACCACGACGCGCTTGCCTTCCATCATCGCGGGCGACTATCTACAGCGGGCCCCGGGAAGTCAAGAATCCTGCCGGGCTTGCTAGTCTAGGCGGCGTGGCGCGAGTTCACGGCGACGTCTCGGGGGAGAAGGCGCAGGTCTTCCGGCGCGTCTACGCCCTCGTACGGCGCATCCCCAAGGGACGCGTCATGACCTACGGGCAGATCGCCACGCTGATCGAAAGCCGCCTGTCCCCCCGGGCGGTGGGGTGGGCGATGCACGGTTGCCCCCCGGGCGTACCCTGGCAGCGGGTCGTCAACGCGTCCGGCGGAACGTCGACGGACCGCCTTCCCGACATGCCGCCCGGGTTGCAGCGAGCCCTGCTCGAGGCGGAGGGGGTCGATTTCCGGCCCAATGGAACGCTCGCGTTGAACCGCTACCGTTGGCACCCGCCCCTGTCCCTTGCGCCGCGCCCCCGCCGTCCGTCTCGCCGGACTTGACGCGGCCGTCCCAAGGCTCATCTTCCACTTACGGCCCCTGCGCCGGTTTTGGGGAAAGGGTCTCGTCGATGAACCTGAGGACGAATACGCTCTTGCGGATCGCCGTCGTGCTCGCGATTGGACTCGTTCCCGGACTTGCGGCGCTGATTTTGGCTCCGAGTCGCGGACTGGCGATCGCCGCCGCCACGAACGCCACGATGGCCGTCGCCTTCGTGGCGTGGGTATCGCGCCTCGTGTCGGACGGGCACGATCTTCGACTCCGGGAGACGGCGCTGCGCAACGAGCTGTCGACGCTCGAGGAGGCGGTCGCGGCCCAGTCCCGCGAGTTGCGAGACGTCAGGACCCGCGACGCGGTCACCGGCGTGCTGAACCGCGCCGGGCTGCTCCTCCGGCTCAAGGAGACGATCGCGCGCGACGGGCGGCTCGGCAAAGCGGTCGGCTTCTTGCTCGTGGACGTCGAAGGGTTCAAACAGATCAACACCGAGCACGGCCGCATCGGGGGTAACGCCACCCTGCAGCGCGTGGCCCACGCTCTCGAGGATGCGACCCGGGGGACCGATTGCGTCGGACGGTTTGGGGGGGACGAGTTCGGAGTCGTACTCAACGAGTGCGATGATCCCGGCCCTGCCGTCAATCGGGTCTTCGAGGCGCTGCACGCGCCGTCCGACGGTGACGGCGCGTGCGCGGTCCACGTCGCGATCGGCGCGGTCACGATCGAAGATCCCGCTGCGGGGGTCGATCTGCAGGAGCTGTTTCGCCTCGCGGAGACCGCGCTCGCCTCGGTCCGTGGAACCGGCGGCAGTCTCTGCGCCCGCAGGACGCTGCGCGTCGAAGTTGCCCGCGAGGCCACCTCAGCGTAGTTGGTGCGGCACGCTATCCTTCACGCGTGACATCCACCTTCGAGGCCGTGCGCAAGGCGTGTTCGGCGCAGCTTTGGTCCCGCGGTATCGAGCTCGTTCGCGCCGACGCGGTCATCGGCGAGCGCGCCGAATCCGACGAGGTCGCCGTCCGCGTGGCGACCCGAGGCGGGATGATCGCGCGCAGCGTTCGTCTCTTCCTCGACGATGCGCAGTGGGAGTGCACGTGCGGCGCGGCCATCTGCGAGCACGCCGCCGCCGCCGTCATCGCCCTCAAGCGGGCCCATGACGAGGGGCGCGCCCTCCCGTCGCCTTCGCACGGGATGGGAACGATTGCGTACCGCTTCCTCAGAGGGTCGGGAGGCCTGGCGCTCGAGCGGGGCGTCCGGGTCGGCGACGCCTTCCATCCGTTCGAGGCGACGCTTGCGGCGCTCTCGTCCGGGAAAGTCCCGGCTCCGCCGTTTACCGCCCGGCAGGACGACCTGACGACCGAGCTGGCGTTGAGCACGCACCGGCGCGGGCCGGTGCCGCGCGCGATCGTCGACAAGCTCCTGCGCGCCCTGACCGGTTGCGAAGACGTGGCGCTCGACGGCGTTCCCGTGCGGACCTCGGCGACCCCTGTGGGGCCGAGGGTCGGGGTCGAGGATCAGGGGGACGGTTTCCGCGTGGTGCTGGAAGACGACCCCGAGATCTCGGAGGTCTTTCAAAACGGCATGGCGTTGTGCGGCGACACGCTCCGGCCGTCGGCGGAGCCCAGGCTGACCGGGCGCGAGCTCCATGAATTCGCGGCGGGTCGGCACTTCGGGCCGGGCTCGTGGAACGAGCTGGTCACCGAAGTGCTCCCGGCCCTTCGCGGGCGGGTCGCCGTCGACGTCCGCACCTCGCGGCTCCCGGCCATCGAGCGCATTCCGCCGCGGATCGCCATCGAGACGCGCCGGGAAGGGGCGTCCCTCTACGTCCTTGCGGTGCTCGTTTATGGCGACCCGCCGCAGGCCCGTGTGGACGGCGGCAAGCTCGTGCACCTCCAGGGGTCGTTGCCGCTCCGCGACGAACGTGCCGAGCAACGCGAGGTTCGGCGCCTCGCCGCGAGGCTCGGACTGGCCCCCGGTGTGGCGGCCGTCGTCTCCGGGAGTGACGCGGTCGCGCTCGTCGCGAAACTCTCCGCCTTCGCGGGCGATCTGCAGGGCGGAGGACGAGACGCATTCGAGCTGGCGGGCCCGCTCCAGCCGAGCGTGAGCGTCGGAGCCGGCGGCGAGGTGGACGTTTTGTTCACGAGTCCGGCTGCGGGCGGACGAGCCGCGCGGCTGGCGGACCCGGGCGCGGTCCTCGCGGCGTTTCGGGCGGGGGAGTCTTTGGTGGCGTTGAACGGAGGCGGCTACGCGCCGCTCCCGCTCGACTGGTTGTCACGCTTCGGCGCGCAGATCGCGGATCTCCTCGCCGCGCGGGACGAGTCCGGGGCGATCTCGAAGGCGATGCTCCCGGACGTCTCCCGGCTCTGCGACGACCTCGACCAACCCCGCCCCGCGGCGCTCGACGGGCTGGCGGCCCTCCTCGCCGGATTCGAGGGGCTTGGCGAGCCCGCGCTGCCGCGAGACCTCGCCGCGGAGTTGCGGCCGTATCAACGGCATGGTGTCGCGTGGCTGCATTTCTTGCGCGAGGCGGGGTTGGGCGGGCTTCTCGCGGACGACATGGGTCTGGGCAAAACCGTTCAGGCCCTGTGCGCCGTCCGGGGAAAAACGCTGGTCGTCGCCCCCACGAGCGTCGTGCACAACTGGTCGGACGAGATCCGGAGATTCCGTCCCGGGCTGACCGCGTGCGTTTACCACGGCCCGAAGCGCGCGCTCGACCCGGCGGCCGACGTCACGATCACCAGTTACGCCCTCCTCCGTCTCGACGAAACGACGCTGGCCGCAGGCACGTGGGACACGGTCGTCCTCGACGAGGCGCAGTGGATCAAAAACCCCGAAAGCCAGGTCGCCCAGGCCGCGTACCGGATCAAGGCGGGCTGGCGGCTGACGCTCTCGGGGACTCCCGTCGAGAATCGGCTCGACGAATTGTGGAGTCAGATGCACTTCCTGAACCGAGGGCTGCTCGGCGGGCGCCGAGATTTCCAGGATCGCTACGCGAAGCCGGTGGCGGAAGGCGTGGACGGTGTCGCGTCGCGGCTTCGCGAGCGCATCCGGCCGTTCGTGCTGCGCCGCCTCAAGCAGGATGTGGCTCCGGAGCTGCCCCCGCGCACCGACTCGATCCTCTACTGCGAGTTGAGCGAGCCGGAGCGCCAGATCTACGACGCCGTGCGCGCGGCGACGCTCCAAAACGTCGTGGCGAAGTTCCAAGAAGGGGGAAGCGTCCTCGCGGCGCTCGAGGCGCTGCTCCGTTTGCGGCAGGCGGCCTGCCACCCCGCGCTGGTTCCCGGGCAGACGGCGGAAACCAGCGCCAAGGTCGAGCGGCTTCGCGAGAGCTTGGAGATGGTGGTCGCCGAAGGCCACAAGGCGCTCGTGTTCTCGCAGTGGACCTCGCTGCTCGACCTCATCGAGCCTCACTTGCGTAAGGCGGCGATCGCATTCACGCGCCTCGACGGCTCGACCGTGGACCGGGCGGGTGTCGTCGCGCAGTTCCAAGATCAGGACGGACCGCCGGTGCTGTTGATTTCGCTGAAAGCCGGTGGCACGGGACTGAATCTCACCGCCGCCGATCATGTGTTCCTTATGGACCCGTGGTGGAACCCGGCCGTCGAAGACCAGGCCGCGGACCGCGCCCATCGCATCGGGCAGGACCGGCCGGTGCTGGTCTACCGTCTCGTCGCCGAAGAAACGGTCGAGGAACGCATCCTGCTCCTTCAAGACGCCAAGCGCGGCATCGCCGATGCTGCCCTGGGCGATGCCGCGCGCGCCGCGTCGCTCACCCGCGACGACCTGCTGGCGCTGTTGAGTTAAAGCGGACGGTCCCCGATTCGTCAGCGGCGGTTCCGGTACGGATCGGGGGCGAAGCCCGGCTCCACGAAGCCGCGGGCGCGCTCTCGACGGGCGAGGGCGTCGTCGCCGGCCGGAATGATGCCGAGGCGCACGAGGGCGTCACGGTACTCGTACCGAACGCTGAGGGTCGACGCGGCGACGTCTTCCGCTTCGAAGTCGACCTGGGTCACAGGGTGTTCGACCTCGCGGCCGATCCCCGTGGCGGCCAATTCGTCCTTCAGTGGGCGCATCCTGCCGCTCGCCGATTTCTCCTTCGGCGCGTCGGCGTTGCGCGCGCTTCCCGAGTCCCGCTTGTCCAGCTCCTCCAGGCGCAGCGGCTCGGCTGCGGACGCGAGCTCGTCCAAGCGCCTGGCTTCCCGGAAAAACGCGGCGCTGATGACGCCGAGATCGCTCGTGTGGCCCAGCCACGAGCCGTACGATTTCGGTTCGGACGTGAAAACGAAACGACGCGCGGTGCCGGAGCTCGTCTGCCAGCCGGACAGCGTGACGGTCTCCCACGGCGCGAGGATCCACTTCCGGGCTTCCCGCGAGGACGTGTGCTTGGCGTCGATCGAGTTCAGGCCGTCCACCGCGAGCGCGACGGCGATG
>JANMVW010000330.1:0-15763 GCA_031393555.1 Acidobacteriota bacterium
TCCCCGGATACCGCTGTGCGGCGAAAAAGGGGAATGCCCCCTCGATCACAGCAGGTAGGCGACGGCGAAGCCGACTTGCGCGGCCATCATCATCAAGTACATGTGCGTCCACGAAGGGTGGTTCTCGACCTTCGCCAGATCCTCCGGGTCTTTGAGGATCAGGTAGACCGTGTAGCAGCCCCAGACGGCCAGGCCGAGTCCCAGGCCGGTCAGCACCCAGCGATTTCCCGTGAGGATCGCGTGCTCGGGGGACCAGGGATTGCGCAGCCACGCTCCCGCCGGCAGCAGCAGCCACGGCAGCACGAAAAACGGAGCGATCATCCTCGCGGCCGAGGTCACGCCGAAGCGAATGGGTAGCGTGCGGCAACCGGCCGCTTCGTCGCCGGGCATGTCCGAAAAATCCTTGGTTGAGGCGGCCCCGGCGAGGAAGAGAAAGAAGATCGATCCGATGAACCACGGCTCGACGTGGAACACGGAAGCGACCATCGACCAGCCGGCCACCTTGAGGAGACATCCGCGCGGGATCGCGATCGTGAGATTCGCGAGAAACGCGTTGGCCTTCGTCCGTCCGAAACGTGGGGCGCTGTAAATCAGCGTGAAAATCAGCCCGAGGGTGAAGATCGCAAAGCATTGGTGCTGCGAGAGCGGTCCTCGAAACTTCTCGGCCAGGGTGACGGCCGGCCACGTGACGACGAACCAGGTGGGGACGACGGCGAACGCGTAGAGCGCGATCGCGTATCGGTACGCGGCGCCCATCGAGATTTCGCCCGTGATGAGAGGGCGGGTGGGCTTGTTGATCCGGTCATTCTCGAAATCGTAGTACTGGTTGATGACGTTCGAGGCCGCGTTCAGCATCGCCGCAGAGGCGGACCCCAGCAGGATCATCGCGACGATGCTCCACGTCCATTGACGCTCCTGGCCTGCCAGAACGTGCGGATTCGACGCCGAGCCCCAGGCGGTGACCGCCCCCGAAATGACCCCAAGCAGCGGAGGGAGCAACGTGAACGGCCGCGTGAAGCGGACGTACAGGCGAATCGTGTCGAGCATGAACTGCGTCTAGGAAACGAGCTGGCCGACGAGAACGCGCGCCGGCCGGATGACGCGGCCGGACATTCTGTAGCCCACCCGCTCGAGCTGCACGACGGTGTCGTGCGCGGCGGGGTCGTCCACGGGAAGGACGCCGGCCGCCTCGGCAATGTTCGGGTCGTAGATTTCGCCGACGGGATCGATCCGCTCGAGCCCCGCTTTCAAGAGTGCCGCGATGAAGCGCTCGCGCGCGAGCGCGACGCCTCGCATCACCGGAGCGGCTGCGGCGACCGTGTGGCCGTGCTCGATGGCGCGGTCGAGGTCGTCGGCGGATTCGAGCAGGTCGGTGACGAGGTCCGCGAACTTGATCTCGACCTTGCGGGCGAGGTCGCGCTCGAGTCGCACGCGGGTGGCGTCGAGCTCGGCCTTTGCAGAAAGAAACGTGGTCTGGATCTCGCGCAGCTTGCGCTCCGCCCCCTCCGCGCGAACCCGCAAGGCCTCGAACTCCGCGGGGTCGATCGCCGGGGTTGGCGGTTCGGCGCCCTCGAGGTCGTCGGCGTCCGTTTCGATCTCCGAATCCGACATCGTGGTCCTTTACGCCTCGCGGCCCAACAGCCGTTTGACGCGCTCTGCGATCGGAGGGTGCGTGCTGAAGAGATTCGTGATCGCGCTTCCCGTGAACGGGGCCACGATGAACATGTGCGCGGTCGCCTGGCTCGCCTCCATCGGCAGCCGCTTCGAGTAGGCGTCGAGTTTCTCGAGCGCCTTCGCGAGACCGTACGGTTGTCCGGCGATCTGCGCGCCGGTGGCGTCGGCGGCGAACTCGCGGGAGCGGGAGATCGCCATCTGGACGACCATCGCCGCGATCGGGGCGAGAATGGCCGTGAGCAAGAGCGTGACGATATTGCCGCCGCCTCGCCGGTCGTCGTTACTTCCGTAGCCGCCGAACAGCGCACCCCACCGGGCCATGGTCGCGAGAAACGTGATCGCCCCCGCGATCGTGGCGGCAACCGAAGAGATCAGGATGTCGCGATTCTTGACGTGGCCGAGCTCGTGCGCGATGACCCCCTCGAATTCCTCGTCGGACATCAATTTCATGACGCCCTCGGTCGCGGCCACGGCGGCGTGGGCGGGGTTGCGGCCGGTCGCGAAGGCATTCGGCGAGTCGCCGGGGAGGAGGTAGAGCTTCGGCTTCGGAAGGTCGGCGCGAGCGATGAGCCGGTCGACGATCGCGTGAAACCTCGGGGCTTCGGCCGGAGACACCTCCCGACCTCGATACATCTTGAGCACGATCTTGTCCGAAAACCAGTACGAGACGAAGTTCATGACGCCGGCGAAGGCGAGGGCCAACAGCATCCCTTGCTGGCCGCCCAACGCGCGGCCCACGACCAGGATCAGCCCGGTCATCACGCCCAGGAGCAGCGCTGTCTTGAAGTAGTTCGTCGTGGACATCTGCGTTTCTCCCTTCGGTTGCAATGAGGAATTCTAGCAGCAGGCTCGGGGCGGGGCGTCGGGGTCTATTTCAGTTCGACCCGCACGCGCGAGGCGCGGTCGTCGCGCTTGTTCCGCACGAGGATCTCGAGCACCCCGTCGCGTTGGCGCGCTTCGATCCCTTGCGGATCCACGGAAGCGGGGAGCGCCATCGACAATGCGAACCGGCCGTAGGGGCGTTCCTCGCGGAGGAAGTCGGCGCGGGGGACCGCCCCGCCCGTCCGGCGTTCGCCGCGGACGTGCAGGACGCCGTCTTCGATTTCGACGTTGACGTCCCCTGGGGCCACCCCGGGGAGGTCGACCCGCACGTGATAGCAGTCGCCTTCTTCCCAGACGTCGACGGGTGGGCGCCATGCCCCCGGAGCCTCGGGCGCCGCCTCGGTCCCGGCACGCCCCAGCACGTCCTGGAAAAGCGTATCGACCCTCTCTTTGAGGTGTCTCAGATCGCGCACGGGATCCCAGCGGTCAACGGCCATGATGCCCCTCAATTTACGACCACTTCGGCCGCCTGGAGCAGGATTTCGTCTCCTTCGAGCGTAACCCTCACCGTGGCGCCCGGGGCGATCGTGCCGTCTAGGAGCCTCAGCGCCAGGGGATCCTGAATCAGGCGCTGGATGGCGCGTTTCAGGGGGCGAGCCCCGAACGCCGGATCGTACCCGGCCTCGATCAACTTCCCCTTGGCCAGGTCGGTGACGACCAGGTCGATCCGGCGGTCGGCGAGCGTGGTTTTCAGCCGCGCGAGCTGCAGGTCGACGATCTCCAAGAGGTCGTGGTCGCGAAGCGACGTGAAGACGATCGTGTCATCGATCCGGTTCAGGAACTCCGGCTTGAAGGCGTGCTTCAGCGCTTCGTCGACGTGCTTGCGCACCTGCTTTATGTCGGCGTGCGCGTGCTCCAGGATGTACGACGACGCCAGGTTCGACGTCATGATGAGGATCGTGTTCTTGAAATCCACCGTGCGGCCGCGGCCGTCGGTGAGGCGCCCATCGTCCATCACCTGGAGGAGGACGTTGAAGACGTCGGTGTGCGCCTTCTCGATTTCGTCGAGAAGGATGACCGAAAACGGCCTGCGGCGAACCGCTTCGGTGAGCTGGCCTCCCTCGTCGTAGCCCACGTATCCCGGAGGCGCGCCGATCATCCGCGCGACCGAGTGCTTTTCCATGTACTCCGACATGTCGATGCGGATCAGCGATCGCTCGTCGTCGAACAGGACGGCGGCCAGCGCGCGGGCCAGCTCGGTCTTTCCAACCCCCGTCGGCCCCAGGAAAAGGAACGAGCCGACCGGGCGATTCGGGTCCTTGAGGCCGGCGCGCGCGCGGCGCACCGCGGTCGCTACCGCCTTGACGGCTTCGTTTTGTCCGACCACCCGTTGGTGCAGCTCGTCTTCCAGGTGAACGAGCCGCTGGAGCTCGCCCTCCAACATCTTCGCGACCGGAACACCGGTCCACTTCGAAACGATCTCCGCGATGTCCTCTTCCGACACCTCTTCCTTGAGGAGTGCGCCGTCCTTCTGGATCTCGGCCAGTCGCGCGGCCTCGTCCTCGAGTTCCTTCTGGAGCTTGGGAAGCGTGTCGTACTGGAGCATCGAAGCGCGCTCGTAGGCCGCGTCGCGCTGTGCCCGCTCCGCCTCGACCTTGGCCTGCTCGATCTTCTCTTTCAGTCCGGCCATCCGAGTGATGACGTCTTTTTCCGACTGCCAGCGTGCCTTCTTGGACTGGAGCTCCTCTTTGACGTCCGCCAGCTCCTTTTCGAGTTTGCCCAGCCGTTCGCGCGACACCAGATCGCTCTCGTGCTTGAGCGCTTGGCGCTCGATCTCGAGCTGCGTCGCGCGGCGGGACATCTCGTCCACCTCCGCCGGTACCGAGTCGATCTCCATCTTGAGCCCCGCCGCGGCCTCGTCGATCAGGTCGATCGCCTTGTCCGGGAGAAACCGGTCGGAGATGTAACGGTGGGACAGCGTCGCCGCGGCGACGACGGCCGCGTCCTGGATGCGCACCTTGTGATGCGCCTCGTAGCGTTCCTTGAGACCGCGCAGGATCGAGATCGTGTCGGCGACCGTGGGCTCGCCGACCTTGACCGGCTGGAACCGGCGCTCGAGCGCCGCGTCTTTTTCGATGTACTTCCTGTACTCGTTGATGGTCGTGGCGCCGATGCAGCGCAGATCGCCGCGCGCCAACGCAGGCTTCAAGAGGTTCGCCGCGTCGACCGCGCCTTCAGCCGCCCCGGCTCCGACCAGCGTGTGCAGCTCGTCGATGAAGAGAATGACGCGCCCTTCGGACTCCTCGATTTCCTTGAGCACCGCCTTCAACCGGTCTTCGAATTCGCCGCGATACTTCGACCCCGCGATGAGCGCGCCCAGATCGAGCGCCACGAGCTGACGGTCGCGCAGCGTCTCCGGCACGTCGCCGTCGGCGATGCGCCGGGCGATCCCCTCGACGATCGCCGTCTTCCCGACGCCCGGATCGCCGATCAACACCGGGTTGTTCTTCGTCCGCCGCCCGAGGATCTGGATCGACCGCCGGATCTCCTCGTCGCGGCCGATGACCGGATCGAGCTTCCCGCGCCGCGCGAGATCGGTCAGGTCCTTCGCGTATTTTCGAAGCGCTTGAAACTTGTCCTCGGGGTTCTGATCGGTGACCCGCCCCGACCCACGCACCTCGCGCAGCGCATGAAGGATGTTGTCGGGCGTGGCGCCGAGCTTCTTCAGAATCTCAGCCGCCTCGCCCTTCCCGCGCACCATCGCGAGGAGCAGATGTTCCGTCGAGACATATTCGTCCTGGAATTCCTTGGCTGCTTTCTCGGCGACCTGAAATACGTCCTGGAGCGCTCGCGAAACGCCGACGTCTTGTTGACCCTCGACCTTCGGGAGCGACTCGAGGCGATCTTCCGTAGCCGCAGCGACAGCGCGCGGGTCGGTCCCGAGCTTTTCGAGGATCGGGGCGACGATCCCTTCCTGTTGGCGAGTGAGAGCCAGCAGGAGGTGGAGCGGCCGGATCTCGGGATGGCGGAAACTCCGCGCCAACTCCTGCGATTGTTGCAGGGCTTCTTGGGCTTTGAGCGTCATCCGGTCTGGGCGCATGGGATTACCTCGGAATCAGATGATTCGACCACGCTTTGTTGCGATGCGAGGGGGAGGGTGTCAAGGGGAGGGTACGACCGCGTCCGATTTCAAAAGGACATGATTCAGGATCGCGAGGGGTTTTCGAGCTATCACGCTGTCAACTTCGGGCGGGAGCAGGACAGTCTCAGGAACCTACCCGGTCCGTCACGCCGGATCGAGCCGGCAGTGCACCAGCAACCCCGGCGTGTGCTCGCCGGGGAAGCGAACCAGGCTGAGCTCGGGAGAGCGGAGAAGCTCGAACACGTTTCCGGAGATCGTCGCGCGCAGGCGTCCTTCGAGCCCCGAGGGGCCAACGGCCAGTGTCTGCGGGGCGGAGAGCGAGAAGTCGCCGCTGGTGAAGTCCTGCGTGTGCACCCCGAGGACGGACAGGACGAGCGCTCCACCCGTCGCGGACGCGAGCGCGTCGTCGTACGAGATCGGCGGTGGGCCTTCGAAAAAGAGCGTGTCCATGGCCGAGGGATTGGCGGTGGGCGCAAGGCCGAGGCGGCGCGCGTACTTCAAGTCGAGAAGCGGTGTCGCCAGGCGGCCCTTTTCGAGGAACGTGCACGGACGCGACGGGAGCCCTTCCTGACTGAAGCGGAAGGCGCCCGCGGCCATCGGGACGCACGGGTCGGTACGCAGCGTGAGGTCGTCGCGAAGGACAGGTGCCGCGGCACCGAATTGTTCCGTGCGGAACGCTCCGGTGCCGTGCGCGACCTGGGCGCCGTCGAGATTGTGGAGGAGCACGCCGAGCACGTAGTCTTCGACGACGTCGGGGTGAAGCAGGACGGGGAGGACGCCTCCGGAGCGCGAGGCCGCGGTCCTCCGCAAGCCCAGGACGAATGCGACGAGGCGATCGAGCCGGCTTTCGAGGTCGCCCATCGGCTCGGGCGCGCGCGCGGCGTGCCCCGCGCCGAGCTCGCCGTCTAACGTCGCGCTCCATCCGGCTGACGTGCCGTTGCCCGCGATGTCCAGCCCCGCCGAGGTCACGACGCGCGCCGTGCCCTCGGCGGCGTGAATCGAACCGCTCCAGGTGCGGATGCCGTGGCGGGCGACGCGCTCCCTGATGGCGGCAAGTCGCGGCACGAACGCCTCGACCCCGCCGGCGGCGATCGCGGCGGTGGCAGGGTCGTGGGTGGCGACATCGGGGAAGATTGCGGGGCCGAGCACGTCGATGGCGTCTTTGTCCTCGTACGACGCCGCGCGGGCGGATTGAAGGACCGCCTCGGGCTCGCGCTCGATGGCGCGGCGCTCCATCGCCCCACGACTTAATTTTCCGTCGTCCCAGATCAACTTGTAGCGCGCGGTGAGGGACTCGGCGAGCGTCATCGGCGCGTGAGGGCTTCCGGTTTCGCTGTCCTTGGTGCCCACGCTCGTGCGCCTGGCCTCGGCGACGTAGATGCTCCACGCGGCAATGGCGTGCCCGTCGGAACGGGTGGCGCCCAGGGAGTGAATGAGCTTTTCGAGATTCACGTCAGCGCCCGCCGAGCCGGACCGATGGGTCGGAATCGAGGGCGAGGAAGTAATGACTCCCGCCCGACGAGGGGACGCTCTGCCCCCACTTCCCGCACGTTCCGATCGCGTCGAGGAGGAGAGGGCCGAATCCTTCGCGGATCGATCGGAGCGCGCCGAACATCGATCCCGAGAAGATCGCCGGCTTGTGCAGCGTGACGCCGTCGTGCGCGAGCACGTAGATCGCCTTGCAGTTGAAAACGAAGTCGCCGGTCGTGGGATTGACCTGGCCACCGCTGTAGCCGGAGAGGAAAACGACCTTGGGGTGGCGCTTCAGAACGCCGGCATCCGCCAAGAGGTCGCGCACCTCTCCGGGGCCGTAGTCTTCGAACGCGCCGGGGGCGGGGAGAGGATGGTCCACCTCGATGCGAATGTTCGACATCCGCGGGAGCGGGGCCGAGCGGAACGACTCCGCGCGATCCGCGTTCGTGAGACGGGAGCCTGAGGACGGCTGCGACCACGAGTCGGTCAGGGCGTCGCCGAGGTGGCCGTGATCGACGATGGTCGCGCGCTCGCGTTTGGCGCCCGAAGCCGAAAACGGCTGCCAGGCGTGATCGCCCGCTTTTGGCTCGTCAATGATCGAGACGTGGGTCGCGCCGACGAGCTCGCCCGTTTTGAACCGGCCGTCTTTTGCCAGGATCGACGACCGGAAGCCGTCGGCCTCCGAAGCGTGACCGAACGCTTCGTGGGCGAGTCCCTTGGCCAGCGCGTAGTCGATGACGAGAGGGAACGAACCCGCCGGGTGGGACGGCGCATCGGGGAGGACGGTCGCCAAGCGAGCGGCGGAGGTCGCGCGCTTCAGGAACGTCGCGATCGTCGACGGATCGTCGAGGAGTCTCGGGTTCGGGCTCGCCACCGAAGCGCCGACCGTGTGGCGCGCGTCGCCCGTCGAGCTTGCGGCGACGCGCAAGACGCAACGCGGCATGGCGAACAGGACGTCTCCGCCGTCCGAGCGGACGACGCGCCACGCGTCGAGATCGGCCTGATACGAAAAGGACAGTTTCACGCCCGGGACGCGCCCCGCGATTTCACGTTCGAGTTCGGCGAGCCGGCCCGCGGCAGCCGTCAGGTCGATGCGATCGAACGCTTCGAGGCCGTCGGGGATCGCACGCGCGACGGCCGGTTCGAGCGCGGTGGCATCGCTTCTGGTCACTCCGAGCAACCCGGCCGCTTGGGCCGCCGCGACCGTGTGATCGAGGAGCGCGAGCGCGGGCTCGGGAAGAAATTCGTCGCGGCTCCCGAGCGCGGTGCGCCCTTCGCCGGTCATCGCGTGGACGCCGTGCCCCGACCCCGAAGAGGTGACGACCTCCTCGACCTTGCCTGATTTCAGCAGCACGCTCGCGACGCGTCGCGCCTGGGCGCGCCAGACGAGGAAGGCGCCGTGGGTTTGCGCGCGGCGCGTCATCTCCCTCGAAAGGTCGGTCAGCGATTCGAGCTCGGCGATGAGGGTCGAGGTCTTTGGCGGCGGCATGCGGGGGGCATTATTGGGGACATTCCCCAATTTTCATCCAACGGATCGTGTCGGGAGGCGCGAAAGGTCCCCGTCAGTCGAGGTTGATCGCTGCGCTGACGCAGCTCTCCGCGCATTTCCAGCACGCCGTGCACGCCATCTGAT
This sequence comes from Acidobacteriota bacterium, assembly GCA_031393555.1. Classification (GTDB taxonomy): domain Bacteria; phylum Acidobacteriota; class Polarisedimenticolia; order Polarisedimenticolales; family DASRJG01; genus DASRJG01. Next base: position 8,745 of record JANMVW010000330.1, read on the forward strand.
TGATGATCACCGGCTTGCTGTTCCTGATCTCGATGATGTCCTCGGGGCAGACCATGGCGCACACCCCCGTGCTCTCGCAGCGGTCCGTGTCGATCGTCACGCTCATGGGGGTCCTCCGGAAAGCGGCTCGCCCCCAAACCTAGGGCGCGCATGGAGCCGATTCAAGGCGCGGTGTAGCATCCCGGCCCGATGGCCGAATCGATGAGGAAATCGCTGGAAAAAAGCGAAGCCGAAAGGCTCGCGCCGTATGCGCTCCGGTCGGCGGACGCGACGCGGCGGCTGCCGGTCGAGGACGACGGAAGGGCCTTCGATTACCGCACCGCGTACCAGCGGGACCGCGACCGCGTCGTCTACTCGCGCGCGTTTCGGAGGCTTCGCCAGAAGGCGGTCACGGGGATCCTCCCCGCCTATGAAGACCATCGCAGAAACCGGCTGACACACACGCTCGAGGTCGCGCAGGTGGCGCGTACGATCGGACGCGCCTTGGCCCTCAACGAAGACCTGGTCGAGGCCGTCGCTCTCGCGCACGACCTCGGGCAGCCTCCGTTCGGGCCGTCGGGTGTACGGGCGCTCGACGATCTGCTCTCGGGCGAGCGCGACGGGCGAGGCGGCCCCGGCCTTTCGGATCTCGGCGGATTCGACGCCGCCTGGCAGGCCCTGCGCGTCGTGGACCTTCTCGAAAAGCGTTACGAGCACCCGGGGTTGAACCTCACCGACGCAACGCGCGAGGGGCTCGTCAAGGCGCAAGGCCGGGGGCGGGCGCCGGCCGAGGTTCCGGAAGGGCTCCGGCCGGGACGAGCCGCCTCGCTCGAGGCGCAAGTGGTCGCCCTGGCGGCGCGACTGGCGAGCGCACTTCACGACCTCGACGACGCCCTCCAGTCGGGAACGGTCGAGCTCGCCGAAGTCGAGCGCCTCCGCGCGGTCAAGGAGCTCAAAAAGAAGCTGGGTTCCCGTTATCCGCAACGCGGGGGACGCTTCATGAAGGCCAACGCGATTCACCGAGGCCTCACGCATCTGCTCGTCACCGGGGCGATCCTCGGCACGCAACAGACGCTCGCCAAGTGGCAGACCAAGCACAAGATCGTGAGCGGCAGCCGGTTCCTCGAGGTCCGCGACGAGGCCGTGACGGGCACCGAAGTGGCCTGGACTCGCGGAGGGGGCGAGCTCGTCTCCGACCTCGAGCGGTTCCTCGAAGCGCGCGTTCACCGCGGCCGCGAGGCCGAGCAGGTCGACGCCCGCGGACGTCTCGTGTTGCTCGGTCTCTTCGCGGCCTATTTCGCCGACCCCGGACTGCTCGACGACCACGTGTTGTTCCGCATGAAGGACGTGGCCGGCGTGCGATACTTGAGGGACCTGCCCCTTAGAGATCGGGAGCGGGAGGCCAGGACGTACCGGTCGGATCCGAGGTTCACGAGGATCCTCGCCGACCATCTGGCCGCGATGACCGACGCCTACGCTCTGGCCGAGCACGCGCGGCTTCTCGAGATGGGAGCCGTGCCGATCCCGAGCCTGGAACAGCTCCGGAGGGAGGACGCTCCATGAAGATCGCCATCGGCTCCGACCACGCGGGGTATGAAGCCAAGGAACACTTGAAGCGCTGGCTCGTGAAGCACGGCCACGAGCCCATCGATCTGGGGACGGACGGCGTCGCGTCGGTGGACTACCCGGATTACGCCTCTCTCGTTTCCCACGCGGTCCTCGCGGGGGAGGCGCCTGTCGGGCTGCTCATTTGCGGCAGCGGGATCGGGATGTCGATCGCCGCGAACAAAATCGCAGGGATCCGCGCGGCGCATTGCACCGAGAGCTACCAGGCGAGAGTGGCCCGCCAGCACAACAACGCGAACGTCATCTGTCTCGGCGCGCGCGTGTCCGGCCTGGGCGTTATGGAAGACACGCTCGATTCGTTCCTCAGCCACACGTTCGAAGCCGGCCGGCACGCCACCCGCGTCGAGAAGATCGAACGGCTCGACAGGAGACTCAAATGAATTCGATGACCCAGTCGTTGAGCGAAGCCGATCCCGCGGTCGCCGAGGCCATCCGAAACGAAACCTCGCGCCAAGCGAGCGGCCTCGAGCTGATCGCCTCAGAGAATTTCGTGAGTGAGGCGGTGCTTACGGCCGCCGGTTCGGTGTTCACGAACAAGTATGCCGAAGGCTATCCCGGGCGGCGCTACTACGGAGGCTGCGAGTTCACCGACGTCGTCGAGCGGCTCGCCATCGACCGGGCGAAACAGCTCTTCGGCGCCGAGCACGTCAACGTGCAACCCCATTCGGGGAGCCAAGCGAACCAGGCGGTGTATTTCACGGTGCTCAAACCGGGCGACACCGTCTTGGGCATGGACCTGTCTCACGGCGGGCACCTGACGCACGGCCATCCGCTGAACCTCTCCGGGAAGCTTTACAGGTTCGTCGCCTACGGCGTGCGCGCCGGGGACGAGACGCTCGACTACGACCAGCTCGAGGCTTTGGCCAAGGAGCACCGGCCCAAGCTCATCGTCTGCGGCGCGTCCGCTTACTCGCGCGTGATCGATTTCCCCCGCATCGAAGCGATCGCCAAGTCGGTGGGAGCCAAGGTCATGGCGGACATCGCCCACATTGCCGGGCTCGTGGCCACGGGCCACCACCCGAGCCCCGTGCCTCACTGCGATTTCGTCACCACGACGACGCACAAGACGCTGCGTGGGCCGCGTGCCGGGCTCGTGCTGTGCAAGGCCGAGTACGCGAAGGAACTCGACAAGGTCGTTTTCCCCGGCCTGCAGGGCGGGCCGCTCGTCCACATCGTCGCCGCCAAGGCGGTCGCTTTCGGCGAGGCCCTGAGGCCCGAGTTCACGCAATACATCGGGCAGGTCATTGCCAACGCGAAGCGCCTCTCCCACGGCATGGCGGGCCACGGGTACCGCATCGTCTCCGGCGGCACCGACAACCACCTCTTCCTGATCGACGTGTTCTCCAAGGGACTGACGGGGAAGGTCGCCGAGAAGGCGCTCGAGGCGGCGGGGATCACGGTCAACAAGAACACGATCCCGTTCGACCCGAACCCTCCGATGGTCGCGAGCGGCATCCGCATCGGCACACCGGCCGTGACGACGCGCGGCATGGGCGAGACCGAGATGGATGAGATCGCCTCGCTCATCTCCCGTGCGCTCGACGCGCGAGACGACGCGGCCGCCCTGTCGCGTCTCACGAGTGAGGTCGCCGTGCTTGCGTCCCGATTCCCGCTTTACGCGTCCCGCCTCGCCCACTCGCGGGCGTGATGGACCGCGGCACCTTCTTCGCGCCGGGGGGAGGATTCGACTCCGCCCACGCGGGGTACGAGCACCGCCCCGGCCAGGAAGAGATGGCCCAGGCGGTCGCGAAGGTCTTGGACCATGGCGGCACGCTGATGGTCGAAGCGGGGACCGGCACCGGGAAGACGTTCGCCTACCTGATCCCCATCCTGGAATCGGGGCGGCGCGTGATCGTCTCGACCGGCACGCGCAACCTCCAGGACCAGATCTTCCGGAAGGATCTCCCGTTCCTGAGGGACGAGGCGGGGCTCGCCGTGTCGGCCTGCATGATGAAAGGCCGCGACAACTACCTGTGCCGATACCGCTTCGCCCAGTTCGAGCAGGAGCCCTTGATTGAGGTCCGCGAGGAGCGTCGCTTCATCCCCGTGCTCTCCCGGTGGAGCCGGGAAACCGATAGCGGCGATCGCGCGGAGGTCGCCGAGCTTCCGGACGACCTGCGCCTGTGGCGGGACGTCAACGCCCGCGCCGACACCTGCACCGGATCGAAGTGCCCCGAGTACGAGCTGTGCTGGTTGACCAAGGTGAAGCGGCAGGCGCAACAAGCCCAGATCGTCGTCGTCAACCACCACCTCTTTTTCGCCGACCTCGCCGTGCGCAGCGCCTATGGCGCGGTCTTGCCGGACTACGACACCGTGATCTTCGACGAGGCGCATCTCTTGGAAGAGGTCGCCACGCTCTACTTCGGCGAGACCGCCTCGGCCCACCAAGTCGAAGAGTTGGCGCGCGATGTCGAAAAGAGCGCGGCGAAAAGCGGCGGTCCGGCGAAAGGCGGCGGGGGTGCGGCGGAACTGCGCGAAGCGGCGCGGGAGCTGTTCGCGCCGATCAAGGATGCGCTTCGCGCGGCCGCGGGGAGGCAGCGCTTCGAGCCTTCCTCCCGAGGCGGGCTGGATCTTGAGGCGGAATGGGCGGTCCTCGCCCACGCGATCGACGAGGCTGCGAAACCCTCCTCGAACCGGGCCGACAACGAAGCGATCGAGACTCGTGCCGAGGCCCTGAAAAACGCGCTCGACACCGTTTTGCATCGCGAGGTCTCCGGCTTCGTTTACGGGATGGAAGGACGAGGACGCGGCAACGTGATTCTCTCCGCGGCCCCGATCGATGTGGGGCCTCTTCTTCAAGAGTCGCTCTTCGACAGGCTGCGCGCCTGCGTACTGACTTCGGCGACGCTGTCGGTCGGGACGTCCTTCGAGTTCTTCCGCAAGCGCCTCGGACTCACCGACGCCTCCGGCCTGATCGTCGAGTCCCCGTTCGATCACGCTCGTCAGGCGGTGCTCTACCTCCCCAAGCGCATGCCGGAGCCGCGAGAGCCCGCGTTTTTCGCGCGCGCGATGGATGAGATCGAAGCGCTCCTCGACATCACCGAGGGCCGGGCGTTTCTCCTGTTCACGTCCCATGCGGCCCTGTCGCGGGCGCGCGAGCACTTGGGCCGTCTCGACCGGTTCCCGCTGTTCGTGCAGGGGGAGGGGAGCAAGGCGGCGCTGCTGCAGGAGTTCAAAACGACGCCGCGTGCGGTCCTTCTGGGGACGAACTCGTTCTGGCACGGCGTCGACGTGCCGGGCGAGGCACTCTCGCTCGTCGTCATCGACAAGCTCCCCTTCGACGTTCCGAGCGACCCGCTCATCGCGGCGCGCATCGAGCGGATCCGCGAGAACGAGGGGAACCCGTTCGCCGAGTATCAGACGCCGATGGCGGTGCTCGATCTGAAGCAAGGACTCGGGCGGCTCCTGCGCAGCCGGGGCGATCGCGGGATCCTCGCGGTCCTCGACCCGCGGCTGACGACGAAGGGCTACGGCAAGACCTTTCTCAAATCGCTCCCTCCGTATCCGGTCGTGCGCGACCGCGAGGCGGCCGCGAGGTTCTTCAGGGGTACCGAAAGCGAATGAAGTTTGCCGTCGTCGTCCCCGCGCGCGACGAGCAAGCTCGGCTTGCGGCCTGTCTCGATTCCCTGGCCCCGTTCAGGGCGGCCGCGGACGCGATCGTCGTGGTGGACAACGGCAGCCGCGACGCAACGGGGACGATGGCCCGCGAGCGAGGGTTCGAGACGATCGTCGAGCCGGAGCCGGGACGAGCCCACGCCGTCGCCGCGGGCTACCGGGCCGTGCGGGAGCGTGCCCCCTGGGTCCTCGTCATCCACGCCGACATGATCGTGGCGGCGGGCACGCGCGAGGCGCTGGCCGCGGCTCTCGCCGCATCCCCGGAATCGGTGACGGGAGCGCTCGGCCATCGCATCGCCGACCGGCGTCTCGTGTTCCGTGCCGTCGAAGCCGGGAACCGGCTGCGAGCGAGCGGCTTCGGCGTTTCTTACGGGGACCAGGCTCAGTTCTTCCAGGTCGCGGCGATCGAAGCGTCGGGGGGATTCCCCGGTCTCAACCCGCACGAAGACCTCGAGCTCGCCCTCCGGCTGCGCCGGCGTGGGACGTTCATCTATCTCGACCATCCCGTCATGATCCCGGCCCGTCACTGGGATCGAGGCGTGCTCCAAGCGACTTTGAGAAACTGGTGGACTCTTGCGAGGCGTCTCTGTATGTTGTCCTAGGACATTAGGACAATAGGCGGACGATGTGATCCTCGACCTCGACCCGCAAAGCCCCATCCCCCTGTATCTGCAAATCGTCGAGCAGGTGCGCCGCCTCCTCGCCTTGGGCGCGCTGAAGCCCGGTGACAGGTTCCTGACAGTGCGCGAGCTCGGGGTCAGGTCCAGGGTCAATCGGAACACGGCGGCTCGCGCCGTGACCGAGCTCGAGCGCGCTGGGCTCGTTCGCACCCGGGTCGGGCAGGGGACGTTCATCGCCGAGAACGCCGCGACCCTGGCGCCCAAGGAGCGCGAGGCCGCTCTCGACGCCGCGATCGAAACCCTCCTCGTCGAGGCGCACACGCTCGGAGTCCCTCCCGAAGAGCTCGGTTGGCGAGTCCAACGAAAGCTCGAGCACTTCGCCCGTGCGCGGCGGGATCGTGAGAAGGAGTCGTGATGACCGTTCCCGCCGTGGTCTTCGAAAACGTCAGCCGCTCCTTCGGCAAGACCGTCGCCCTGAGTGGGGTCGGCTTCGAAGTCGCACCCGGCTCGGTGCTCGGCCTCATCGGCCGGAATGGGGCGGGGAAGACGACCGCGCTTCGTTTGGCCGTGGGCACTCTCTGGCCCGACAAAGGCCGGATACGCGTTCTCGGGCTCGACCCGGTGACACGCCGTCTCGAGGTTGCGACCCGCGCCGCACTCTTGTCCGAGGAGTCGGCGCTCTACCCGTGGATGACGATCGCCGAAATCGTCCGATTCACCGCCGCCCTCCACCCGCGATGGGACAAGGCCTTGGCGGGGCGGCTGGTGGTTGACCTCGACCTCGATCGGGCGAAGCGAATCCGGGAGCTTTCGCGCGGCACGCGCGCAAAGGTGGCACTGGTGCTTGCGGTATCAGCCCGGCCGGAGCTCCTGCTCCTCGACGATCCCACCGCGGGATTGGACCCGCTCGTGCGCCGCGAGGTCTTGGACGGAGTGCTCTCCGCGGTCTCGCACGAAGGCGGGGCCGTCGTCTACGCCTCGCATCTCGTGCACGACGTCGAGCGCGTCGCGGATCGCGTCATCGTTCTCGATGGCGGCACGATCCGGCTGGACGGAGCGCTCGAGGATCTGAAAGCGAGGATCCACCGCGCTCGCGCCGTGTTCGAGGGCGAGGCGCCCTCGGGCAACGCGCTTCCCGGCGCGATCGAGACCCTCGCGGAGGGCCGCGTCCTCACGGTC
>JANMVW010000135.1:0-3089 GCA_031393555.1 Acidobacteriota bacterium
GAGACCTCCGAGGGGATCGTAACGAGGACGAACGACGTCCCGGCGCCGAGAAATTCGGCGAATTGCAAGGTCCGTTCGGCCCCGGGCGGCAAGTCGAACAAGAGGACGTCGAGCTTTCCCCAGGCGACCGACGCCAAAATCTCGCCCAGAGCGGCGAACTCCTTGGTCGCGCGCCACGTGTGGGACTCGCCGGTGCTCACGGATGCGAAATCGAGCGCCTCGGATTCCGGCAGGAACGCGCCCACGGAGAAAACGCCCACGCCGTCTCGCGACTTCGGAAGTGCGAGCCCGTCGACGCCCGGGACGGGCACCGCTCCGCGAAGCCCCGTCATGCGGGCCTGGGTCGGACCGTTGAAGTCGGCGTCGACGATCGCCACCTTGAACCCGCGCGCCGCGAGCGCGGCGGCCAGGGCGCGGGTCACCGTGCTTTTTCCGACGCCGCCCTTCCCGGACCCCACGGCGACGCGGTGCTTGACCTTCGAGAGGGCCTTGGCGATCCGGTCCTTCTGTTCGGTGACTTGTTCGAGGATGTTCGAGCCCCCGTCGCCGGCGATGTCGTGGTACGACTTCATGGGTGGGCCGCCGCGTCGCGGTCGGCCTTGGCGGTCATCGAGAGGAACTCGGGCTCTTTTTGGACGGAGGCGAAGGCGACGTCGTCCCTGGCTTCTTGCATCTCCTTGGACCGCACGGCGTCGAACTTCTCGTAAATGGTGAAGTGGCGGCGCAGCAGCGCCAGCGCCCTGTCTTTGTGCCCGAGTTGCGCGTGGATCACCGCGAGGTTGTACGAGGCCGAGAGCATCGCTTCATAACGATCCGCGATCGCCTGCGCTTCATCCGGACGTCCCAGCTCGACGTAGTAGGTGGCCGCAAAAATTTGGTTGTACTCGTCGTCGGGATCGAGCGCGATCGCTTTCGTGACGTAGGCGTGCGCCTTCGCGTGGTCTTTTTCGGAGTTCCAGTAGACGGCGAGGTTGCGGTACGTGAGCGGGAGGGGGAAGGCCTCGAGCGATTGCTGGAACAGGCCGAGCCCTTCCGCGTATCGCCCTTCGTGGATCGTCATCTTGCCCAAGCCGTGAAGGGCGACGGCGCGGGAGATCGGGTCGGCGGGCATGGCGGTCACGCGTGTGAACAACGCGCGCGCCTGAATCCAGTCGCCGATCTCGTGGCGCTGAAGCTCGCCCAGGAAACGGATCGGTGTGGGATCGTTCGGGTCGATCCGCATGGCGGCGGTGTAGAGGCGGCGGGCTTCGCCGATCTTTCCGTCGCGCTCGGCCGCGAGCCCCGCGTCCATCGCGCGCACGATCTCGGAGGCCGTCGCGGGGGACAGGTCGGGCAATCGGCCGTCCCAGTCTTTAAGATCGCCGACCTCGACCGGGTGCCCGATCTTTTTGAGACTCTTCGCCGCTTTCCTCGCCACGTCGGGGACGACGCACCGCTGTTCCCAGATCTGGGTGAGCAGGGCGGTTGCCCCGTCGAGGTCTTTTTGCTTGATCTTTTCGTTCGCGGTTTCGAGCGCGGCCTTCGCTTCGTTCTCGCGCCTATCGAGCTCGGTTTGGACCATCTGTTCGACGGGGCCGGCCGAGGGCGGCGTCACGCTGGGGACCACGCGTGCGAGCACGTCGTTGCGCTCGTTCACGAGGACGACGTCCGAGCCGGGCTCGGGCACTTCGTATTTCGACCGAACCGGCAAGTTGGTCGGCGTGACGATCGCCAGGGACACGCAGCGGGCCGACAGGACGGACAGCGTCCGGGAGGTTAGCAGGGGCGAATCCTTGGCCTCGGCGGCCGAAGAGGGAAACCAGAGCACGCCGAGAGGGCCGCCGGGACCGACTTCGTCCGGGCCCAGGACCTTCCAGGGGACATGGTAGGCCTTGGTCTCGGTCAGCGGAGTTCCTCCCGCCTTGGCTCCGCCGACGCCACCTCCGCCTCCTCCTCCGCAGGTGGCAAGCGCGGGGCCCGCGTTGAAGACGAGACACGACACGACGAGGGCGATCGTCGCGGTCTTGAGATGGCGGGTCGGGGTCATCGGGATCCTCCGGATCGTTAGTGTGCGAAGCCCGGGGAGTATAGCCGCGACCCGGCCTTGAGGCCTGCCCCGGTAACGGAAATCGGGGTTGCGCACGGCCGGACCGGGCGTACAATTTGCCCTGCGCGGCTGGTGCCGCGCGGCGGCCCGGCGGTCATGGGCGGACCGAACGGGACGGAGGGTTGGGGCCCTCATAGCGGTTGCACGCCCGACGAAGGAGGTGATCCATTGAACAGCCTTAGTTTCAGTTCGGTGGAGGTGGCATCCTCGTAGCGGACCTGCTGGCGGGGCAAACCCCACGCCACCAAGACCGAAAGATCGTTGGGGCTCCGGTCCAGAGATGGGCCGGGGCCCTTTTTCTTTACCGGCGGGGCTCGTACCAGTAGCGCTCGATCTCACGCAGCGAGGAAGGGCGTTTCAACACGAGGCCGATCGTCAATCGCGGGATCGTCGTCAGGTAGTGCCAGTCCCCGTACTGGTCGAATTTCCGCGTCGAGGCCACCGCCTTGACCTGCGTCAATCGGCGAAGCTTCTTTCCTTGCCGCCGTCCGACCCGGCGCAATTCGAGCAGGAACCGGACGTCCTCGGCGACCCGCAGCGATTCGTCGTAACCCCCGGTCGCCTCGAAATCGCGGCGGCGGCAGAACACGACGCCCGTGTCGAACCCGGTCAGCCAAACGACGGGGACCAGCACCGCGAAAGTCACCGCCAGGCCGAGCGACCACCGTTCGAGCGTACAGCCCGTCGCCCCTCCGACGACCCGATCCGACAGGAGCGCCTGCTCGATGGCGTCGAATGTGCCCGGATGGATCCGCATGTCGGCGTCGACGAAGCCGACGAACTCCCCGCGCGCCGCCGCGCCGCCTGCGTTTCGCGCCGCCGCGATGGAGCGCTTCGTGACGGGCACGACGCGGCACCCACGCTCCCGCGCGAGTTCCGCGGTGCGGTCGGTCGACGCGTTGTCGGCGACGATGACTTCGACGGCCGTCGCCCCGTGCGCGTACCGGTGCGCCGCCGCGTCGACCGAATCGAGCAGGCGAGGCAGAAACCGCTCCTCGTTGTA
>JANMVW010000242.1:0-1533 GCA_031393555.1 Acidobacteriota bacterium
CAGGAATCGCGCCCGCGACCGCGAGGATGAAAGCGTACGGCGGAGCCTGACGTTTCCGTCTAATGCTCCGGCGGGCAACGCTTTGAGAATCTCGAGCCCGACGTCGAGGTCGCGCCCGCGCCCCGCAGCGCGCGCGAGGTCTCGCAGCGTCTTGTCCGCGCGTCGTGCGCGCCGCCCCTCCGGATTGTCGGCGAGCAAGAAGAGCGCCGCGCGCAGGCGCCGCGCCGCCACGCGCAGGTCGTGAACCGCCTCGACTTCACCGACGAGCCCCTTCGGGTAGACGCGAAACAGCTCTCGCACGCGACGTGTCAAAAGTCGCCCCGCGCGTGTGTCTTTGGGTGCGACCGCGAAGTCGACCGATTCCATGTCATGTCCTTCGAAAGGCGGATCGAGCACCGACCGGCTAGTGTAGGTCGCGCTCATGTCCGCTCGCTACGCCAACCTGGATCCGCGTCGCGCGTGGGAGACCCGCCGCCCCGCGGCGCGTCTTCAGGTGATGTCGGTGGGCGAAACCGTCGCGATGGTGTGAGGCGGAGGCGTCTTCCACCGCCGGTGCATCCATAACCACAGTTCGGGCCGCTCTCTAATCCGCGCTTCGAGGAGAGCGGTCGTCTCGCCGGTGATCCGGAAGACGTCCTGCTCCCGGTTTCCCGTGAGGCCGGGAAACGTCAGTCGCTCATAGGTGATCCGCCATCCGCCGTCCGATTCCGGATAGGAAAACGTCGCGACCACCGCGGCCCCCGTCCTCAAGTGCATCGTGCCGACGGTGGGTATGGTCGACGAGGGCCGGCCGAAGAAAGGAACGAAGATCCCGGAGCCCCGGGCATCCTGATCGATCATCACCGCGACGCCGATCCCGCGTGCGAGCGCCTTCAAGGATGCCCGAACCGCGTCGGCCTTCGGGACGATTTCGTTCCCGGAGCCGGATCGAAGTCCCGCCAGCATCCTTTCGACGCTGGGGTTGGCCATCGGCTTCGTGATCATGAGCAGCGGGCAACCGAGGAATCCCTGCATGTAAGCCGTCAGTTCCCAGTGGCCGAAGTGCCCCGAGATCAGGAGTACGCCCTTCCCCTCGGCGTGCGCCGCGCGAAGCTGGTCCAGCCCTTCGTAGTGGATCCGCGTCCCGATGTCCTCGGGACGAAGGCGGTGGAACGCCGCGGCGTCGGCGGTGATGCGCCCGTAATGGTGCCAGCAGGCGCGGGCGATGCGGCGCCTTTCGGGGAGCGACAACGCTTCGCCGAACGCCGATTGCAAGTTGGCAAGCGCGACCCGCGTGTGCTTGCGGGCCAGTCGAAAGGCCAACTCGCCGGGTGCGGAGCCCAATGCAAGAAGCCAGGGCCGCGGAAGCCACCGTGCGAGCGCCAGGAGCGACCCGGCGACGGCCGTTTCCGCAGCTGACCGGATGCGCCTCGGAATGGAAGGAAGCGCAGGCATGAACCCCGAGGGCGACCTACCTACTTGGTCGGTTGCGACGGCGACGCGTTGTTGTTGCTGCTTCCGCCGCCGATCAGAACGATCGCCGCGATCGCCGCC
>JANMVW010000282.1:0-3813 GCA_031393555.1 Acidobacteriota bacterium
CGTCGCGCGAGTTCCGAGTCGCCGCCGGACGATGATCGCGAGTCGCGCGAGCTACGCGAGAAACTCCAAAGCTTGGGATATCTCGCGGCGAGCGACGCGGTGCCGATGACGACCAAGAATAACCGCGGCGTGGCTTTGCTCGCATCCGGGAAGTTCGCCGAGGCGGCGTCGTTTTTCCGGGAGGCCCTCGCCGATGAACCGCGCAATCCGACCTTGATGGTCAATCTGGGGATCGCGTTGCGTTTCGCGGGCGACAAGCGCGAGGCGAAAGAGTGGTTCGAAAAGGCGTTCCTCCTTCCGGAAAGTCGGCGGGCCGCCGGACATCAACTGGCGCAGTTCAAGATGGAGGAGGGGGACCTCGAGGGCGCCGAACGCATGCTGCGCTCGGTCCTTGAGCGCGAAGGCGAGGCCGCGGAGGTCCGGAACGCGCTCGGCCTCGTGCTCGAAAAACGAGGGCGCAGCGAAGACGCCGCGCGCGAGTACGCCGAATCCGCTAGGCTCGACTCGAGCTCTGCCGAGCCGAGAACCAATCTAGGGAATCTCGCGAGGCAGAATCGGCGCGATGACGACGCCGAGCGCTGGTATCTTGCGGCGATTGCCGCCGATCCGTATTTCATGGGGGCTTACAACAATCTCGCCCTCCTTTGCCAGGATCGCGGGCAGATCGATCGAGCCATCGACTTGTACGGGCGGGCGCTCGCGAAGGCTCCCCGCAACGCGGTTGTGATGAGTAACCTTGCGGCGCTCTACTTCGCGACGGGAGAAAACCGCGAGGCCCGCTCGTTGTGGCGCCAGGCGGTCGAGGCGGACCCCACGTACACCTCCCCGCTCAACAATCTCGCGGGGCTGGCGCTGTCGGAGGGGGACAACGACGCGGCCGCGGATTTTCTCGATCGGGCACTCTCGCTCGATCCGAACTACGGCGATGCGCGGATCAACCGAGCGCTCCTGCTCCGTCGTCGAGGAGACGTCGTGGCGGCTCGACGCGAGTTAGCACTGGCCACGAAGGACCCGCGCGCCGCCGGCACGGCGTGGATGCAGCTGGCGCTCGTGGATCTGGAGACCGGTCGGCCTGACCAGGCGGCCCCAGAACTGGAAGAGGCCCGACGACACTTGGGAGAGCGCGTGGATGTCCTCAACGCGCTGGGGGAGTCGTACAGCCGCCTCGATGAGCGCGAAAAGGCCCTGACCGTCCTCAGAAGATCCCTGGCGATAGACCCAAACCAGCCCAGCATCAAGGTTGCCGTTCAGAATCTAGATAATCAATAATAGCTACTAAGTCGGCACGTAAAGCAGCAAATAAACGCCGACCGCTGCGTAGAACACGTTTGGCGACCACGCGGCGAGAAGCGGCGGCAGGATCGTTTCGAGCCCGAGCGCGTTGAAGATTGCAGCGGTCGCCCAAAAGACGATCGCCAGGATGAGACCGACGCCGACACCGTACATCGAGCCGCGTCTCCCCACTTTGAACGCGAAGGGGAGGGCGAGCAGGACCGTGACGAGTGGCGTCGCCACCGCCGCGGTCTTCTGCCAATACTGTACGCGCAACCGGGTCGTGTCGTAGCCGCTTTTGGCGAGCCCGTCGATCTCATCGTCAAGTTCATCGATGGAGGCCTGTTGCGGCAGATCATTTCCAGCGACCAGTGTTCGCTCCCGCCGCGTGAAATTGTCGGGGTGATCGAAAACCGTAACGTCTTCTCGGTCGAAACGCCGGTAGTCTCCCGCCGACCCAGGTTCCGGAAACGCGCGGTACCACCCTTTCTCCAATTCCCACGCGTGACCGTTCCAGCGCGCCGAAGAGCAGAACCACTGCTCGAGCACGCGAGCAGCGGCAAGATTGACGTGGAAGACCGAAAGCCCCTGGAAGCGCTGCTCCTTGGGATCGAACAGCTTGTAGTGGTAGAGGCGTCCGTCGCCGCCGAACGTCCAGCGCCCGCCGGGAGACCAACCGTAGGTCCGTGGACTACGCCCCTGAATCAGGTCCTTGACGGACTGCGCCCGCCGGTTGGTCTCGGGGGCGATCCGATCGTCGATCAGGTGGAGGCCTCCGCATAGCACGACCGTGAGAAGAAGAATAGGCAGGCAAATTCTGCGGGCGCTCATCCCCGCGGCCTTGAGGGCCGTGAGCTCGCCCTGGCGCGCCAGCAGAGTCACGGCGAGAACCGCAGCGATCATGGCGGCGAAAGGAAGCGTGAGAACGAGAGCGCCGGGCACAAAGTAGGCAAAGTAGTTGACTATCAAAATCGCCGGCTGCTTCTTGTCGACGACGGCGTCGAGCAATCCTTTCAGCTCGACGAGAAAAAAAACCAAGTAACTCGCCGCGAGGGCGAGGCCCAGCATCCGGAGGTAGGCCGTGCCGATGTATCGGTCAAGCACGGAAGGGAATCGAAGTCCGCGGAGGCGTCGGCCCTCGAGTCCGTGAGCGTCTTTGTCGACCGAAGCGCCTGGCCCGGGCGCAACCGCGGTGGGCGATGAACGATTGAAACGCCCGGCCCACCACGACGGCCGAGACGCCTGCCGCATGCGAAAGTACGCGACGATCATCCACGCGGACACCGTGATGTTGGCGGCCCAGATCCCGAGCGCCACCGGAACGCGGCCTCCGCGTGCTTGCTCTGTTCCGGTTGTGAAGATCATCCAATAGATCAGGATGATCCCCAGACTCAACGCAAACCCGGCGCCTTTGCCGCTGCGTACGCGCGAGACCCCGAGCGGAAGGGCCAGCAGCGCGAACACGAGGCTCGCAAACGGCAGGGCGAGGCGTCGGTGCGCCTCGGCGAGAGCCGAGCGGAGGCGGAAACCACGCAGGGGACTTTCCTGGCTCAGCCGCGCGTGGCGGTACTCGCTCCAAAGCTCCTCAGGAGTCATATCGGACACGGTCTTGTCCGGACGCTGGTCCGAGGGCTGCATCCAAACGGGAAGCACAATCGGCGCGGGAGCGTATGTGTCGAACTGGACACTCCGATAGGAGTCCGGATCGTCGGATCGAAACGAATGGGCGACGCCGTCCTTGAAAATGATGCGAAGGCGGCCCTGACGTTCGGTGGCCGGACCGATGGTGGCGTCCTTCGCGACGATGAGCTGTTCGGTTGGGTTCCGCCCGGAATCGGAGATTTGGTAGAGGATGGTCCGTTCGAGAAGGCCCTGGGTTCCCGCGGGGATCTCGTCAACGAACAGCACGTACCCCGGCAAGGCGTCGAAAAAGACGCGGGGCTTGATCTCGGAGCTGAGATTGCGTGCCGTCACGATGCGTCCTTGCATCGCCCGTAGTTCGTAGCTGGCCCAGGGCTGGACGAACGCGTAGATCGAGATCGCGGCGAGAAGCGTCAGGAGCCCGTGAAGCGCCATGGGGCGGACAAGCTGGAAGGGACCTAGACCCGAGGCCTGGAGCGCTACGATCTCTCCATCGGCCGAGAGCCGGCCGATGGCGATCAGCGATCCCAGGAGGGTCCCGATCGGAATCGCCAAGACCAAGAAGCCCGGGATCCTCAACGCGAGGATCTGGAAGACCAGCGCGACGCCCAGGTCCTTCTGGATAGCCGTTCGCGCCAGGAAGAAAAAGTCGTTCATCATCAGGATCGCGGTCCAAAGGGCGATTCCTATGAACGTGGCGATCCCGAGTTCTGAAAGGATGTAGAGGGTCAGTCGCCGCGGACGGAGCATCGGCGGCGGAGTGTAGCAGGCTGGGGTCGGTCCGGACGGGCCTGAGAAATGAAAAAGGGGGCGGTTTCGGGCCGGAATCGACCAACCTCAGAAGAGAATACAAGGTCTGATAATGTATATTATGTAAACTAATGTTCGCGTAGGAAACAA
>JANMVW010000332.1:0-13586 GCA_031393555.1 Acidobacteriota bacterium
GGCGCCGGCGGCGGCCAGCCAAATACGGAGTTTGGCTATTAAGCGTTGACGCGCATCGGCGGTCTGGGGGGGGGCGACGCTCAAATAAACGGCCGGGGGGGCATCGAGGCCGAGGTAGGGAATCAGGGGGCGAACCAGTTCGGCCGTGGGGTTGAATTTCTCGGCGATCGAGAAGGGCAGAGGGACGAGTTGAAGGATCCCGAGCGCGATCAAGCCCGAGCAGATGGCGAGGGGGACCTTCGGTATCGCCGCTGCGGCGTCCTCGTCGCGTCCGATCAGCAAAATCGTGGCCAGGCCCAAGGCGGATGCTGTCAATTCGATCGCGAGGACCGCGCCGGGCTGGACGGATCCGTAGGGAAGAGGCGCCAGGAACAGCAGCGCGAGCACTCCCCATTGGAGGACTGCGCGCAGGCGCTCGGTCGTCACGCCTGTTTGCGGTGACGACTACGACCGCGGCCGATGCCCGATGGTCTCTCACTCGCCTGCTCGCGGTTGTAGCGGTAGTAGTTGTCGCTGAAGCGTTCGACGACCGCGTTCAACACGGCGCCCAGAATGCGCGCGCGCGATTGCCGCAGGCGTTTCGCTCCCGCGGACAAAGCATGGTGCGTCGTGCGACCTTGGCGGGTCACCAGAATCGTCGCGTCCATCCGGTTGGCCAGTAGCACCGCGTCGGCCATTTGAAGCAGCGGGGGCGAGTCGAAGAAGACGTGATCGAAACGACCTTGTTCGTCGAGTTTCTCAAGAAAGGTGTCGAGCGCCTTCGACGCCAAAAGTTCGGAGGGATTCGGAGGGAGCGGTCCGCTGGTGATGACGAGCAGATCCGGGATCCCGCTCTCCTGGAGGATTTCCGCCGCCTCGGCGTTCCCCGAAAGAAAGCTCGATAGCCCCAGTTCGTTCGGAATGCCCAACACCCTGTGCACCCTCGGACGCCTGAGGTCGGCGTCGACGACGACAACGCGGCGGCCGAGTTGGGTCAAGGCGATGGCGAGGTTCGTTGCCACGGTGGATTTCCCCTCGAGCGCTTCGCACGACGTGACGACCACATGCCGGGGAGCGCGCTCGGGGGAGGCCATCAAAAACGCGGTGCGAAGGCTCTTGAACGACTCAGCGAACGACGAAAGCGTGTCGGCATGGCAAGCGATGTCCGCGGCGTACTGGCTGGTCGAGGCGGGAACATCCGCTCCGACGACGCGAAGCGGCTGATAGTGCGGAACGAACCCGAGCGTTGGCAGGGCAGCGTAGCGCTGGATGTCGAGTTCGTTCTTGACGGTGTTGTCGAGGTAGTTCAAAAACAGAGCGGCTGCAGCGCCTGCTCCCAAACCGAACACGATGGAGAGCAGCAGGTTGAGTGTGATGTTCGGTCTGAAGGGCCCGCGCGGAATCTCCGCTCGATCGACGACGCGCATGTTGCTGGCGGGGGTGTCCTTAAGCGCTCGGGTGGTCTCGTTGGCGCTTTGACGCGTGAGGAGGTCGGTCAGGATCTTGCGCTTGGTCTCGATCCCGGCCTTGAGGCTCGCGTACTGGATGGCATCGCGTCCGACCCTTTGGACTTCCCCTTTTTGGGAGGCCACCTGGCGGCCGAGGAACTCGACCTCGTCTTGGATCCTTGCGTAGTCGGCCTTTGCAACCGAACTGACCTGGCGAGCGATCGCCTCGGTTTCGATGCTCAGTCGCTCTTTGGCCCGGTCGAGCTCTTCTTGAAGCTGCTGGAGCGGCGGCCAATCCGGCTTGAACCGCTCGACCATTTGGCTGTGCTGCCGCTCGATCTCGGCGTACTGCTTCTTCAGTTCGGCGATCAGAGGACTCGTGAGCACTTCGGGGAGCGAGTCGGCGGAACCCTTGGCCGCTGCTTCGAAGCGCGCCTGGGCCACTGCGAGGCGCCCCCTGGACTCGATGTACTTGGCGTTCATGTCGCCCAGGGCCTTTTCGCTGATGTCTTGCGTGCCGTCCGAGAGCGCCAGGATCTCGTTCTGAGTCCCGTAGTCCTGGAGCTTTCGTTCTTCGAATGCGATTTCCGCCTGCAACCGCGCCACCTGCTTGGTCAGGAACTCTCGAGTCTGCGACGAGATATTGAAGCGAGCATCGGTGTTGAACTGCTCGTAGGCTTCGGCGACCGCGTTCGCGACGTCGGCGCATAAACGCTGGTCGCGATCGACGAAGCTCAGCTCGACGAGCTTGCTGTTGAACAAAGGTCTGACCGTCAATCCGGAGGCCACGAAATTGGTCGCTCGGAGCCATTTGTCTTTCGGGGCCGACTCGTCGGGGCCGGACGTGGAGACGAGGCCCGTTCCCCAATTGTAGAGACGGAGTAACGGACTCCCTTTCCGAGAGGCGAGCTCCGGGCGGTTGGGGAGATCGAGACGCTCGGCGGCAAGCCTTAGCACGGAGCGGCTCTGCAGGACTCTGTATTGGGTTTGGTAAAAACCTTCGTAGTCGTAGTAGTAATCAGAGGACGGGGCTTGTCCGAAAGAAAGCGCCTCGGGCGCCTTTCGTTCGATCTGAATCGTCGTCGTGGCCCGGTACTGAGGAACGGCCAGGAGCGAGAACAGCAGGGTGACCATGACGACCAAGACGAGGCACGTGGCCACGACGCTGCGGCGCTCACTCAGCGCCCTCCCGTAGTCACGGAGATGCAGGGCGCTCGGCTGGCCGGGCTCAGCCCTCTCCCCGGTCTCGCTCATTTGCTAGTTTTCCTCGGGCTGCGACGGGATCGCGTGCGCGGTTGCGGCGCCGCCCATGTAAGCCTTACCGGCGCTCGGCGGAGAGTCGATGAGTTGACGGAGGTTGGAGCCGGGCATACGCGATCTCTTTTACCTCTCAACTGAAGACGGCGACGCGGGCTGGTTATTCGACTGCGTGAGTTGATCGATGGCGAAACCCACCACGATCGCCGAGCCGACGACGACGAGAGTCGCTGATACAGGGTTACCCCAGAAGCCACGGCCTTTCTTTTTTTTCTGATTTTCGGGCGGAGGAGGGGCGCTGCTATCCTGCCGACCGGTGAAGGCGAGCTGAACCCGGCGCGTGGTTCCGGGCGCGATGGTAACGGGGGTGCCTACGAGGTACAGCCCCTCGGAGGTTTCGATGGCGAGTTCGGACGGCCCTGTGGGAATTCCGCTCGCCTCGAACGACCCGTCTGAGGCGACGGCGGCAGGAATCGACCCGATCCAAACGGTCTTGGCGACCAGCCGATGGTCCCGTGACTGGAGCACTTGCCCGGCCAAAACGCCCTTTTCTCCCGCTAGCGCCCCGTGGGGCGAGGCGAGAAAAACTGACAATACGATGGGCAAGGTCACACGCATACAGTTGAAGCATAGAAAGGTGACCAGCGCTCCGTCAAGCGGAAAGGATGGTCTATGGAGAACGAGCGCGAACAACTTCGGCTGTTGCTGAAGAGCGAGTCCCTGATTTTCGGCGATTTCACCCTGGCGTCGGGGAAAAAGAGCACGTTTTACTTCGATTCCAAGAGGACGACCCTCCTTCCCGACGGTGCGTGGTTGACCGCGCGGGAGATCCTCCGGCTAATCCGGGAGCGCCGGATCGAGGCGGATGCGATCGGGGGTTTGACGCTTGGTGCGGACCCCATCGTTTGCCCGGTTGCGGCCCTGAGCCACTTCGAGGGGCCGAAGCTGCGCGCGTTCATCGTTCGCAAAGAAACGAAAGAGCACGGCACGGGAAGGCGCATTGAGGGGAACTTGCCTCAGGGATGCCGGGTGATCATTGTCGACGACGTGGTCACGACCGCGGGTTCGACGCTCAAGGCGATAGAGGCTGCCGAGGAGCAAGGCCACACCGTGGTAGCCGTGATCTGCCTCGTCGACCGCGAGGAGGGCGGCGCCGCCAAGCTTGCCGCTTACCCTTTCTATCCGTTGTTCAGGCGGAGCGAAATATTCGAATAGCCAACGGGAGCCTGACCCTACGAGGCGAAGGCGGCGATTTCCGCGACGACGCGTTCGATCTGGGCCGGTTCGAGTTCGGGGAAGATCGGGAGTGAGAGCACCTCGCGCGAGGCGCGTTCCGCTTCGGGCATGTCGCCAGGCTCGTACCCTAACTGAGCGAAACACTCCTGCAGGTGGAGGGGGATCGGATAGTAGATTCCCCAGCCGATCCCTCGCGACCTGAGATGTTCGCCGAGCGCCTCGCGGCGCTTCACGCGAATCGTGTACTGATTGAAGATGTGGCCCGCTGGTTGAGCTCGGACGGGGACCCGTAGGTTCTCCTTCGCCACAAGACCGGACTCGGCGAAGAGGCGGTCGTAACGATCGGCGTTTGCCACGCGTTGGGAAGACCAGGCATCAAGGTGCGGCAGCTTGACGCGTAATACAGCGGCCTGCAGGGCGTCGAGGCGGCTGTTCCAGCCGATCGCCTCGTGCCTGTAACGTTCGCGTTCGCCGTGAACGCGCAGGATGCGCAGGCGCGCGGCGAGCGCGTCGTCGTTCGTCGTTACGAGGCCGCCATCGCCTAACGCACCGAGATTTTTCGAAGGAAAAAAAGAAAACGCCCCGGTGGTTCCCATGCTCCCGGCGCCGCGCTTACCGCCGAGGCGCTGACCGACATACGTCGCGCCGATCGCCTGGCAAGCATCCTCGACGACCGGGATGCCGCGACGGGCGCCGATTTCGAGGATCGCTTCCATGTCGGCGCACTGGCCGAATAGATGCACCGGGACGATCGCCTTGGTTTTCGGCGTGATCGCGTCCTCGAGTTTCGAGACGTCGATGTTGAACGTGCCGGGCTCGATATCCACGAAAACGGGTGTTGCTCCGAGGAGTGCCGCGCACGAGGCGGAGGCGAAGAACGAAAAGGGCGTCGTGACGATCTCGTCGCCGCCGCGCACGGAAAGTGCGCTGAGCGACAGAACGAGTGCGTCGGTCCCCGAGGCGCAGCCGACGGCATGCGCGGCCCCCACGTAGGCCGCCATTTCTTTCTCAAATTCCACGACCTCCGAACCCAGGATGAACGACTGCGAATCGACGACGCGACGCAGCGCCAAGTCGATTTCATCGCGGATGTTTGCGAATTGCGGTTTCAGGTCGAGCAGGGGTACGGGTTTCACGGGAGTCACCTCGCGCTGAATTGTAGCCCGAACTCCCCTGCTAACATGGCCGCCCGTTCGCGGAGGCTTCAGTGACATCCCGACTCCAGGCCGCGTTTCTCATCTACGTGTTCGCGGCCTTGGGGGTATTCCTCGTGGTGGCGCCATGGTCGCCGCTCTGGGTGATATCGACCGCCGGGTACCTGCCGACTCCGATCGGCCCCTGGCTCCGAAGCGGGTTCGTGCGCGGCCTGGTCAGCGGGCTCGGCGCGTTGAATTTCGTTGCAGCGTGGAGCGAGGCACGCGCGTTGCTGTGGCCGAGCGCAGGTGACGGATCACGAAGATGACGGCAAGTACCCTCGTCGTTTCGGCGAACGCGCTCGACACCGGCGCGGGGGAAGGGCTCGTCGCCGACGCGGCCGTCTTCGCGGAGCTCGATTGCCGGGCGGTGTGCGTCGCCACCTCGGTTATTCCCCTCGAGCCTCTGCCTCTGGACGTTCTGGCCCGACAGCTCGAAGCCGCTCAACTCATGGGACCCCTAGGCGCGGCGCGGGTCGGCTTCGTCAGCGGCGCGACGCAGATCGAGTTGATCGCGAGTTTCATGCGACGCGCCGTCCCCACCGCGACGGTGGTCGCATCGTCGTTTCGTGAAGGCACGACCCCTCCGATCGATAGGGACACGCATGAGGCGATCCGTCGCCACCTCTTTCCGGTCGCGAGAGTCGTCGTGGCGCGTGCGGCGGACCTTGCGGCCCTCGCGGATCGGGCGGTCGATGACCTCGATGCGCTTCGGGGAGCCGCCCTGCGCTTGAGGGAGCAAGGAGCCCGGGCGGTGGTCGTCGCCGGATGGCTCGTGCGGGGGCGCGCGATCGACCTCCTCGACGATGACGGCGAGGTCGTTTTGCTCGACACGACGCGGATTCAAGCGCCGCACGTTCCCGGACTCGCGGGAGCGTATGCAGCCGCCCTGGCCGCGCACCTCGCGCGAGGCCTTCCCTTGTCCACCGCGGTGGAGTCCGCGCAGCGTTACATCGGTTTTCGGCTCCTGCGTGGCCGATAGATGAGGGGAGCGGGCTTGGGCCTACGAAGGATTTGCGAGTCGGCTCGCCCCGATGATCTTCGGCACGCGGGCCCGAATCGAAGAGCGGAGCTTTCCGAGCATCTTGTTCAGCGGGTGCGAGCGTGAAACGATTCCTAACGGAGGGGCCGAACGCCGATCGAGCTTCGTGAATTCCGCGAGCAGTCCTTTGTGGCTCGGTGCGATGCCGAGGCCACGCTCGAAAGCGGCCAGGGCCTTCGTGGCGTTGCCCGCGAGCAGATAGACCCGGCCGAGGTTCAACGAGAGGTCGGGGTTAAAGAAGTCCCGCCTTGCGGCGGTCTCGCAAGCTTGGATCGCTTGCGGTGTCGCCCCGAACGCCTTCGCCCGACTGAGCCCGTAGTACGACAGATAGCGCATTTGAGGTCGCTTGACCCCGTGTTGAAGCTCGGTGAGGATGGCCGATTGGAAATGGTCTGCGGCGGCGTTTGCATCGCCGTCGACGAGCGAAGCCAGTCCTCGACGGAAGGAGTTCTCGGCCGATAATATGGTCATGTTCTTGGGTCCTCCCTCTCAAATCCCGACGCGCGACTATGTACGCAAGTCCGTTAGTGATTGCCACATTTTTTTGGCACATAGGTGATATCGATCTCTAACGTCGATAATCCTTGAGGTTTCTCGTGATTTTCGGTTTGAAGAGCCTCATCGCTTTGGGATTGATCCCGAGCGCTCTACTCGCGGGATGCCAGGCAGGCATCGACGATCGAATCAGCCGGGCCTATTCGCTTGGGAGACATCCGACCGAGGCCAACAAGAACCGAATCGAAGCCCTGCTCGGCGACAGAGAACGCGATGTCCGGGCCACGGCTCTCGTCGTCATGGGGAGTATCGATAGGGACAGGGCGAGGGGGATGGCCCTAAGTTCCCTGGCGGACCCCGACGGTTCGGTGCGCGCAGCAGCCGTGGGATTGTGCGTCGACACGGTCGATGCCGAGATGATTCATCTGCTCTCGGCCCGGGCGAACGACGATCCGGTCTGGCAGGTTCGCGCCCGTGCGATTCAGGCGATCGCGTCGTCCGATGATCCGGTCGCTCGCAGGGCGCTGGTGCGGGCGCTCTCCGACCCCGTTCGCCATGTCAGGCGAGCTGCGCTTCGGGCCGGCGTCGACCACCCAGGGTTGCTCCCGGTCGACCTGCTGGCGAGCCTGATCGCATCCGATAAAGACTGGGAAAACCGGGTGGAAGCCGTGCTTGCGCTGGGAGCTTCCAAGGACTCGGCAGCCTACGCCGGGCTCGACGCGGCCGCGACCGATCCCAATGAGTTTGTCCGTGCGACCGCAGCCGGACAGCGCCGGGAGCTCGAGCGAGCCGGGGTCCCCCTCTGAGGGAATCCAGCAAAGCCGGTGTATAGTGCGACTTTCACGTCAGAACGCGATCCGGCCCTTGTTCGATGTTGATCATCCCGAGGGGCCGCGCGACACGCCGGAGATTTCGTTTCGTGACCTTGACCGATCCTCCATGCGTCCGGCCGTGCGCCTAGCGAGACGGCCGGACGGCGGGTTCCGGCTCGAAGGCGTCGCAGCGGCGCCCATTGAAGGCGTGCCCGGGACGGCGGGTTTTGTCCTCACGGGAGCGGGCCCGCGGGGCGTCTCTTGGAACGCAACCGAGCGGGGCTGGATTTTGAACGCGCTCGCGGCGGGTCCGGAATGCGAACTGGGGCGGACGGCGGCGTTGGGACTGGAGCCGGTGCTCGCGCCAGTCAGCGTGCTGCTCGCCGATGGACGGTTGTTTCGACTCGCGATGATCGGCGCCGCCGATCATCGTTTCGAACTCGGTCGATGGGACGTGCCCGGTGCGTATCTCGTCGCACGTTCGGCGGCAGGCTCGTGGGAACTCGAGCGAACGGCGGCGGGGACGGTCCTCGAGGCGCCACCGGAGTTGTGGATTCTGACGTGCATTGAGATCGGACGCCTCGACGGCTGGTACTGAAGCCGGCTCGCGCCGGAAGAGCGGAGTAACGATGAATCAGTCCGGATTTCAAGGACCGCCTGGGTTTGGAGGAGGCGGACGCCGTCGTCGCGGTCGCGGGCGTCGCGGTGGAGGTGGTGGCGTGTCCGCTCCGAACGGACGCCAAAGCCAAAACCAGTCGGGGGCCACGGACGTGCGTTTGCCGCGTGGCGTGGCGGACATGCCCGTTCCTGAAGGCGAGCCCACACTCGAGGTCCGCGGCATCCTTCAGGTCATGCCGGAGGGGCACGGTTTCCTTCGCGCCGCGGTGAATGACTTCAATCCCGAAAGCGGCGATCCGTGGGTACCTCGCGAGATCGTGCAGACGATGGGGCTCGAAACTGGCGTCGAACTCGACGGGTTCGCCGTGCCGTCGTCACGCCCCGGCCTCGCGCAAGGAGTCTCTCGGGTGACGACGATCAACGGCGTGTCCGTGGAGACCTTCAAGAAGCGCATACCATTCAAGAACCTCGTTGCGGAGGATCCGACCGAACGCATTCGCTTGGAACTCGACCCGGCCGAGCTCTCGACCCGCGTCGTCGATCTCATTGCGCCGATCGGTAAGGGACAACGCTGTCTCATCGTGGCGCCGCCCAAGGCGGGAAAGACGGTGCTCCTCCAGAAGATCGCGCGGTCCATCACTGCGAACCACCCGGAGATCCACCTCATCGTGCTGCTTGTGGACGAACGACCCGAAGAGGTCACCGACATGCGCCGCAACGTGCGCGGCGAGGTGATCGCTTCGTCGTCGGACGAGCTAGCGCGCAACCACCTCCAGGTCGCTGAGATCGCGCTTGAAAGGGCGAAGCGTTTGGTCGAGTGCGGTCGCGACGTCATGGTCCTCCTGGATTCGATCACGCGCCTATCGCGGGCCTACAACACCGAGCAGAAAGGGTCGGGGCGCGTTCTTTCGGGCGGCATCGATGCCCGCACGATGGAAAAGCCCCGGAGATTCTTCGGCGCCGCGCGCAAGGCAGTGTCCGGCGGGTCGCTCACCGTGATCGGTACCGCGCTCGTCGACACCGGGAGCAGGATGGATGAAGTGATTTTCCAAGAATTCAAGGGGACCGGGAACATGGAGATCCTCATGGATCGTGGCCTGTTCGAGCGTCGCATCTTTCCTGCGATAGACATCTCTCGAACCGGGACGCGAAAGGAAGAAAAGCTGTTTACGCCGGAGGAGTACCAAAAGGTGACGTTGCTTCGCAGAGCCTTGGCTTCGCTCCGGGCCGCGGAAGCGATGCAGCTTCTAACCGGGCGGATCGAGAAGTACCCGACCAACAAAGAATTCCTCGCCAATCTCTTGAGCTGATCCGATGCTCGATGTCAGCAAGAAGTCCAAGCGTTTCAATGAGTCTGTCATCCGCGAAATGACGCGCCTCTGCCGCCATCACGGTGCGGTCAACCTTGCGCAGGGGTTCCCCGACTTCCCGGCGCCGCAAGAGATTAAAGATGCGGCGTGTCGGGCAATTGCGAGCGACGTCAATCAATACGCGATTACTTGGGGTGCGCCCGCGCTGCGCTCTGCCATCGCAGCCAAACATCTGCGCTGCTACGGCATGGACGTCGATCCGGAGCGGGAGATTACCGTGACCTGCGGGGCGACCGAGGCGATGATCGCATCGATTCTCGCGATCGTTGATCCAGGAGACGAGGTCGTCGTTTTCGAGCCGTTTTACGAAAACTATGGGCCCGACGCGATCCTTGCCGGGGCTGTTCCGCGGTTCGTTTCCTTACGGCCGCCGGAGTGGACGTTCGATCCTGACGAACTCGCCGCGGCGTTTTCGGACAAGACCCGTGGCATTATCCTCAACTCGCCGAACAACCCGACGGGTAAGGTGTTCACGCGTGACGAACAAGAAACGATCGCGATGCTCTGCCGCAAGTGGGACGTCGTCGCGTTTTCCGATGAGATCTACGAGCACATCGTCTACGACGGCGCGGTGCACGTCCCCATAGCGACGCTCCCTGGCATGGCGGACCGCACGGTCACGATCAACGCCCTCTCGAAGACGTATTCGGTTACCGGCTGGCGCGTTGGGTGGACGATCGCGTCTCCCGAGCTGACTGCGGGAATCCGCAAGGTGCACGATTTTCTCACGGTCGGAGCCGCCGCTCCGCTTCAGGAAGCGGGGGCGATAGCGCTGGCGTTTCCGGACCCCTACTACCGTACGCTCGCAGGGGACTACGTGGGACGACGAGATCTGCTGCTTGCGGGCCTTCGAAGCGTCGGCTTCCAGTGCGACGCGCCGCGGGGTGCCTACTACATCCTCGCCGACGCGGCGGGCCTCGGTTGCCGCGACGACGTTGCTTTCGCGCGCCGCCTCATCGAGACCGTGGGCGTGGGAGCGGTCCCTGGTTCGTCATTTTTCTCACGACCTGAGTTGGGGCGCACCCTCTTGCGTTTCGCTTTCCCGAAAAAGGCCGAGACGTTGAACGAGGCCGTGGCTCGATTGCAGCGGGGGCTCGCGCATTAAGCCGAGGGAGAGTCCCCTCCTTACCTTGTCCCGGTTTTTACCCGACAAGGACGGCTCCGCCGTTAACGTTTAGTACTTCCCCGGTGACGAACGTGGCCAATTCCGACGCGAGGAAGACCACGCTGCCGGCGACCTCTTCGGCAGTCGCGGCCCGGGCGAGTGGGATCGTCTGGAGGATGGACTCGCGCCGAGAGCCGAGCAGATCGTCGCGCGTCATGTCCGTGACGGTCCAGCCGGGCGCCACGCAGTTGACCAGGATGCCGTATGGCGCGAGTTCGGCCGCGAGCGACTTCGTCAGCGAGATCACGGCTCCTTTCGTCGCTGCGTAGTGGGAGCTAAAGGCCTCGCCTCGCTGGCCCGCGGTACTCGAGATGTTGATGATCCTCCCGGAACGCGCTTGCTTCATGGGTGGCACCGCGGCCCGGATGCAGTTGAACGTACCGGTCAGGTTGACGCCGATCATCTCGTCCCACTCGCCATCCGACATCTCATCGATCGGAGAGGTCTTCCAGATTCCGGCGTTGTTCACGAGGATGTCGATGCTGCCGAAGCGGGCGACGGTCTCGTCGACGAGCATCTCGGCGTCCTCGCGCTTCGAGACGTCGGCCGCGAGAGAAAACGCCTCGCCACCTGCCGCCTCGATCTCCTCGACGAGGAGGCTCGCCGAAGGCGATTCGACACGATAGTTCACCGCAACCGAAGCCCCTGCGCGGGCCAGCATGAGGCAACAGGCGCGTCCGATGCCACGCGAGCCGCCGGTCACCAGGATGGACTTTCCTGTGAGATCGATCATTGGGGCACCTCACGCAAAGGCGGCGGAGACGGCGCGGCGCCGTCGGAGAGGACCGCCAACTGCCCGCACGCCGCCCGAGCGGTGGCCCCGCGGCTGTAGCGGATACTCACCGGAAGTCCCAGCGCGAGCAATTGATCGCGGATCGCTACGATGCGCTCGCGCTCCGGCGCGCGGTAGGGGAGCCACCCCGGCACCTCGTTGAAGGGGATGAGGTTAAGCTTCGCAGGGTTGGCGCGCAAGAGTTTCGCCAGCCTGAGGATGTCGGCGTCGCTGTCGTTGACCCCCGCGAGCAGCACGTACTCGAAAGTGAACTTCTCGCCAGTTGCGCGGGCGAAACGCCGGCACGCCGTCAGAAGGCGAGCGATCGGGTACTTCCGGTTCACCGGCATGATCCGGTCTCGCACCGCGTCCGTGGTGGCGTTGAGCGAGACGGCCAACCGCGGCCGGACGGGTTCCGCCGCGAGCCGCTCAATCGCGGGGGCGAGCCCGGAAGTGGAAATCGTGATGCGGCGTTTGGCGAGCCCGAATCCCGCGGGATCGACGAGCAGCCGCACGGCGGCGATCACGCCTTCGTAGTTGTGCAGCGGCTCGCCCATCCCCATGAATACGATGTTGAACGGCCGATCCCCCAGGCGTTGATCCTCCTGGATCAGAGCGATCTGTCCTACGATCTCTCCCGCACTCAGGTGGCGGATCAACCCCATGCGCGCTGTCAGGCAGAAGCCGCACATGAGGGCGCATCCCACTTGACTCGACGCGCACAGCGTGACGCGGTCGCGCTGAACCATGAACACGGTCTCGACGGTGCCGCCCCCGGGGAGTGAGACGCCGTATTTCACCGTGCCGTCTTCTGCGGTGACCCGCGCCGTGATCGTGGGCACATCCACTCGACCCGCCTCGGAGAGTCGGGCACGCAACGCCTTCGGGAGATCGGTAAACTCATTGGGGTCGAAGCGGTGCCTGGCATAGAGCCATCGGAACACCTGATCGCCGTGGTACCGCGGCCCCCCCTGGGCCTCGAGGAACGATTCGAGTTCCACGCGGGACATCCCGTAGAGGTTGGGGCGCGGATCGACCGGTGGGGAAGCGGGGCGCGTCATCACGGCGAGTGTACCAGTCCGGCCGGTCGCTCGGGCCCTTCGACCTTGACACGTCCCAAGTGCGTCGCTAGCGTGCGCGCGAGGGCTCGGCGTTGAAAAAAGACCAACTGGCGTTCTTGTTTGGTGGACTGGCGTTCGGCTTTCTCCTGGGCTTCGGCCTGTTCCGCGCTATCGAGACGCGTCCGGGGCAGACGACGGGGCTGTCTGGTTCCAGCGAGATACCGTCACCGATGGGTCCGGCCGCGCCGATGGGATCGGGGACGCCGGCCCAGGTCTCCGGTGGCGGTGCTCCGATGCTGGCGGAGATCAACGCACTCAAGGAGCGCGTCCAGAAAGACCCCAAGGACGCCCAGGCTTGGTCGCGGCTCGCCAATATTTACCAGGACTCGGGCATGTTTGAGCCTGCGATCGAGTTCTACAAGCGGGCCAGCGACCTCCTGCCGAATAACGCCAACCTCCTCACGGATATGGGGATCTGCTACCAGGAGCTCAAAGAGTTCGACAAGGCCCTCGAATTGCTGATGCGAGCCCAGACGGCCGACCCGTCTAACTGGCAGTCACTGTACAACATCGTCGTCGTGGCCGGCTTGGACTTGCATCGTTTCGATCAAGCGGATGCCGCACTGGCACGGCTTCAGCAGCTCCGCCCGGACGCCCCAAATCTCGCCGAACTGCGGGAAGCTCTCAACAAGGCCCGATAGCTTCACCTCGTCCCGTCCTCGCCTGGCCTGTCCCCGATTTGAAACCTATGTTTGGGCCTGTCTGGCGTCCGAGCGGAGGATAGCCTCGTCAAAAAGTCGGGGAGAGGGATGAGCGCCGAGCGCATCAAGCAGCTTCACGAATACGCCTCTGAGTGCTACCTGAGCGGCGACTACGAGGGCGCTCTCCAAGCGTGGCGGGACGTCCTGGGTCTCGATCCCTCCGACGAGCAGGCGCTGGGTGGTTTGCGCCTGGCGGCGCAGTTTGTGGAGCACGCTCCTCCGGCGTTCACCGAGGGCAGGGCGAGTGTCGAGCATGAATTGGACCAGGGACTTAGGATTCTCGACGGTTTGAGCGCAACCACGCTCCTCCATCCCGACGCGGCAGATGAGTTGATCGATCGGGTGCCCGAATCCGAACCCGAGCCCGAAGTGGTCGG
>JANMVW010000335.1:0-7180 GCA_031393555.1 Acidobacteriota bacterium
CATCCTTCGCAGGGTCGTCGAACCGGTGTTCGTAATTCAAATCGAGACCAGAGAAAACGCCTGCTTACGCTTTCTTGGTCAACGACTTACAGACGATCCAAGCCCAAACGTTGGGACACTACTGGGACTGTCCCCTATTTCTGAACGGCGGCGAGGAGCTTCATGACGCTTTGCTTGGCGTCGCCGAAGAGCATGAGCGTGTTGTCGCGGTAGCAGAGCGGGTTGTCGATGCCGGCGTACCCCGCGGCGAGGCTGCGCTTCAACATGATGACCTTGCGCGCCTTCCAGACTTGCAGCACCGGCATGCCGTAGATCGGGCTTGCCGGATCGTCGAGGGCGGCGGGGTTCACGATGTCGTTCGCCCCGATGACCATCACGACGTCGGTTTCCGGGAACTCGTCGTTGACCTCGTCCATCTCCTTCACGATCTCGTACGAGACGCCGGCCTCGGCGAGGAGCACGTTCATGTGCCCCGGAAGGCGCCCGGCGACGGGGTGGATCGCGTAGCGGACGGACACTCCGCGCGCGGCCAAGGCGTCGCTGATCTCGCGCACGGCGTGCTGCGCCTGGGCGACCGCCATGCCGTAGCCGGGGACGATGACGACGTGCCTCGCGGAGGTCAGAAGCTGGGAGACGTCCTGGATGTTGGTCTCGTGGGCGGTGCCGCCCGATCCTGCGGCGATCGCGGTGCCGGGCTTTTGAACCTCGGCGCCGAAGCCTCCGAAGATGACGTTGACGATCGAACGGTTCATGGCGACGCACATGATGTAGCTGAGGATCGCGCCGGACGATCCGACGAGCGCGCCCGTGATGATGAGGAGATCGTTCGACAACATGAAGCCGGCGGCGGAGGCCGCCCAGCCGGAGTAGCTGTTCAGCATCGAAACCACGACGGGCATGTCGCCGCCGCCGATCGCGGCCACGAGGTGCACGCCGAGGATAGAGGACAAGACCGTCACGCCGAGAAGGCACATGAGGCCGGTCGAAAGCCCCTCGTGCCCGCCATGCGAGAGTGCTTGGACCTCGATCGCCCCGAGCACGACGCATCCCGCGAACAGGACGAGGTTGAGCATGTGACGGCCGGGCAGGAGGAGCGGCCTGCCGCCGATGCTCCCGCGCAACTTGAGGAATGCGACGATCGATCCGGTCAGCGTCACCGCGCCGACGAAGACGCCGATCACGACCTCGAGCTCGTGAGCAACTCCGGCCTCTGCGCCGGTGGCCTCCGCGTGCATCTTGCTGACGATGCCGACGAGAACGGCGGCCAAGCCCACGAAGCTGTGCAGCATGGCGACGAGTTCGGGCATCTGCGTCATCGCGACCCGAGCTGCGAGGATCGCTCCGATCACGCATCCCACGGCGATCGACGCGGCGAGCAGCCCCGCCGAAGAGATCGAGGGGAGCGTCAGGCCGGCCTCGGGCGCCCAGAGTTTCGCGGTGGTGACGACGATGGCCAGGATCATGCCGATCGCGCCGAGAAGGTTGCCGCGGCGGGAGCTCGACGGCTGGGAGAGCCCCTTGAGGCTCATGATGAAGAGGAAGCTTGCGACGATGTAGGCGACGTTGGGGAGAGTGGCGGTCATGGTCGGCCCCTACTTCCTGAACATCTTCAGCATGCGGGCGGTGACGAGAAACCCGCCTGCGCAGTTGATGGAGGCCACGAGGACGGCGACCGCGGCGAAGACGTTGCCGACCTTGCCCCCCGTCGTCAGGATCATGCCGCCGATGACGATGATTCCGCTGATCGCGTTCGTGACCGACATCAGCGGCGTGTGAAGGGCCGGCGTCACGTTCCAGACCACGTGCCACCCGACGACGCACGCCAGGATGAACACGGTCAAATGCGGGACGAGCTCCGGCGGTGCGTACAGGCCCAGGACGGCCAGCAGCGCCGCGGCGGCGACCATGCCGAACCGCGCGGGCCAGGGCGAGGGTGCCGGTTTCTCGAACGGAGCGGCCGCGACGGCGGGCGTCGCGGGCTGGGGTGCCGCGGCGCGGACCTCGGACCGAGGGGGCGGCCACATCAGCTCGCCTTCCTTGAGAACGAGCATCCCGCGCTGGACCTCGTCCTTGAGGTCGAGCGTGAAGACACCGTCCTTCATGACGTCTTCGAGGAGGTTGACGACGTTGGCCGAGTAAAGCTCGCTCGCCTGCCGCGAGAGCTTGCTCGCGAGATCGGTCACTCCGATGATGGTGACGCCGTACTTCTCGACGGTCTTGTCGCGCTCGGTCAGCGCGCAGTTTCCACCCTGCTCGGCGGCGAGGTCAACGACCACCGAGCCGGTCTTCATGCTGACGACGGCGCCCGACGTCAGGAGCTTGGGAGCCGGTTTTCCGGGGATCAAGGCCGTCGTGATGACGATGTCGGCGTCTTTGGCGTGGCCGGCGATGAACTCTTGCTCGGCGGTGAGGTAGGCGTCGCTCATCTGCTTCGCGTAGCCGCCTTCTCCCTCGCCCTTCTCGTCGAACTCGAACTTGATGAACTGCCCGCCCAGGCTTTCGACTTGCTCTCGCACCGCTTCTCGCGTGTCGAACGCCTTGACGATCGCGCCGAGCGATTTCGCGCAGCCGACGGCGGCCAGGCCCGCGACCCCCGCTCCGAGGACCAGGACCGTCGCGGGTCGAATGCTCCCGGCGGCCGTGATCTGCCCGCCGAGGAAGCGGCCGTAGACGGCGGCGGATTCGATGACCGCGCGATAGCCGACGATGTTCGCCATCGCCGAAAGGGCGTCGAGCTTTTGAGCGCGCGAGATGCGCGGGACCGCGTCCATCGCGAGGACCGTCGCCTTGCGGCGCCCGAGACGCTCGAGGAGTTCTTTGTTTTGCGCGGGCCACACGAACGAGATCAGCCTCGCCCCGTCCTTCAGGAGGTCGGCCTCGTGCAGGCCGAGGGTGACGTTCCATTCGGGCTCTCTCACCTTGAGGACGAGGTCGGCCTCGCCCCACACCGCCGCCGCGTCGGGGGCGATGCGCGCGCCGGCTTCCACGTAGGCTTGGTCGGTGAATGCGGCCTCGGTCCCGGCGCCCGATTCGACGACGACGTCGAAGCCGAGCTTCCCGAGCTTCGCCGCCATGCGCGGGACGACGGCCACACGCCGCTCTCCGACGTGGATTTCTTTTGGAACGCCCAATATCAGCCGTTGCGGACTGCGGGCCGGTTCGCTGACGCTCTCGGGCTTGGTCTCGAGGGTGGCAGGCACGACGGACCCTCCTTGTGATGGTACCGATCGGCCGCGCATGGTAGTCGAACCACTCGCATTCCGCTCGAATCGGTGGGGAAGAGAATCTCCAAAAACAGCCCCAAATGTGTCTCAATAGAGCGTTGACGAAAGGCGATGCCATGCCGGTCCTCGAGTTTCGTACCGAGCTCCCCGTTTCCGCCTCCGAGGCGTTCCGCTGGCACGCGCGGCCGGGGGCCTTCTTGCGTCTGTCGCCGCCGTGGGGCCGGGTCGAGGTGGAGGAGGCGACGGGCGGTATCGAAAACGGCGCGCGGCTGGTGATGCGCCTCGGAACGCCTCCTGTTTCGGTGCGGTGGGTCGCCGCTCATCGGGGCTACGTCGCAGGCCGCCGCTTCGTCGACGTGCAAGAGTCGGGACCGTTCGCGCGTTGGGTCCACGAGCACGTCTTCGAAGAGTCGGGTTCAGGGAGCTGCCGCCTCCTTGACCGGATCGACTACGCGCTTCCCTTCGAAAGAGTGGGCGCATGGTTCGGCGACGCGTTCGTACGCCGCAGCCTCTCCAGGTTGTTTCGCTATCGCGGTGTCGTAACGGCCGGCGATCTTTCCCGTCATGCCCCCTACCTCGGACAGCCCCCGCTCCGGATCGCGATCACCGGAGCTTCGGGATTGGTCGGCACGCAGCTCGCCGCGTTCCTGACGACGGGCGGCCACGAGGTGCTTCGCATTCCCCGCGGGCGCATCGATCACGAGGCGCTCGAGGGCTTGGACGCCGTCGTCCACCTCGCGGGCGAGAGCATCGCGGGCGGCCGTTGGACGGAAGAGCGTAAGGCGGAGATCCTCGCCTCCCGCGTTGAAGGGACGAAGCGCCTCGCCATCGCGCTCTCCGTGCTTCGCACTCCTCCCGACGTCTTCCTGTGCGCGTCGGCGGTCGGCTACTACGGCAGCCGCGGCGAAGGGCGGGTCGACGAGGTGGCAGCCCCAGGCTCCGGATTCCTCGCCGACGTGGCCCGAGCGTGGGAGGAGGCGACCTCGCCCGCGTCGGCCGCCGGGATCCGCACGGTCAACCTGCGCTTTGGCGTGATCCTCACCTCGCGCGGCGGCGCGTTGGCGAAGATGCTCCTCCCGTTCAAGCTCGGCGCGGGCGGGCCGATCGGAAACGGCCGCCAAGGGTTCTCGTGGATCGCATTAGACGACGCGATTTACGCGATCCATCACTTGATCCGTACCGACGGCGTGCGGGGTCCGGTCAACGTCGTCGCGCCCGAGCCGCTGCCTCAACGCGAGTTCGCGGCTGCGCTGGGCCGCGCGTTGCACCGTCCGGCCGTCCTCCCGCTCCCCGCGCCGGTCGTGAGGGTGCTGTTCGGCCAACTCGGGGAGGAGGCGCTGTTGGGCGGCCAGTTCGTCGAGCCCGCGGTGTTGCGGCGATCCGGATTCACGTGGAGCGCCGCAGGTCTCGACGAGGCGCTCAGCCGATAAAGCGTCATGGTAGGGTTCTCGTCGCCATGCTGACCGCGCTGATCCTCGCCACTCTGGTCCAGACGACCCTCCCGAACGGTCTCGAGGTGACGATCCTCCCCGACCCGACGATGCCGGTCGTGGCGACCCAGGTCTGGTACCACGTCGGTTCGGCGAACGAAGGGAAGGACAACCGCGGATTGGCTCACCTCTTCGAGCATCTGATGTTCGGCGCAACCACCACGAGCGAGCGCGGAGGGTACGGGAAGTTCGTCACGAGCGTAGGCGGAGAAGAAAACGCCTATACCAGCCCCGACGAAACGATTTACGTGTCCGAGGTTCCGCCTGGCGCGGCCGAGGCGATCCTGAGGCTCGAGGCCGACCGGATGCGCAACCTCGTGCTGACGACGGAGAATCTCGACAACGAGAAAAAGATCGTCACCGAAGAGCTGCGGCTTCGGACCGAAAACGACCCGACGTCTCGCCTCCTCGTCCAGGCTCAGCGGGCGCTTTTGGGCGAACATCCGTACGCCTACGACCCGAGCGGCTCGAAGGCGGACGTCGCAGCGGCCACCGTCGCGTCGTGCCAGGCCTTTTACGATGCCTACTACCACCCCAACAACGCCCACCTGGTCGTGGTCGGTCCGGTCGATCCCGAACGATTGATGGCGACGATCCGCGAGACGTTCGGCCCGCTTCCCCGAGGAGGGACCACTCCCGAGGACGTTCCGCCGCTTTACGGTTGGTCGTTCCCGTCGGGATTCGAGCTGAAGGAAGACATCCCGCCGGTCGAGGTCGCGCTCGCCGGTGCGCCGCTGCCACCGGCCGACGCGAAAGACGCCATGGCGATCGAGGTTCTTCTCGAAGTGCTGGCCGGAGGTTCGGTCGATCCTCTCCACGAAATCGTCGTGTCGCGGCGGAAGAAGGCGATCGAGGCGGGGATCGAGACCATCGCGCTCCGCCGCGGCGGCGGCATCGTCTTTTACTCCGCCAGCCTCCCGTATCGACGGAAGGCGACCGCGATGCGTGTGCTCGACGCAGCGATCGACGAGCTGAATCGCATGGAATGGCTCACCGATCAGACGCTTGCCGCGGGGAAACGGCGGTTGATCGAAAACGATGCCGACGCGTTCGTGTTCGCCGCCGAGCGAGCCGAAGACATCGGCATGTCCCGATGGTGGCTGGGCGATACGCGTCTTGCGTTCGATCGGGCCTCGCGGATCGACGCCGTCACCAAGAACGAGGTCGCGGCCGCGTGGCGCGTCTATGTCCGCGACGCAAAGTGGATCCGTGTTTACGTCAAGCCGGAGCACGTGCCGGCTTACATCAGGATGTTCGGATGGTTGTACCCGCTCTTCTCCTAGCCGCCCAGGTCCTCACGTGGACCGTCGATACGGGGACCCAGGGGGCTCTCGTCGAGGACCACCGCGCGCCCCTCGTCGCGGTGACCATCGAGTTTCCCGTCGGGACGTGGTCGCCCTGGGCGCGAGCCCATGACGCCCCCGACGCGTTCACCTTTCAGGACGACGACCCCCAACGGGCGCTCCGCAAGCGGGCGGACGCCCTCGCGGCGGCGATCGACCTCGGCATGGGGCGCCGGTCGGCCACGATTTCGATCCGCTGCCTGAAAGCCGATCTGGACGCGACCCTCGTGCTCGCGAGGGACGTGCTCGCCAATACGCGTTACGACGAGCACGAGCTGAAGCGCGCGCAGCGGGAGCGGAAGATCCGCTGGCGCGGCAAAGCGACCGACGTGAGCTTCCGCACGGACCAGGCCGCCGCCCGTTTGTTCTTCGCCCCCGGAGATCCGCGCCGGATCCCGTTCGAAAAACAAGAGCCCGTGGAGGCCGACGTCGCCAAGCTGGTCGCGACCCGCGACCTCATGGTTCGATTGCCGGGGCGCATCATCGGGTTTGCGGGGGACTTGACGCTGGCGGAAGCCAAGCGCGCGGCCGAGGGGCTGCTCCCGGCCTCGGATGCCGTTGTCCCGGACGGGATCGCGCCGCACCTTTTTGCCCTGACCCTCGAGGGCTCCCGCCCCAGGGCATCCGACATCAAGATGCGCAAGTTGACCCAGGTCTACCTCGAGTACGACCGCGATTCGCTGCCGTGGGACGATCCGCGCCGTCCCGCATTCCTGGTCGCCGACCACGTGCTCGGCGGGCACTTCTATTCCCGCCTGTACGTGGCGCTGCGCCACGACGCGGGAGACACCTACGGGGCGGGGACGAGCGAGACCGGCGACGTCGTGCCGAACGTCTACTCCGCGTCCACGTTCACGCACGCCGAAAACTCGGGGCCGATCGAGGCGAAGCTGCGCGGCGTGATGGACGTGTTCCAGAAAAAGGGGATCACCGAGGACGAGCGGGCGGGGGCGATCTCGTACCTGCGCGGCCATCGCGCGTTCGACCGGCAGTCGGCGGGTCAGATCCTGCGCCGCTTCCTGATGGAGCGGCGCCTCTCGTTGCCCCCCGGATTCTTCGACGACCAGATAGAGCGGGCCACAACGCGCCCGCTCGAGGGGATCAACGCGTTCATCGGTGAGTT
>JANMVW010000373.1:0-15071 GCA_031393555.1 Acidobacteriota bacterium
GGCGACTTTCCAGATCCTGCGCGGCTGGCGGGGATGATCCGAGACGCCGGATTCGCAGGGGTGGGTTGGCAACCGTTGACAGGTGGGATCGTTTGCGTGCACACCGCCTTGAAGGCGTGACGGCCCTCTCGGAGATCAGTTAATCGGCGGATGGGCCTTCGCGTCGTCATACGCCGCCTGAGCGGAAGACAAGTTGGCGACCGCGTCGGCAACACGAGTTTCGGCCCATTTCGCGCGCTCGACGCCATTCAACCCCTGTATTGCCGCCGCTTCGTCCGGACTCAGGTTCGGC
Source organism: Acidobacteriota bacterium (assembly GCA_031393555.1). Lineage (GTDB taxonomy): Bacteria > Acidobacteriota > Polarisedimenticolia > Polarisedimenticolales > DASRJG01 > DASRJG01. The sequence continues at coordinate 293 of JANMVW010000373.1, forward strand.
CGGGCGAGGTAAGGGTTCTTGAACGCGAGCAGGTCTCTCTGGCTTCGGGCCACCAGCGCCCTGGCGGCTTCCAGGTCTGCGGCGAGTTGGACGAGGCCGCGCTGGTACTCGACACGTCGGGATTCTGATTCCTGCACTTCTTTGAGCGGATCGGATGGTGGCGATTTCGGTTCGCTGGTGCGGGCCGCAGGCTGTGAGACCGAGGGCAGAGGGGTTTCGGCGGGCGTCGGCGCGTTGTCCGTGGCCTGTGCGCTCGCGACGGCAGCGGGCGCGACAGCGGGCGAGGAGGGTTTCGCAGTGGCGGACGTCGTCGATGCGGCGGGCTCTTTCGCGATCGAAGCGTCCGACCCGATTTCGCGTTTAGGGCTGGAACAGGCCACCGCGACCACCAGAACCACGGCGATCGGAATCGACCGGATCCCCACGAACGTCGCGAGGCGTCGGCTCATCGTCGGAAGCTCCTTTTCAAACACTGGCCTTAAGGTAATCCCTAACGTCCCGTCTGTCACCCGGCGGATTCGGCCTAATCGTCGGTCTGCCAACTGGTGATGATCACCCGTGGCAGATCCCATCCGGGAGGGGGCCATTTCTCCTTCAACATCGGGTCCCAGTAGAGGTTCGCCGTTCCGGGGGTCTTGGCGCCGGTCGGTGTGCCGGCGAAGGTGATGACGGACCCATCGTAGTAGGGCGTGCCGTCGGCTTCGAACTGGCCGGCCAGGTAGAGAATCCCCCACACGATGGCGTCGTGAGTCAAAGACGGACCGAGCGCGTTCCAAACTGGAACCGGTGGCGGGGGCGGAGGCCCCGGCGGCGGGATCGCCGTGTCGTACGTGTCGTTCTTGTCGACGACGAGATCGCTATCGATGTCCACGATGGATGGGCTGCTGTAGTTCAGATTGATCCATCCCTCCCCCGCATCCCAGATGCCGTCCTCGTTCTTGTCGCGAAACGGCTCCCCCGGAAACGTAAATGTCGCGGCCTTGCCTGGAGAGCCGTCGACGCGCCACTTGGAGGTATTTACGTAGAGGAACCCGCGCGTTCCGTAACTCGCGTCCCGGATCTTGATCTCAGGCGTGAGATTCGCCGCGACGTTACTCGCATCGAAATCATGCGGCGCCAAACCATCTTTCGTATCGAAAAAGAAGAGTCCGGTCTTGCCGTTCGTGAGTTCCTCGAACTCCGTCGGCGCCCCGGTGCCGTTCGCGCTGAACTTCGATCCGCCGGCCCACGCGTAGTAGTGGACGTCGCTCCCGCCGGATTTGGCGATGGTCTTCCAGATCTCGTAGTTGAACTCAGGGCAAGGCACATTCGGGTAGTTCTGGAACTTGTTCGACTCGTCCTGGTCGGTCGTTATCGGAACGTGGACCTGCGGCGTGCCGAAAGCGCTCCAGTTCTGGACGTCGAGGCCCGCGAAAAAACGGAACCACGGGTCCTCGATGGTCTTACCGTCGAGTTTCGCCACGAGATCGCTCCACGCGGCATCGCCGGAGGGTGCCAAGTGACCGTGCAGCGTGTCGAGTCTCGGGGTCGGGGGAAGATCACGCGGGATGCTCATGGACATCCCATTTCTGGCTCCCGTGGGCACGTTGCCCGTCGTAGAGGCTGTCGCCGGTCCCCAATGGACCTTGAAGGCGTTGTTCCATCCCAGCTCGTCGCACGAATGGAGCGGCCCGAACGCTCCTCCAAAAGGGGTCTCGTTGACGACGGCCGTCACGGTGCGATCGGCCATGACTTGCTCGTCCGCCGCACCAGGATTTCGTAGGATCTGGACGCGGGTGCTCAACGTGGCCACTCCATAACGGACCCAATTGCCGCCGCCCGAGTCGAGGTACGGTGGCGCATAGATGTCGATCGTCTTGATGCGCGCGAGAACTCCCGCCGCCCCGGCCGGAAAACCGGGCATGATCTTGTCGGCGAACCCGTCCAAAAACGTCGCCGTCGCGGACCCGCCGGTCGTTCTATCCATGCGAATGTCAGGCCAGTCCGCTGTTCCCACAAACATGTCGCCAAGCGCGGATCGATACGGCTTGTCGAAGATGTCGTCGTTACCGTCCTTGTCAAGGTCTAATCCCACTTTGTAAAACGGACGGGCCGATGTGCCGTCGGCCCGGACGGCCGGCGCCGGTCCCGCACCGTCCTCGTCGATCAGTCGCTCAGTGCGCACCATAACGGCGGTGGTCGGCCGAACGAGGTTGGCACCGCCCCCTGGCGTGTAGGGAGGGCGGTCGAACCACCGCTTGACCTCGCGCGTCGCCCCTTCGGCGAAGTAAAGCGCCTGGGCGGACAGCCGTTCGTTCTCGGCGATTTTGTTCTCGGTGTCGGCCATCAGGAGGTACGACATGCCGAGAAGCGTCAGGACCGCCATGATCAAAACGGCGATCACGAGAGCGGAACCGCGTTCCCGGCCTATCAATTGGGCTCCGGGGCACGGGTTGCCGTGACGCTTACGGTCGCGCTCTGCGTGCAACCTGCCGCGTTGGTCACACTGGCCGTGATCGTGTAGTCACCGAGGGGCAAGGCTGTCCAGCCGTTGTCCGTCCAACGCGTTCCGGGTGCCGACGGGTTAAACGTGCGCGTCAAATCGCCGCTGCTGTGCTCGTACTGGATCACCACATCGGTATAGGCGTCGGTACCGCCCACAACTCTCACCGTCGTGGGCACGACGTTCCAGACGAGTTGACCTTCGGTCGGCGTTACAAACTCGACGTCGCCGGTGAAGGCGCATTCCAGCTTCGCCGGCGACGAATAGTCCGAGACGTTGCCGCAAGAATCACCGCCAGTCACGCGGTAATAAACCACTTGTCCGGCAGCCACCGCGGGGACGGCGTTGTCCGTGTAGGACGTGCCGTAGACCGCGGCGATCACCCCCGAACGCCAAACGGCCGACTCAGGCGGCAAGGCCCCATCAATCGGCGAAGATCGAGAAATTTCGTACCGTTCGATTTTGATGAGCTTGTCGTCGACGTCCTGCGTGATGGGCTTCCACTTGATGTGCGCGGCGCGCGCTCCGACGTACTGGGCCTGCAGATTGCCCGGGGGCTTCGGATTGACGCCCACGTCGGCGGCGATCCCCTGGGAGATCGGGGTCGGCGCACTCTGGTTCCCGCAGGTGTCTACGGCGGTCATCATGTAGAAACGCTCCAGGCACGCGACCAGTGGCGTGACGCGGTAGGGCGGGGTGAACGAAGGGCCGAGCACGCTTTCGTCGGCGACCAGATCCGCAACTGCGAGCGTAAACGGTGAAGCGAAATACGAATAGAGCCGATACCCGGCGAGATCACGGACTCTTGGGGCGATGGGGTCCGCCGCCGGTACGTTTGCCGTGTTCGTCGTCACGGGTGCCCAATTCACCGAAACGTGATAGGTCTCATCCTTGGAGGTCGTGAATGCCGCCGGCGTACTCGGCGTGTTCAGATTCGCGACGGTCGCGCTCGACGAATCGCTTTTCACGCTGATGTTCCCCTGCGCGTCTTGCGCCTGAACCGAGACGAAATAAGTCGCACCCGTCGTCAGCTGATCGAGGAACAACGGCGATCCAGACAAGTTCCGGCTTCCGGAAACGACGCCGCTGCTCGGCCCCCAATTGACCCGGTATTGCGTCACGCCTTGCGAGGCCGGGTTCCCGGCCCACGTCACGAGAAGGCCCCCGCAATGGCCGGGCGTCAACGTCGGCGTCGCCGGCTTCGTAGGAGGCGTCACGTCGGCGTTCACGTCCTGGATCCCCTTAAGGCGCACGTTTCGCGGCGTCACATCGCCCTTGAGCTCGAACTTCCGGTGGCGGGGGGCGGAGGCATCTGAGGGATCGGTGTAGTCGAGATCCTGCTGACGTGTCATTCCAACGAGCGAAACGTTGACGCGTGTCAGCCCGCTCCTGACGGCCTTCATCGCGGCGGACTCCGAAATGGTGGCGGACGGGTCCTTGAACGTGCCGCCCGTGCCGTAATAAGTGAAGGTCAGATCCCGCACGTTTTCAACGACAGGCGTTCTCACCAAAAACGCTGGACTTCCGTATGTCGCGCGGTCGTTGTTGAGCGTCACGCGGTACAGCGTGTAGGGCGGCGAGGTGGGTTGCAGTACGACATTCCCGATGCTGACCGGCTCGACATCGCCGTCGCGCTGGGACTCCCTCACGTCGGCCTCGAACGTGATCGTGTCCGGCCCCGTTCCGTCGGGCTTCGAGAGGACGTAGGCGACGATTTCGTCGTTTCCCGTCGTCACGGAACGGAACGCGCCGCCGGCGAGCGTGGCCTCGGGCGTCGAATTTGCTGCGGCGTCCAGACGATCGAAGTCGGCGCGGAAGATCATCGCGTGATCCAGCGCGCCTTCCAATTGCTCGTCCGGCCGGCTGGTGTCGCCGTCGGGGAACACGTTGAGTCCGAGCATGCGGATCTGGGAGGTCATCAAGTCGAACGCGATTCTCACCGATTCCTGCTGCTCTGTGGCATTTTCGCCCTTGGAGAACGCCTTTCGAGACGCGTCATAAACGGTTAATGCGACGACGATGGCCAGGGAAAGAATCGCCGTGGCCACCAGGACCTCGATCAGCGACATCCCCTGTTGCCCCGTTTCACGGGCGCTCATCAATTCCTCGTCGTTCCGAGAGTGACCGAGCGCTTGCGCCCGGGGACCTCGGTCCAGTAGACCGTCACACTCACGCGAACCGACTTCGCCAAGATCGCTCCCGACGCGTCGGCGAAGTTGCTCACCGCGCCGATGGCGTTTGCGACCGAGTCGAGCTTGATGTTCGCGTACGCCGACGGCCCGAGTTTCGTCGCGAGCGTCGCCTGCCAAGAGTTGCACGCGGCGCACGAGCGCGTGTCCACGGTGTAGGTCGCCGCCTGTCCGTCATACCCGAACGCCTCCCAAAGTTGGGAATAGCCCCAACCGTACATCCCTTCGTGGATCTCCTTCGCGACGGCGAGCGCCTCGCTCGACGTCCGGCCGCTTTTGACTTGCTTCGCGCCCACGACGAAGAGCCCGCTGATCGTGATCAACACGCCCGCCAGGAGGCCGAGCGCAATCACCACTTCGACCAGAGAGAACCCTCGTTCATCCCGAATCCGCATCCGGCCCCCTACTTGCCCACCCGCGCGTGCGAGAGTGTCGTCAGGCCCACCGCATTCACGCTCGCCGTCCACCGTTCGCGGGCGCCGGAGACCTCCGACTCCAGAATGATGGAGGCCGCGACGTCCACGGAGCCATTCTGCTTGAAGTTGATCAGCCTGTCCGATGCTGCGGCGATCCGGACGCGGCCGGGCAGGGAGACCTCCTTCCACATGAGAGTGAGCCTCTCATACTTGAACTCATACTTGAACTTGTTAACAGGATCGACCGAGACCATGAACTTAACCGTCCTGTGCTGTGCCACCGAGATCATCCTGGCCGCCCTGAGGTGCAGCGCAAGGTCGTCGGCGGCGGCGCGGACCTCAGCGATCCGCACCTGCTCGTTGACAAGCGGAACTCCGATCGCGATCGCGATCGCGATCATCGCGAGTACCGCGAGCAACTCCGGCAAGCTGAAGCCCTGCTCGTCGCCTCCCGCCCGACTTTTGGGCGTTCGTTCGGTCAGATGTCCTCCTTGACTTCCTTCCGGCCCCAAAAGCATCTGCCGTGCCATCGGCGGGCAGATCGCTACCGGGGAGACCCTCGACTTTAGTACGACAGGCCAAAGAGCGGGGCAAGGGATCTCGTCGCCGGACCCCTCGGGTGACCTTGAGCGGACGATCCGGACACTCTGGCGGACGCGGGCCGCGCATTCGCCCCCCCGCGAGCCAGGTCAGGGCCCGAGGTGGACGAGCCCGAGATAGGCGCTCACGGCCAAGCGTCCCCACAACAGCGCAACGAGGGAGGCCGGAGCGAGAAAGCAGCCGAATGGCAGAGCGTTTTGCAGGTTTTTTCCCTTGAGCGGAATGAGAGCCAGTCCGATCGCCGCGCCCACGATCGACGCGGCGAAAAGCGTCACCGCTATGCCCGCTGGCCCGGTGAAGGCGCCGACTAGCGCCATCATCTTGACGTCGCCGAACCCCATCGCTTCGACCCCCCGCAAGCGCGAATACAGGGCGCCGATACTCCAAAGGATCCCCGACCCCAACGCCGCGCCGGTCATCGCGGCCACGATTCTGGGCCATCCAGGGTCACCCAAGAACGGGTTGTACCAGGCGACGGCAAGCCCCACGCCAAAGCCCGGCAGCGTGACCAAATCGGGCAGCAACTGGTGATCGTAGTCGGTGAAGAACAAGACGATCAGCATGAGCGAAAAAATCGCGGCAATCGCGAAAGCCCAAGAGGGCCCAAAACCCCGCCAGAGCGCCAACGCGGTGAGGCCGGTCAGAGCCTCGACCGCCGGATAGCGCCAGGAAATCGCCGCGCGGCAGGTCGCACAGCGCCCACGGAGCAAGAGCCAAGAGACAATTGGGACATTCTGCCACGCACGCACTGCGGATCCGCATCCGGGGCAACGCGACCCAGGGGAAACGACGCTCTGCCCCAGTGGCAGCCGGTAAATGCAGACATTGAGAAAACTGCCGAGAACCAGCGCTACCGTCAGCACGAGAAGCGAGGCGAACGGCTCAAAAGACGCGACGCTCACGATCCCAATACCCGCGAGGCCGCGCTGGACACCGTGCCGCCCGACGGATCGTACGCGTAGGCGTTCCCGTCGGGATCTGCCGGTAGAGCTTTCAAGATTCCAGTTCGCACGAGATCTTCGAGGCTGCGCGGCAGTCGACCGTTCCTCAATCGATAAGTAGCGATCGCGGCGTCGAGCTCTTGAACATCCGCGCGCACGGAGAGCGTGCGGATCTGGCGCGCCGCGATCGCGCGCGCCTCGTCGTTGTTGCGCGGATCGTCGAGAACGTCTTGCCACCGCGCAATCGCCTCTTTCAGGTTTCCCGTACGCGCCGTCATGCCAGCCTTGAGGCGGAAGAGGTCGGGAGGCGCGCCAGGAGCCTTGGCCGCCCGGTCGAAGTAAACCGCCGCGCGATCGAATTGTCCGAAACGCTCGCACTCCCAGCCGGCGAGAAACGGCAGGATCCACTCGGACGGATTCTTCTCGAACCCGCGGTCGAGCAGACGAAGTCCCGCCTCTTCGTCTTTGCCTTCGGTGGTGAGGATCAGGGCCCCCAGCCAGTAGGGGTCGATGTACGCGGGGTCCAGCTCAGCGATGACCTCGCCGAAGACATGCTCCACGTATCGGTAGCGATCCACCTGGTTATAGTCGGAGTAGTACTGGATCGCCCACAGGTAGACGAAGTCCGCAAGGAGCGGCGCGTGTCCCAGACTGATCGCTTTCAGGTACTTCCCGTTCGGCATGTACAAAAGGTCTTTGGTGCCGCCCCCCGAGGTGTCGATGTCGACCAACCGCGCGCGTGCCGATCCGACACCCAACGCCGCCACCGCGAGCAGCACAACGAGGACGACGCGGCGAATCACACAAACTCCCGACGTTCAAAAACGAGGCACGCCAGGATCATTATCAGAAGCGCATAGGAGAGCCCGTAGACCACTGCTGCGGCGAAGTATCCCGGGGGGAGCGCGAGGCCGTGAACCGCGGAGGCCTTCACGTTCAACCGATCGAGGTTGGGAAGAACGGCATGAAGGCCCCGACACACGGCCTTGCCAACGTCTCCCGCCATCCGCTTTTCAAGCAGATCGAAGCTCCACGAAAGATGACCGACGACGTAGGTTGCCACCGTCCCCACCGCCGCGAGAATCGGGTTCGTGAAGCTCGAAAACAAGACGGCAAACGCCGCGATCAACTCCAGTTCGACGAAGACCAAGACAATGGCGGGCACGAGCCCGACAGGCGATTCCCCCTTGAACAAAACGGCGACCATGAGCGCCGCACCCGTGAGCACGACCGACAATCCGAGGACGAGCGAGAGACCAGCAAACTTTCCGCAAACGAATTGCCACCGCCGCACCGGCTGCGCCAACAGCGTGTAGATCGTCCGGCGCTCGATTTCCTTGAACACCAGCGAGACGCCGACGAAAACCGCGGTGAGGAGACCGAAGAACGAAATCGCGGACAGGCCGAGGTCCTTCACGATCTTGACCTCGCTTCCGACGGTGAGCAGCGACACGAAATGTGACACCCCGATCAGGACGAGCGCAAACGCAAGGATCAGATAGAGGATCCGGTCGCGGATCGCCTCGCGAAACGTGTTGAGCGCTATGGCCACAATCGCGTTCACGAGACGCGCTCCTCGGCCTTTGCCCGGCCGATCTCGCGCAAGAACAGGTCTTCGAGCGACTCCCGACGTGGCCAGACGGACAAGACCTCCCCTCCGGCCGCCGGAACGACCGCGAGGACCTTCGTCAGGGAAGGCACCCCCTCCACCCTCAGCAGAGTCGTTCCGTCCGGCGCGGTCGTGCGTTCGCCTGGAACATCCGCGGGGAGCGCGCCTCTCACAGAGACCTCGATCCACTTCGCTTCCCGCGAGACCAGGTCGTCGAGCTTGCCGACCGACCGCAGCTTCCCCTTGAAAACGATCGCGACGCGGTCGCAGAGCGTCTCTGCATCCTGGAGGATGTGACTCGAGAAGAAGACCGTCCGCCCCGCCGCTCGCTGTGCCAAGATCAGATCCCGCACGTCGCGACGGCCAATGGGATCGAGCCCGGACATCGGCTCGTCGAGGATGACCAGCTCGGGGTCGTGCTGGATCGCCTGGGCCAGGCCGAGCCGTTGGGTCATCCCCTTCGAGAACTTCCTGAGTTGCGTCCCCTCGTACCCGGACAGCCCGACCCGTTCGATGACGGTCGTGATGCGCCGCTTCCGATCGGCCGCACCGAGGCCCGCAAGCCTCCCGTACAAGTCGAGGAATTCGGCCGCGGTGAGATAGTCGTAGAAGTAGGGGTTTTCGGGGAGGAACCCCAGCCGACGACGCGCGGAGACGTCTTGTGGGGGGCGTCCGAAGAGACGAACCTCGCCTGCGTCGGGACGGAGAAGGGCGAGCATCATTTTGAGCGTCGTCGTCTTACCGGCTCCGTTCGGTCCGAGCAACCCGAAGATCTCCCCTTTGTTGACGGACAGGTCAAGCCCGTCGACGGCCGCCTTGCGTCCGATCCCCAAATGACCGTGAAACGCTTTCCGCAATCCTTGAATTTCGATCACTGCTGCCATGTCGATCTGCGCTCCTGTTCGGGTCGAGAGCCGAATCTAGTTCTTCGAAGACGCGGCGCCAAGATGCGACCCCGACGTGGCAGCCGCCGAATCCTCAGGTGTTCGCGCCAGAACGTCGTCGTAAAGGTCTTCCAAGTCGCGCACCATCCGACGGATTTCGAACTCCCCCCCCAGGCGGAACCGGGCAGCAGCCGCAAACCTCCTCCGGAGGTCCGGGTCATGCGCCAGAGCCACGATCGCCTCCGCGGCGGCGGCCGGATTCGCAGGCGGAACAAGACGACCCGTCTCGCCATCGACGATCACCTCCGCCACACCGCCCGTATCGGTCGCCACGACCGGCACCGACGCCGCCGTGGCTTGGAGCACGACCCGCGGTAGACCCTCGAAAAGAGACGTCAGAAGAAAAATGTCCATGGCCGCGAGCAACTCGGGAACATCGTCCCGCCAGCCGAGCAGGTGCACGACACCCCCGAGCCCCGCTTTTGCGATCGCGCGCTCCGCCTCGGGCATCAAATCACCGTCCCCCGCAATGAAGAACCGCAACCGGGGATCGCGCAAACAAGCGAGGCGGGAAGCCTCCACGAAGTCGAGTGGGCTCTTTTGCGGTTTGAAGTTCGCGATGGAACCGACGACCACCTCGTCTGAAGCCACGCCAAGCGCCTCGCGGACGCGTTCGCGCGCTCCTGCCGGCGCGTCGTAAAGCGACGAGTCGATGCCACTGCGGACGATGCGGTATTGCGAGGCATGACCGATCCCGGACGCGAGCCCCCTGTCGCGATCGAACCGGGCGACACAGACGATGCGGTCGGTCACGCGTGCCGCCGCGCGCTCGGCTTCGAGGTAGAGGCGTCGCGTCGCCGCGGCCTGGACATCGTTGAAGCTCCAGCCGTGGACGGTGTGAACGATTCCCGGGACACCGGCGAGGCGCCCAGCGACCCGGCCGAGGATACCGGCTTTTGAGGAATGCGTATGAAGGAGGTCCACGTCGCGGAGCATCGAGGCCAAACGGATGATGGCGAGAGCATCCCGCGCCGGATCGATCCGATGAACGAGCCAAGGGAGAATCCGCAAGTCCGTCCGGCCGAGCGCCCTCGCGTTGGCGTCGAGGGCTCCTCCCTCCCCGGCCCAAAGCCCTACATCGAATCGCTTCCGATCGTGATGAGCGACGCAGTAGAGAGTGTTCTGCTGGGCGCCTCCCAACTCGAGTCGCGTGATAAAGTGGACGATCTTGGGACGTCTAGGCGCCATGACGCTCAAGGAAGATACCGACCGAAAGCAGGTTGAACAGCGGCAGACCAAAGTCCTCCGCACCGGAGAGATGACGCGCGAAGAGCCTAGCGGCCTCCTTGGCGTTGAGCCCGGGCCACCGCGCCAAAGCGTGCTCGTCGAGGCACTCCGAAGCGAGATTTCTGAGCGGTCCACGCAACCAAGCGGAAAGGGGAAGATCGAACCCTTGTTTGGGGCGTGCAAGGATCTCGGCGGGGACGACTCCGGCGAGCGCGCGACGGAGAAGCCGTTTCGTCTCGCCGCCACGGATCTTGACATCGTCGGGAAGCGCCGCGACGAAACGCACCACCGGAAGCGCCAGGTAAGGAACACGCGCTTCCAGCGAAAATGCCATCGACGCCCGATCGACCTTCTGAAGAAGGTTATGAGGCAGCCACTCGGAGAGATCTGCGCGCAGTCGCGCCGAGAGACCGCCGGGGTCTCCCTCGAAATAGGGCGCGAATGAGGCCTCGGCGAAACGGTCGTGTTCGCGAACGAGGTCCGGGTCGAAAAGGGTCGCCGCCAACGACCCCGCTATCGTCTGCGACCACTCGAGGTGGTTGCGGACGGGATCGCTCGTGCCGAGTGCCTCCAAGGCCTGACCGACCCGGGCGGGAAATACACCGATCCGACGGCCCGCGCGCGCAGCCGGACCGAGACCGGGAACGGCGTGCATCCAGCCGAGACGTTCCTGGAAGAGGTGCCTCCGGTATCCCCCGAATAATTCGTCGGCGCCCTCGCCCGATAGCGCGACCGTGACCTCGCTGCGGGCGAAGCGCGAGAGGAGCCAGGTCGGGAGCAGCGCCGGATCGAGGACCGGTTCCTCGAGATGGGCGATCGCCTCGGGGAGCACACGCGCGACGTCGTCCGCGGAAACGACCAGTTCGTGATGTTCCGTGCCGAGCGCCCGGCTTGCGAGAGCGGCGAATCGCCGTTCGTCGTGCGCCGCTGCATCCGCGAACCCAACGGAGAACGATTGCACGCGGCCAGGAGCCTCACGCGCGATCAGGGCCGCCAGCCCCGTCGAATCGATCCCTCCAGACAGGAACACTCCGACCGGGACATCGGCGGCAGACTGCGCGCGCACCGCATCTTGCAAAAGGACGAGCAACCGCGCGGCCAGATCGTCGAGCCGCGACTCGCTTTCGGGGACCACGGGCGGCAGCGCGAACCAACGCGTCGTCCGCGCAATTCCCTCCTGGACGTGCAACGCGTGCCCCGGAAGGAGCTTCGCGACCTCGCCAAACACCGTCTTGTCCCCGGGAACGTACTGCAGCGTCACCAGGTCGATGAGTCGAGCGGGATCGATCGTCGGGCGGGGCGCGGGATAGCGGAGAAGCGCCGCCATCTCGGAAGCGAACACGATGCGGCCACTGAACTGCCGCAGGTAGAGCGGCTTGACCCCCAGCGCGTCGCGCGCCATGAACACCTCGCGACGCGCGCGATCCACCAGGCAGAACGCGAACATCCCGTCGAGCGCATGCACCATTTCCGGGCCTCGCTCTTCCCAAAGATGAACGAGCACCTCGGTATCGGAGCGCGTCGTAAAACGGTGTCCCTTGGACAACAGCTGTTGACGCAACGCCGCGTGGTTGTAAATCTCGCCGTTGAAGACGACCTCGACGACGCCGTCTTCGTTCCGTATCGGCTGATCCCCCGTCGTCAGATCGATGACGCGCAGCCGTCTGATCCCCGCCGTGAGGCCCGGGGCCTCGATCATGCCCCACGAGTCCGGCCCGCGATGCGTCAACGCATCGAGCATCGCGCGCACGCCGCTAGCCGCGATCGGTGCGCCTGAAAGATCGATCACCCCGCAGATGCCGCACATCGAGGTTGCGCTCAGGCCCCGCGCGCCAACGCTTCGGCGGTTTCGAGTCCGTCGAGCATGGCGCGCTCCATGTAGGAATAGGTCCAGGCGCCATAGCGCCCGATCGCCTTCACACCCAGCGCCGCGAGGCGCGGGATGACCTCTGCCATGACGTCTTGTCGCGCGCGATCGAAGATCACGTATCCAGGATCGATACGGATCCAATCTCGCGCCACGACGCGATCATCGTCCCGAAGGATGCCCTCCCGCACCAGGGCACGGAGCGCAGCCTTCTCGAGCAGGGCCGGGTCCGCGGGCTCATCACGCCTCAATCCGAACTCGACGTAGAGCGAGGAGGTGCCGGGCGGGCAAACATCGCCGCCCATCGCGTGCGGGAAACCGGCGCGGTAGAAGGGGACGTCCGCGTCGGGGAAATAGATCCAGTGCGCCCCCGAGCCGACTCCCGGACGGGCGATGCCGAGGTTCAGACACCCGACAACCGACCACTCGAGTCTCGCAGCGAGCGCCGCGCCATCGAAGCCTCCGCCGCGCGCCATTGCGAGAAGATGAGGAAGCGGAATGGTCGAGACGAGCCGGTCGTACGCGATCGTCTCCCCCGTCTCGATCGTGACGTGCTTCCTCGCAAGATCCACGGACGCCACACGCGCGCGGGTTCGGAGAGTTTTGACCCTGGCGGCGAAGGCCTTCGGGACAATCTCGATGCCACCCCGTTTGGGGTAACGGAAGGTCGCGTTGTAGCCCATCCGCTCGTTCGCGATCCCCAGCGCTCCACGAACAACTTCGGCGAGATTTGGCCGCGGCACCGCCCACGATACCCAGTCGGCGGTCATCTCCTCGGGGTCGCGCCGGAACAGCTTGGCGTTGTAGGGAAACATGAACGCCTCGCTGATTCCCCGTCCCAGCGCAGCCAGCGACCAGGCACGGAAGGACAAAGACGGATCGTCCGGGACGGGCTGGGCCAACGCCTCAGCGGCGCCGAGGATGCAGTCGGCGACGATGTCTGTCGGCAACCCGTGGAGGTTCGCCTGAAACGGAAAGGGGAGGGTGACGCCGCGGGTCCGGATCGACGCACTGCGAGACACGGTCGCGAACGCGCCGGGCCACAACGCCTCGACCAGTTTTTCCGCCCGCGGATCGCGCACGTGGAGGAGATGCCCGGTGTAGTCGAAAACGAAGCCGTCGATCTCCCGGGATCGGCACAGCCCGCCCGCATCGGCTTCGGCTTCCAGGACCACGTGGGGGAGGTCTCCAAGGAAGTGAGCCGTCGCGAGGCCGGCGAGACCGCCACCCAAGATGACGATCATAGGGACATATCGATCGTCTTCAACCAGGCGGCGGTGGCCACGGCAAAGACGGCAACGCCGCCGAGGATCCACGCGGCAACAGTGAGGGTTGCGGCGCTCATCACCAGTGCCGCGGCGCCGAGCACGGCCGTCGCCACGTACGATCCGACAACCGTCTGCCGTGTCGTCAGTCGCCACTTTCTCAGGCGCAGCGCGACGTGGTCGGGGCTCCCGAGCATCACGGGGAGTCCGCGCCGCCTCCTGATGTACATGACGAACATCATGTCAAACAACGGCACACCCAAGAACAGAGCGGGAGCGACGGCGGCGAGACGGTTCGTCCTCGTGTAGGCGTTGTTCATCGCGGTGGCACCAAGCATCAACCCGAGAAACAAACTGCCGCAGTCCCCCATGTAGATCTTCGCGGGTTGAAAGTTATAGCGAAGGAAGCCCAGGCATGAGCCCGCAAGAGCCGCGAGAACGAGCGCGGCGTCCTCGTTGCCGCCAAGCGTCGCGACGACGATCAACCCCAAAGAGGCCACCATCGCCGTCCCCGCGGAGAGTCCGTCCATGATGTCGATCAAATTGAAAGCATTGCTGCACGCGAGCAACCACACGATGGACAGGGCGATGGCTACCGGCACAGGGAGGAAGGTCAGCTTGATGTAAATCCCGGATTTCACGAGAACGAGCACGGCGACGGTCTGCCCGGCGAGTTTGGTCCACGGGTTCAGCGACCCGAGATCGTCCACGAGGCCGACGAGAACGACGATCGAGCCGGCAAGGAGCAAGCCCAATGTCTCCCGGCTGAACTCTACGGTCAACGCAAGCGCCAGGAGGAAGGACAGGTAGATCGCAACCCCCCCGAGGTAGGGAACCGGTTCCTTCTGGCCCTTGAGACGGCCGTCGGGGCGGTCGACAATCCCGAATCGTATCGCCGCCTCGCGAACGCGAGGGGTCAGCCAGAGCCCAAAGCCCGCGGCCAACACAAAAGTGACAAGCTGAAACAGCCCCCGAGTCATCTTGTTCCCGCCGAAAGAGCGCCTAACTTCGTGCCGATCGCTCGGCCTGTCCAGTCAAGCGGGGATCTTAACCCGGACGGACCGAGTCGAAGCGCCCACGAGGCGGTCTCCGAAAAGAAAAACGGCGAGGACCGTGAGGCCCTCGCCGTTCGCTTCAGCCGATGGAAGCCGGATTACTGCTGGCTGCCGGCAGGGTAGCGGAGAAACTGACCGTTGATGAAGCAGATCTGGTCGTTGAAGGTCGTGGTCGTGCCGGCCG
>JANMVW010000411.1:0-8155 GCA_031393555.1 Acidobacteriota bacterium
CAACCCCTTCGAAATCGCGCCGCGCAGGGGCTTGAGGTACGAACGATGGCGCGCGAGCAGCGCCTCGCCGATCGTCGTCGAAAGCCCGTCGACCCGATCTGCCGGGCTCTTCGCCGCCACTTCGAAGAAGATCTTTCGGGCAAGCGAATAGCCGTTGGTGTGGAGCCCTTCGCTCGCGAGGGCGTAAAGGACGTCCCCCTGGCGGATCGCGCGGCCGTCGATGGCCTTGGGCTTGTCGACCAGGCCTACCACGAACCCGGCGAGGTCGTACGTACCGTCGGCGTAGAAACCCGGCATCTCGGCCGTCTCTCCGCCGAGGAGGGCGCATCCGTTTTCGCGACACCCCGTGGCGACCCCCTCGACGATCGACGCGAGCACTGAAGGGTCGAGGCGGCCGGTGGCGACGTAGTCGAGAAAGAACATCGGGGTCGCGCCCTGGACGAGGATGTCGTTGACGCAGTGATTGACGAGGTCGTGCCCGACGGTGTTGTGGATCCCGGTCATGAAGGCGACCTTGAGCTTGGTTCCGACGCCGTCGCACGAAGCGACCAGGACCGGCTCGGTCAACCCGGACAGGTCGGGAGCGAACATCCCGCCGAACGATCCCAAATCGGCGAGGACCCCCTTCGTTCTCGTGGCCAGGAGCATCGCCTTGATGCGGCGCAACCCCTCGTCTTGGGCGTCGATGTCGACGCCAGCGTCGCGGTACGTCAAGCCGGTTTTCTTCGCGTCGCTCATCCTGGCTTCATCCTATCGCGAGGCTGGGACCTCACGCGGGAGCAGGCGGAAGAGTGGGGTTACGAGGACGCAACCTATCTCCGGGTCTTCTCGAAAAGCTTCAGCTGGCCCTCGCCCTGAGACGGAAGCACGACCGGATGCTCATCGGTCCAGCATGCGGTGCAGTATTGATCGGGTTCGCTGCCGATCGCGCCCATCATCCCCGTCAGGCTCAGGTAGCCCAGCGAGTCCGCGCCGACGAACCGGCGAATCTCGTCGGTCGATTTTCTCGTCGCGATCAGCTCTTCGCGCCGCGGCGTGTCAATGCCGTAATAGCAGGGGCCGATCGTGGGCGGGCACGAGATGCGCAAGTGCACCTCTTTCGCCCCGGCGTCGCGGCACATCTGGACGATCTTCTGGCTCGTCGTCCCCCGCACCAGGCTGTCGTCGATGAGGGCGATTCTCCGTCCCGCGAGCGTCTCCCTGACCGGGTTCAACTTCACGCGCACGCCGAAGTTCCGGATCTGCTGGCTGGGCTCGATGAAGGTACGCCCGACGTAGTGGTTGCGCACCAACCCCAGTTCGAACGGGATCTTGGAGGCGGCGGCGTAGCCCAAGCCCGCGAACGTCCCGGAATCCGGCACGGGGACGATGAGGTCGACGTCGGCGGGCTGCTCTTCCCAAAGCGCGGCACCCAGACGCTTCCGAACGGCCTGAACCGACTGGCCGAAAATCGTGCTGTCGGGACGCGCGAAGTAGACGTGCTCGAACGCGCACGGCGCGGGGCGTGCCGGGGCAAACGGTTTGAACGAGTGCACGCCGCCGACGTCGATGACCACGACCTCGCCCCGGTCGAGATCGCGGATCTTCTCAGCCCCCAAAAGATCGAACGCGCACGACTCGCTCGCGACGACCCACGCGCCGTCCACCTTGCCGAGCGAGAGGGGCCGAAACCCCATCGGGTCGCGAACCGCGACGAGCCGCCCGGGAACCAGAAACAGCAAAGAAAAGGCACCGCGCACGTTGCGCACCGCCTCGACGATCGCATCGACGACGTCCGGTACGCGCGAGCGGGCGACCAGGTGGAGGAGCACCTCCGTGTCGGTCGTCGTCTGGAAGATCGCGCCGTCGGCCTCGAGATCGGACCGGATCATCGCGGCGTCGACGAGGTTTCCGTTGTGGGCGACCGCGATCGGCCCGCGATGGTGGCGCAACAGGAAGGGCTGGGCGTTCGCGGGGTTCGAGTCTCCGGCGGTCGAGTAACGCACATGCCCGATGGCAATCGTGCCGCGCAGATCCTCGATGACCTCCCGCGAGAAGACGTCCGCGACGTGCCCCATGCCCCCACGACGCGTCAGGGCAGGGCCTTCCGCCGAGACGATGCCCGCCGATTCTTGCCCTCGATGCTGAAGAGCGTAGAGCCCGAGATAGGAGAGCTTAGCCGCTTCGGGGTGACCGAATATGCCGACGATGCCGCACACGATTTCACCCCTCGGTCGCTTTAGGGTTGCCGCTGGACCCCGATTGTAGCAACCGCGTCAATCCGCCGGAAACGCTCGCGCGTAGATCGCATCCACGTGCCTCAACGTCCGCGCCGCATCGAAACACGCCGTGAGCTCGGCAGGCCGAAGCGCCGCGGCGAGCTCCGGGTCACCCGCCAGCACGTCCTGGAACGAGCCCTCGCCCGCCCAGACTTTCATCGCGTTGCGCTGGACGATGTCGTAGGCCGCCTCGCGCGAAACGCCTGCCCCGGCTAACGCCAAAAGAACGGCCTGGGAAAACACCAGACCTTTCATCCGCCCCATGTTCTCTTTCATCCGGTCCGGATAGACGATGAGCCCGTCCAGAATCCCGGTCATCCGGTGCAGCATGGTGTCGCACAGCGTCGTCGCGTCGGGAAACATCACGCGCTCGACCGAAGAATGCGAGATGTCCCGCTCGTGCCAGAGCGGAATGTTCTCGAGCGCCGCCTGCACGTAGGCACGCACGAGGCGCGCGAGCCCCGAGACGTTTTCGCAGCCGATCGGGTTCCGTTTATGCGGCATGGCCGACGAGCCCTTCTGCCCCGCGGCGAACGGCTCTTCCACCTCGCGGACGTCGGTGCGCTGGAGGTGACGGATCTCGGTCGCGACGCGGTCGAGGGAGGAGGCCAAGATCCCCAGTGCCGCCATGAGGGCCGCATGCCGGTCGCGCGGGATCACCTGGGTCGCCAGAGGCTCGCACTTCAGCCCCAGTTTGGCGAGAACCTCCGCTTCGATCGTGGGGTCGAGGTGGGCGTAAGTTCCCACCGCTCCCGAAAGTTTGCCGAACCGGATCTCTTCGCGCGCGACCACGAGCCGTTCCCGGTTGCGCATCATCTCGAGATACCAGCCGACGAACTTCAGCCCCAAAGTGTAGGGCTCGGCGTGAATGCCGTGGGTGCGCCCCACCATCATCGTCCCCTTGTGCTCGATCGCCCGCCGCTTCAAAACGACGAGCATCCGGTCGAGGCCGGAGAGCAGAAGGTCCGAGGCCTGCATGAGCAACAGCGCCAGCGCGGTGTCGACGACATCGGACGACGTGAGACCGTAGTGGATGTGTCGCGACGCGGGACCGACCTTTTCGGCGATGCTCGTCAGGAATGCGATGACGTCGTGTTTGACCTCCGCTTCGATCGCGGCGATCCGGGAGACGTCGAACGACGCCTTGGCGCGAATCGCCTCGAGATCGTCCGCAGGCACGAGTCCGCGCGCCGCCAGGGTCTCGGTCGCCGCCAACTCGACGCGCAGCCACGCGCGGTATTTTTCTTCGTCGCTCCACAGGGCGGCCATCTCGGGCCGGGTGTACCGGGGGATCATGGGCTCAAATCTCCACCGCAGGCGTCGGCGACCTGCGCTCCGCAACGCGCATCGCGTAACGGGTTCGGCCGGCTGCGGCCAAGGCGGACGAGACCGCCTGCCGTGCCAGCGCGGCCGTGTTGTTGCTCTCCGAAAGGTGCGCCAGGATCACGGCCTGGCAGTCGTCGTCGGCCGCCGCCGCAAGCAGCGTGGCCGCCTCCTCGTTCGAGAGATGACCGAGGCGTCCCCCGATCCTCTGCTTGAGCGCCCACGGATAGGGCCCGCGCACCAACATCCCGTCGTCGTGGTTGGCCTCGACGACGAGCACGTGGCACCCGCGCAAGCGCTCGACGACGAGGGTCGTCGCGTGACCGAGATCGGTCGCGATCCCGACGCGGACGCCCTCCGCCTCGAGCACGAACCCGACGGGGTTGACGGCGTCGTGGGGGATCGTGAACGGATCGACCTTCACGCCGAAGGCCTCGAACGGGACGCCCGGCTCGAAGGGGTGCCACGCGCCCAAGTGCCGCGGCGCGAGATTCAGCGCGGCCAAGGTCTCCGGGGCGGTAAAAACGGGAATCCGGTGCTTCACCGAAAAGCGCTCGAGACCGCGCGCGTGGTCGTGGTGCTCGTGCGAGAGAAGGATCGCGGTCAACGTACCCGGCGCCACGCCGACCGCGATGAGACGCACCGCGAGGTCGCGCGCCGAAAGGCCCGCGTCGACGAGGATCGTCGTCGCTCCGAACGTCACGACGGTGGCGTTTCCCGACGAGCCGCTCCCCAGAGGGACGACGCGCACCATCAGAGGATTCCGGTGTGCCCGAAACCTCCGGCGCCGCGCTCGGTTTCGGGGAGCTCTTCGACCGATTCGAGGTCGACCGCGGGCACCGTCTGGATCACCATCTGGGCGATGCGGTCGCCCCGGGCGATCGTCACCGGGACCGTACCGTGGTTCACGACGATCACGCCGACCTCGCCGCGGTAGTCGGCGTCGATCGTCCCCGGGCTGTTGAGCAGGGTCACCCCCGATTTCAGGGCCAGGCCGCTGCGAGGCCGGATCTGCGCCTCGTAGCCCGGGGGCACCGCGATCGCGACGCCGGTGGGAATCAACGCCCTCGCCCCGACGGGGACGACGAGCGGGACGGACACGCAGGCCCGCAGGTCGAAGCCCGAAGCATGCGCCGTCGCGCGCTCGGGAAGCGGGAGGTCGGCGGCGGCGGGTAGGCGGCGGATGCTCACCTTGACCCGCGGCGCCACGCTCACAGCGAAAACCCCGAGCGGATCGCTTTCAGCGCTCGCGTCCGTCCGACGGCGGCCAACGCCGGCGTCCCCGGGCGGAACACCCGCCGTGCCATGCGATGCACCTCGGCACGCGTCACCCGGTCCAACCGGAGAAGGATCTCTTCCATCGAAAACGTACGACGGTGGTACATCTCTTGCCGGGCGAGGTTGGACATCCGGCTCGAGGTCGATTCAAGGGAGAGCATGAGGCTCCCCTTGAGGTGCTCTTTGGCCACATCGACCTCGTGCGCGCTCGGCCCCTTGTCGTGCAAGTCGCACAACTCGTCCCGGACGACCGAGAGCAGCTCGTCGCCCTTGTCGGGGCTCGTGCCGGCGTAGACCATCAGCACGCCCGAGTCCCTGAAGGAATTCACGGCGGAATACACGCTATAGGCGAGGCCGCGCTCTTCCCTGACCTTCTGGAACAACCGGGACGACATCGTGCCGCCCAAGAGGGCGTTCAAGACGAACAACGGGTAACGCTGGGCGTGCCCCTCCGGGAACGCAGGGACGCCCATCAGGAGGTGAAGTTGTTCCAGCTCTTTCTTGGGACAGGTGACGATCCCGCCTCGCGTGCGCGGTGCGCGGCCCGCCGGCGTCCCCTTGCGGCCTCGCGGCATCTTGCCGAACGTCTTGGCGAGCAAACGCGCCAGCTCCTTGTGGCCGACGTTTCCGGTGGCGACGATGAGGATGTTGGCCGGGACGTAGTTGTCGCGAAAATAGTCCAGCAGGCGCTTGCGGCTCAAACCGCCGACGGTCCCCTCGGTCCCCTGGATCGGCCGTCCCAGCGCATGCCCCGGGTAGAAGTGGGTCGAGAACATGTCGTAGACCAGCTCTTCCGGCGCGTCCTCGACCATGCGGATTTCCTCGACGATCACCTTGCGCTCGCGCTCGAGCTCGGTCGCATCGAAGAGGGGCCGTAACACGATGTCCGAAAGCAGCTCGACGGCATCCTGGACGTGATCGTCCAGGACCTTCGCGTAAAAGCAGGTGTATTCCTTCGAGGTGAAGGCGTCCATCTGCCCGCCGATCGAATCGACGGCCAAGGCGATCTCCCGCGAGGAGCGCGTTTCGGTTCCCTTGAAGACCAGGTGCTCGATGAAATGAGAGGCCCCGTTCAAAGACGGCGGCTCGTCGCGGCTGCCTCGGCGAAGCCAGATCCCGAGAGTGACCGAGCGAACGTGCGGCATGCGTTCGGTGAGCAGCGTGATGCCGTTTGGCAGGGTTTCCTTGCGGATCGTCCCACGGGTCATCGGGGAGGCCTCGGGGCGCGCGCCGCGCGGTTTCTTGTGACTCAAGGGCCGGGAGTATACCAGGCGGCTGGACGAAGCGGCCTCACTTGATCGGTGGGAAGCTCCCGTCGGCGTCGCCCGGCGGCTTCGACGGATTCTGCGGGTTCACGGGGTTCGGCGCCTGCGCTCGAGGATCCAGATCGAAGATCGAAAAGACCCATTCGCTGTAATCGGACTTGTCTTTGTAACGCCGGAACGGCCGGTCCTTGCACCGCGTCTTGACGCCGGCGATCGGAAGGCCCGTGGGATCGGTCGATCCGTCGCCCGATTTTCCATTGCCGGGAAACACCCCGGCGTCGGGGGGATTGAGGAGGGATTGCGAGAGCCCCGGTTGCGCGGCATCGCCGGATTGAGGCACGACCGGTGCGGTCGGGTCGAACAATCCGCCGGCGGGATTCAGATAGACGAACTGCCACTTGCCTCCCTTGACGAGGGGGTCCTTCCAGAGCTGGCGCAGGAAGTACTGTTGCTGCTGCCCGGGCTCCATCAACTCCTTGAGCTCCGTCGGCAGTTTGCCCTTGTCGGCCTGGAAGCGCTTCAGCGCCCGCGCGATGTCCTGGGCGCGGAACATCATTTCGGCCTCGTTGTCTCGCCTCGTGACGTCCGACCAGGACTGGACCGCGACGGCCGAGAGGATCAGCATGATGGCGATCCCGGCCATCAGGGCCACGATCAGGGCCCCGCGCTGCTTGCGCCCGAGGGCGGAAGGCACTTCGTTCAACGCGCGGCCGCGACGGAGATCGTGACCGGGTGCGTTATCGTCGACGACTTCTGACAGGGGTAGGTCGGCCCCGCGCCGCCCAAGCCGTCATCTTTCACGGTCAGCGTGATCGTGTAGATCTTCGTCGTGGCACCGACGATGTAGCTGCATGTCGGGGTGGACGTTGTCCCCCCGGGTGAACCATTGCCACAGTCCCAGGCCCAACTCTTGATTACCCCGGGCGAGGCGTCGCTGGAGGTATCCGTGGGGTTGACGGTCCTCGTCTCGCCGGCGAGCCCAGGAGGAGGGTTGCTCACGAGGAATTCGGCCGTGGGCGCCGTGTTGGAGGTGCAGGCATCGACGGTCGTCTTCGTCACCTTCACGGTCTGCGTCAGCGTGGTCGACGTCGCGGTGACCGAAATCTCCGCCGGATCCTGGGCCGAAACGGTCAAGGTGTCGTAGGCGTTTCCGTTGGTGTCCGTCAAGACCCCTTGCGTATCGGAGGCGAGCTGTCCGCCGTTACTGCTGAAAAAGACGATGAACCCCCTCTGGGGCGAGCCGGTGTCGCTGACGATCGTGGCGACGAGCGTGCTCGTCGGGGTCGGATGGCTCGCATCGATGCGCACGCTCGAGGGGTTGGCCAGGAGGATCATCTTGAAGTCCTTCCCGGCCGTGAGGGGCGAATCCTCGCATCCCGAAGCGATCGCCAACACGGCAAGGAACGCCGCGATCATCCAAGCTCTCATCATGGTTCGCATCGGCACTCTCCTCGAAAACCGCCCCGGGGGCGATCGTCAGAACTCGGAATAACTCCGGCCGTCCAGGGCGGTCCCGTCCGCGCCGCTTTTCACGTTGGCGATCCCCGGTTCGGTCGAGATGTCGGACTCGTCTTGCTCCGCCTGCTCCGTAACCCAAGTCTCGGGGCTGTCGGTAAACGGGTCCTTGGGGACGGCTTGAAGGTAGTGATCGTCGACGAGCGACGAGAGGCCGGCCGGGTATTTTCCCTTGTCGGCAAAGTACTGGTTGATCAGCGTGCGCATCGTGTAGAGGTCCTGCTGCAGCACCGCCTCTTTTGCCTTGACGATGCTGCGTCTGAAATTCGCGACCGCGACGGCCGAGAGGATGCCGATGATGGCGCACACCACCAGGAGCTCGATCAGCGTGAATCCTCTCTGGCGCCGCTTCCGTGCACGCTCACCACTTGACATAGGGTGTCCCGTCCAGAGCGAGCGCCTCGCTCTTGGAATGTACGTCGAAGATGTTGACTCCGTCGGTTCCAAACGAGCCGGGCTTGTCGCGACTCGAGCGTGTCACCCAGTCGGCCTTGCCGGTGATCGGATCGAGGGGCA
>JANMVW010000437.1:0-2664 GCA_031393555.1 Acidobacteriota bacterium
TGACCGGCGGGATCTATTACGAGCACGCGCACCGGTTGCTCGGCGCGCTCGTTGGGCTGACGACCGCGACCTTGGCGGTCCACCTCGCCCGGGTCGAAGCGCGGGTCTGGGTGAGGCGCCTGGGTCTGACCGCCCTGGCGCTCGTCATCGTCCAGGGGATCCTGGGCGGGTTGCGCGTGACCGAGAAGAACATCTACCTCGCCGTCGTGCACGGCGTCACGGCCCAGGTGTTTCTGTCCCTCCTGGTCGCGATCGCCGTCGTTTGCACGAAGACGTGGCGGAGCGATCGGCCTCCCGTTCCCAGCACCCGCGCTGGTGCCGATCGGCGCATCGCGTCGGTCGCCGTTGCCGCGCTGCTGATTCAGATCGTCTTCGGCGCGATCCAGAGGCACCTCGCCATCGGTTTGATGCTGCACATCGTCTCGGCGTTCGTCGTCGCCGCGCTCGCGATCGCGGCGGGAGCCCGCGCTTGGGGGTTTTACCCGAACGAGCCCGCCTTGAGGCGCGCCGGATTGACCGTGATCCACGCCACGGGGACGCAGCTGTTGCTCGGTTTTTGCGCGTGGATCGCGCGCGGGGCCGCCACCAGCGGGTCGTTGTCTTTGGAGTGGAAAGTCTTCGTGACGACACTTCATCAGGGGACGGGTGCCGTGCTGCTGGCGTCGGCCGTCACGCTGCGCCTGTGGCTGTCGCGATTGCTGGCAAACGCCGACTGACGTAAGGAACCCGAGCTACTTCGCGAGCGCCTCGCAGCCCAGCCCCTTGAATGTGGCCTTCAGCATCGCCTTCGCCTCGGCATTTTTGGGGTTGGCCTTGACCGCGCGGTCGAGGACCGGAATCGCGAGCACGAACTGCTGCGAGGCGAGCAGCGAATGCGCGAGCGTCATCGCTTCTTTGGAAGAGGCCCCGGCCGTTCCGGCGCGCGCGAAGGCGTTCGCGAGCTCGGCAACCTGGGGATCCGACGACGGAGCGGGCGTGCCGAGCTGGCGCATCAATGGCGCCGACCCCTTGGGGTTGATCCCGTAGGCGGCCGCATGGGATGCGAACTGATCGGCGACGTCGTGGCCCAAGCGGAACGCGGTGTCGAACGCCGTCTGGGCGCGCTTGTAGTCGCGAAGCAACATCGCGCCGACCGCTTTGGTGTGGGCGTAGCGGACGTCTTTCGGGGCAAGCTCGGTCGCGCGGTCGAAGGCGGTGTAGGCCTCTTCTTTGCGTCCGAGCCGCGTCAGCACATTGGCGTAGTCGACCAGGATGGCGGGATCCGAGGGGAACGCATTGACCACCGGGGCGAACAGCTCCGCGGCGCCCGCGGCGTCTCCTCGTTTCGCGCGCTCGGCGCCATAGGCGGTGAACGTCTTCGCCAGGGAAGGGCTTCTCTGGATCTCTCCGAAGGTGCTCTTGATCGCGGCCTTGGCGCGGTCGATGGCGCCTGCGTCCGTGAGGAGGAAGCACTGGAAGACGCGGAGATCGAGTCGTCGCGGGGACAGCTTGATGGCGTGGTCGAGCTGAACCATCGCCTCGTCGAAAAGCGCCGAGTCGTACTCGACGCTGACGGACGCGGCGCGGAGGTCGTCACCCTTGATCTTGGCTTCTCCGCGGGCCACATCGTCCTTCGATAGGCTGACGGCGACGCGCCGGTTCACGCGCCGCGCCTTGGCTGCGAGCGCGCGGGCGAAGGCGAGACGGAGGTCGACGTCGTCGGGGTGCGCGGCGACCGCGGGGCGCCCCGCGGTCACGGCCTCGTCGGCCTTCCCGTCCAAGACCAACCGTTCGATCTGTGCTGCCGTCCCGACGGCGGGACTGGCTTGGAGCTGGGGAATCGTCGCCAGGGCCAAGGCCAGCGAGAGCATGAACTTCATGGACATCCCTTCCTGCGTCTTGGGTGGAGGCGCGAAAGTATACGGTCACCTGTTAGAATCCGCGATTCGGAGGTCGCGCCATGACGTCATCCCGCTGGAGCTTCTTGGCCGCGGCCCTAGCGGCGGCCGTGATCCCGAGCGGCGCCTTCGCGCAGCAGGAACGAGGCACCGTCGCGGCGCACGGGACTTACATCCTCGACGAGTACAACATCGACATCGCGGGCGCGCCCGATAGCAGCCGGATCGCGGCCGGCCTCAGCTTTGGCACGGCCTACACGAACGGGTGGTGGTGGACGGCGGGACCGCGCCTGTCGGGTGTCCGTTGGGCCGTCGACGTCCATCAGCAATTCGGTTACGGCGCCGGAGGATCGTTCGGCGTCGGCTTCAAACCTGAAAAGACCGTGTCCCCGTACGCGGGGATCACGCTCGAACGGAATTTCAATGTCGGCGGCGTGTTCGACTGGCAAACCAACGTCTACCTCGGCGCGCGCGTGAACGTCACCCCGGATCCGCGCGAGCACGTGACGATGACGTTCGCCCTCTACGACGCGACCGTTTTCGGCGGCAGCGGCCCGCACGGCAGCGACGCTGGCATCGCGATCCTGTATTCGCCTGTCCTGTTCGCGAAGCACCGCTGACGGAAATAGGGGACAGTCCCCTTTTTCTTCTGGCTCTTCGCGGGTCACAGTGGGTCCTTTTTCGCACCTCGACTCAGCGGATCAAGGAAAGCGGCCACGATCTTGAGCTTGAGGTACTCCTCGTCGCGGTAGCCGTAGGCCCTGCGTTGGAGGACGCGGATCTTGTT
>JANMVW010000472.1:0-35293 GCA_031393555.1 Acidobacteriota bacterium
CGTCGGCACGTGGGGAGATCCCGGATATCGCCTTCCTGAAGCTCGACCGAACCGCTTCCGGCTTTCGCCCAAACTCCTGCATCCTCGAGATTGGCACGGCGCCCGGTCGCGAAATTATCCAGAACGCGCACCGCGTCCCCGCCTCCCGCGATCGCCTCGACCAAATTCGAACCGATGAATCCTGCCCCGCCCGTCACGAGAAAACGCGCCATCAAACTCTCCCGACGCAGCTGTACTCAAACCCCTTCGCGCGCATGGTCTCGGGCTCGTACACGTTTCGCAAGTCGACGATCACCGGCTTGGTCACGGCCGCACGGAGTCGGTCGGCGTCCAGAGCCCGGAACTGATTCCACTCCGTCGCGACCACCAAAACGTCGGTCCCGGCCGCGGCTTGGTATTCGTCGTCGCAGTAGCGCACGCCATCGCGCGGAGTTTGGGCCGCGATCGACATGCCGATCGGGTCGTAAGCCTGGACCTTCGCGCCTTCGGCGAGCATCCCGTCTAGGATCGCGATGGCGGGAGACTCTCGCAGGTCGTCGGTGTTCGGCTTGAACGTCAGGCCGAGGAGGCCGATCGTCTTGCCTTTAAGCTGACCTCCCACGGCCTTCCGGATCTTGCCGAGAGACGTCGCGATCCGGCCCTCGTTCACGTCGATGACCGCCTCGACGATCTTGAGAGGAACGTCGTGGTCGCGGGCGAGTTCGAGGATCGCGCGCGTGTCTTTGGGAAAACACGACCCCCCGTACCCGGGACCCGGGTGGAGGAACTTCCTGCCGATGCGCTGGTCGAGCCCCATCCCGCGGGCGACATCGTGCACGTCCGCTCCGACCTTTTCGCACAGGTCCGCCATCTCGTTGATGAAGGAAATCTTCGTCGCGAGAAAAGCATTGGACGCGTACTTGATCACTTCGGCGGTGACGACGTTGGTCACAACCACCGGCGTTTCGATGAGGTAGAGCGGGCGGTAGAGGTCTTTCATGATCGCCGCGGCTGTCTCGTCCTCGCAACCGATCACGACCCGGTTCGGCCTCAGGAAGTCCTCGATCGCCGAGCCCTCGCGCAGGAATTCCGGGTTCGATGCGACGCTGAAGGGGTGCGCCTCCTTGCGGTGCTTCTCGATGATCTGGCGAACGGTCGTCCCGGTTCCCGCCGGGACCGTGCTTTTCGTCACCACGACTTTGTAAGCATTCAGGTTCTCCGCCACCGTGCGGGCCACCTCGCGCACGAACGACAGATCCGCCCGGCCGTCGTTCCCCTGTGGCGTCCCCACCGCGATGAACACGACGAGCGCGCGCTCGACGGCGTCGCGGAGGTTCGTCGTGAACTCCAGGCGCCCCGCCTTGACGTTCCGCTCGACAAGGGCGTCGAGCCCAGGCTCGTAGATGGGCATTTCGTTGCGCTCGAGCATCGCGACCTTGCCCGCGTCGTTATCGACGCAGATGACGTGATTCCCGAATTCCGAAAAACAAGCCCCCGTGACCAGCCCGACGTACCCCGTTCCTACCACTGCGATGTTCATGTCCTGCTCCCGGAAGCCTCGCGCACACGCTCGGCTTCAAACCATTCGAGAAACGCGTCCATTCCCCTTTCGAAGGTCGTCTCCGGCGCCCACGCGAGCTCCCGCTTCGCGCGGGAGACGTCGGCCCACGTCCGATCGACGTCGCCAGGCTGAGGCGGAAGCCGCCGGAGTTCCGGTGTGCGCCCGAGCCCACGCGCCAAGCGCGCGATGAGATCGTTCAAGAGGACCGGCTGTGAACCGCCGAGATTCCAGATGTGAAATGCGGTGGCGCGATCGAGCGCGCGAACGATGCCTTCGACGATGTCGTCGACAAAAGTGTAGTCCCGGCCGGTCGTCCCGTCGCCGAACACCGGAATCTCTCGCCCGGCGGCCATCAACTCGGCGAACTTCCTGATCGCGAGGTCCGGCCGCTGGCGCGGGCCGAAGACCGTGAAGAAACGCAGGCAAGCGATCTGCATTCCGAAGAGATGATGGTAGGTATGCGCCAAAAGCTCACCGGCACGTTTGGTCGCCGCGTAAGGCGAGATGGGATGGTCGACGGGATCGTCCTCGGCAAACGGGACTTTGGCATTGTTTCCGTAAACCGACGACGACGAGCCAAACACGAACCGGGACACGCCGCGGCGCCGGCACGCCTCGAGCAGGCTCACCGTACCGTCGAGATTCACCGACGTGTAGAGGACGGGATCCTCAATGGACGGCCGGACGCCGGCTCGCGCGGCGAGGTGGATGACCGCATCGACCGGCACGGCGTTGAACGCGGCCTCGATGGAGGCCGCGTCGCGAATGTCGCCGGTGACGAGCCGAAAGTTCGGGTGTCTTAGCGCCGCCTCGAGATTGCGCCGTTTGGCCGCAGCGTCATAAAAAGGGTCAAAGTTGTCGAGGACGACGACGTCCCGCCCGCCCGCGAGTAGACGATCGGTCAGGTGAGAACCGATGAACCCCGCCCCTCCCGTGACCAGTACCGCGCTCATGCCACCCCCACTCGTTCCGCCGAGACGGCGATTACGGCTTCGCCTTGGTGCCGCGACCACTCTTGACAATCATCCCATTCTCGAAAATTGCGTCACCGGAACTGGCCGGCTCGCACGAGAAGGCAAGCGGGGACCACACGATACCGACGCGCGCGGAACAGTGTTTGGATCTTCCGTTTGTGTCGGGCATGCACGGGTGAACGGCCATCGGAAGTCTCCTGGAATCTCCAACCACGGGGGAGAGAATATAGAGAGAACATCGGAGATCGCCAGGCGCGGATCAGGGCGTGGGGGCTGGAGGACGCGCGGGCGCTTCGATCCCCCGCTTCTGGTAGTGGCGGAGCATCCAGCGCGCGAACTTGCTGTCGTTCACGCCGCCAATCACGTCCTCCGCGCTGTCGTAGAGCGTCCGATCGTTGATCAGGGCTCCCAACGTGCCCCGCCCCTCGTTGACCTTCTTCGTGATCGCCGCCAGGTCCGTGACGACATTTTGAAGTCCGAGGGCAAGCTGGTTCGAGTAGGCGTCGTCGTTCAAGAGTTTCCCGAAGAGCCCGTCTTTCGATTCGAGGCGCGCCGCGACGCGCTTCAGGGATCCCGCGGCCTCTTTGAGGTCCGCGATCGCGACCTGGGCATCCCCCCCCGGCTTCGTGAGAGAGCCGATCGCGCCCTCGCCTTTGGCCATCGACTCCATGAGAGTCGACATGTCCTTAATCGCCGCGCCGAGATCGTCCAACCGCACGGCGAGGCCTTCGTCGGTGAGAAGCCGTCCGATGGCCCCGCGTCCGTCCTTAAGGCGTTGGGTGATCTCCTTGATGTCATCGAGTGTCGCTTCGATCTTGGCCATCCCCTGCCGGCCGAACTCCGGGTTCTGGATGACCTGCCCCAAAAGCCCCTCGCCCTTTTGCAGAGGCTCCAGGATCCCCTTCAACGAGATCGTGATCGCATTCAGGTTGTCGGCGATGTCCTCGCTCTGCTCGAACAAACGACTCCCCTTCGAGGACGGAAGCAACTCCCCCTCCGGAATCGCCGGCTGGTTGGGATCGCCCGGGGTCAGTTCGACGTATTTTTCTCCCGACAGATATTGGAGAAACTTCTGCGAGGCCTCCGAGCCCTGGCGCACGCGCGAGTCATAGATGCGTTGAACGCCCAAGGACACCTCGACCCCCTGCGCCCCGGGATCCGTGGGGAGCTTCAAGCGCGTCACGGTGCCGACTTGTACCCCGCCCATCTTCACTGGCGATCCCACGATCAGGCCGTCGGTCGAAGGGAAGACGACGCGGTACGACGTCTTCCGCGAGAACAGTCGAGACTCTCCGCCGACGGCCATGATCCCGGCCGCTAGAACGATGAGTGCCAGCGCCAGAAAGGCGCCAACGGTGGCCTCGCGACTCGTGGCTCTAGGCATACCCGCCCCCTTGAAGGAAGTTCCGTAGCCGCGGCTCACTTGCCGCGCGCGCTTCCGCCGTGGTCCCATGAAATAGAATGCGTCCTTCGTGAAGGAACGCGATGCGGTCACCCACGGTGAACGCCGAGTGGATGTCGTGCGTGACGACGACCGACGTGACGCCGAGCCGTTCCTGCAGGCTCCGAATCAAATGGTTGATCGTGTTCGCCGTAATCGGGTCGAGTCCCGTCGTCGGTTCGTCGTAGAGAATGGCGGCGGGGGCGAGCGCGATCGCACGGGCGAGCGCGACCCGCTTGCGCATGCCGCCCGAGAGGTCCGAGGGCATCAAGTCGAGGACACCTTCCAACTCGACCAGGCGTAAGACCTCCTCCACGCGAGCGAGGATCCTGCCCCGGTCCCAGTCGGTGTGCTCGTCAAGCGCGAAGGACACGTTCTCGCGAACGGTCATCGAATCGAAAAGGGCCCCCGACTGGAAAAGCATCCCCACTTTCTTGCGTGTTTCCAGGAGCCCGTCCTCGGCGAGCTTCGAGACCTCGACACCTTCCACGAACACCTGGCCCGAGTCGGGACGGAACAGACCCACCGCGTGGCGCAACAAAACGGACTTGCCGGAGCCGCTCCCTCCGAGCACGACGACCGTCTCGCCGCGGACGACGTCGAGGTCCACACCCCGGAGGACCCGGTTCGGGCCGAAGGCCTTCTCGATCGCAGCAAAGCGGAGGAAAACGTCGGGCACGGCGCGCCTCAAAAGAGCAGAAAGATTTTCGTGAGGAAGAAATCGGCCACGATGATCGCAATCGAGGCCGTCACGACGGTATTCGTCGTGGCCTTGCCGACGCCGTCGGCTCCCCCGGTCGCGGCGAGACCGTTGTAGCAAGCGATGATCCCGATGAAGAGGGCGAAAAAAATACTCTTCCCGATGCCGCTCGTGACGTCTTGGATCCGAAGCGCCAGGAGAACGTGACTGACGAAATACGCGCGGCTTTGTCCGACCTCGCTGATCGCCATCACCATCCCGCCGAAAAGGCCGACCACATCCGCGAGCACCGTCAGCAGGGGCAGCGCGATGACCAGCGCCCCGACGCGCGGCACGACGAGCTTTTTCACCGGGTTCGCCGCGAGCACCCGCAGTGCGTCCACCTGCTCGGTCACCGTCATCGAGCCGAGCTCGGCGGTAATTCCAGCTCCGACCCGGCCCGCGACCATGAGGGCCGTCAACACGGGTCCCAGCTCACGGACGATGGACAGTGCGAGCAGATCGCCGACGAACGATTGTCCTCCATACGACGACAGGGAGTAGGCGGTCTGCACGGCGAGCACCATCCCGGTGAACAGCAACGTGACGTTGGTGATCGTGAGGGACTGCACCCCCAGGTGATCGAGTTGATCGACCCAGAGCGATCCTTCGAACGGACGCCGGAACCCCTGCCGGATCGCATCCCCGGCCAGAAGTGCCAATCCCCCCAGTTCGGAGAGCCAGGAACGAAGCAATCCCCTCATCGTGAGGCGGAAGGATAGGTGCCAGCCTCCGGCGGGTCAAGCATCAATGATTTCAGTCACTTAACCGGGATGAACGCCGCCACGCAATTATCGTCGCAGCGGCAAACGCGAGATCCCCCAGGCCGAGCGCGAGAAAGGTCGCCGGACGCCCACCCGCCCAAGCCCACGTGAACAGTAGAAACCCGAGCGTGCGACCGCCCGCCGAGATCGGCGCGATCGCGCGATACCGTTCCGGCTCGCGCGCTGCCGCGGCGTAAATTCCCGCCAACACAAGGAGGAATACGCCGTTCAAGTAGAGGTAAACGGGATCGCTTGGAACTTGGAGGCCGAGGATCGACGCCGCGGATCGGGTGAACCCCAAGATGGCCACGGCGAAGACGAGGTCGTAGCCCGCCCCGAGGGCGAGCACCATCCTGACCGTCCGCCATCGCTCTCCCTGCGCCATCGGGCCCCCTTCCACGGTCGGATTATAGAGAGCGCATATACTCCGGCGCTGCATGCTTCGCGGCCTACTCACCATCCTGACCTTCGTGGTCGTCACGACCGTTCTCGGACTCGTCGCCATCGTGGCGGGGATCGCCACCGGCCGGACCACGGTGGTGTTTCGCTTGGGTCAATTGTGGTCCCGGGCCCACCTCAAGGTGATGGGGATCGCGCCGGTCTACTCGGGTCTCGAGCACGCGGCCGGAGCGGCCCCAAGGATTTTTCTGGCCAATCACCTCTCCACCCTGGACATCTGGGTGATGGCGCCCGCCTTGCCACTCACGACGCGCTTCGTTTCGAAGCGAACGCTCTTCTGGATCCCCGTGCTCGGTCAGGCGATGGCGGTGGCGGGTTTCATTCCGATCGACCGCAAGGATCGCGCGAGCGCGATTCGCAGCCTGAGCGGGGCGGTTGAGACGATCCGGCGTGGCGCTTCGATCATCCTTTTTCCGGAAGGGACGCGCAGCCGCAACGGCCGGCTCTCGCGGTTCAAGCGAGGGGCGTTCCACCTGGCGCTCGAAGCCGGGGTTCCCGTGGTCCCCGTGGCGATCTCAGGGACCTACCACGTGGTCAAGCCGCGCTCGATCGTCGTCCGCCCAGGGCCGGTCCGGGTGACCTTCGCTCCGCCCATCGACGTCGCCGACTACGCGGGCGACCTCGAAGGGCTCTTGTTCAAGGTGAATTCGGAGATCGCATCGCGCCTGCCCCCCGACGAACTCCCCGAAACGTAGCGGCGCGCGCGGAGATCATCGGTCGGGCCTGTCCGATTCGGGGCCCTGCTCCGTCAGGCGAGCATCGCCCCCAGGCCGGTTTTCAACCACGGAGACGCTTGATGCACCGCCCGTTCGACGACATCGAGGACGTGGCCGTGCGCGATCGCCTCGCCTGCGCCCAGGCCCGCGCCGCGATTGGAAATACAGGCGATCGCCGCCACGCGCAGGCGGAGGTAATGCGCGAGGATGGCCTCGGGCACGACACTCATCGACGCCAGATCCGCGCCGATGGCGCGCAACATGCGCACTTCGGCCGGAGTCTCGTAGCAGGGCCCCGGCAACGCGGCGAGTACCGCGTCCCGCAGGGGGACGCCGAAACTTCGCGCGGCCTCGCGCCACGTGGCTGCGAGACCCGGGTCGTAAGTGCGTTGGAGGTCGAGAAACCCGGGAGTACGGCAATCCGGCGGCAGACGCCGGATCGGATCGTCTCCCATGAGGTTGACGTGATCGCTGACGATCGCGAAGTCTCCGGGCCGGTCGTCCTCGCGCAATCCGCCCGCCGCGCAGGTGAGCACCACGGCCTGGGCCCCAGCGGCCGCAAGCAGACCGACCGGGTACGCCGACGCGAATGCGTCGAGCCCTTCGTACGTGTGGAGCCTCCCGATAAAGACCCACGCGAGCGCAGCGCCGACCCTTGCGGCCGCGACGCCTCCGTCATGGCCCTGCGTGTGCGTCGAGGGGTACCCCGGGATGCTCCCGTAAGGGGCGGGCTCACCCGCCGCAAGGGCGTCCGCGAGCTGGGAAAAACCCGATCCGAGAACAAGGCCCAGCCTCGGCGGACCGAGCCGTTCGAGAAGGAACGCCGCTCCCTCGTCGAAAGCGACCATTAGAACAATTTCAAAACGACGAGCTCGAATTCCTGCGTCCCTTCGAGTTCCCGCACATCCGCTGTGATCGCTCGCCCGTAGCTCCCCTGCCAGATCGTCTTCCAGGGGCCGACGACGTTGAAAGAGAGTCCGAGCCCTGAAAAATTCCGGAACCGATCGTCCTTGAGGCTGTCTTTGACGCGTGCGAAATCGGCCGAAACGTCGAAGCGGACGACGTTGAGGATGTTGAACGCCCAACCGGTTCGGGCGATGTATCCGGTGTCGAACCGCAACCCGGTTCCGGCATAGCCCGCTAGGCTCTCGGCACCGAACCGTCCGAAACTGTATTGGCTGAAGCGGTCGAGGTTGACGCCATCGAGGTAGGTTAGTTCCGCTTTCAGCTTCTGGAACTTCGGGAGGTACCACTCCTTGAACCCCACGAGACGCCAGGCTTGGAACGACTGCTGCGCGGAATCGAACGACGGATCGATGAACGTCGCCGCTTGGTTGTCGTAGAGCCCCCAGGGATTCCACTCCGATCGCCGAGACACCGTCCCCGAGGCGGTCACCGAAAAGCCCTTCCGGTTGAACTGGAACTGGAGCGTGCCCGAGTACACCCGGTCGTCCGGCGGAACCACGAACGAGTCGTCCGTACCGTTGGCTAGGTTTGATTCCGCGAGAGCGTCGCGCGCATCCGGACTTTCTTCGTAAGCGTTCCACGCGATATCGCCGATGGCCGAGACCTTGAAGAACTCGCCGAGTGGATACCCGAAACGGCCCGTGAGGTACTGGCTGCGACGCAACAGCCTCTGCGAGACGTCCTCGACACCGTCCACGTAGAACCGGTCGTCGAGCTTCAGCCCAACGAGCGACG
This sequence comes from Acidobacteriota bacterium, assembly GCA_031393555.1. Lineage (GTDB taxonomy): Bacteria > Acidobacteriota > Polarisedimenticolia > Polarisedimenticolales > DASRJG01 > DASRJG01. The sequence continues at coordinate 8,335 of JANMVW010000472.1, forward strand.
CTTCCAGACCCAAATCGACCTTGGTTCCGCGGATCGCGGGATCGGTCAAGTTGACGTAGGCGAAGACGCCCGCGAAAAAGACATTGAACTGAATGTCCTTCCTCAGAAAATTGGTGTCGAACCAGTTGACGCCTAAGAGGGGAATCACCCCGCTCGTCGAGTCGTCTTTGAGGGCGCCTGCTAATGCGAAGAGCGCATCGGTCTTGATGGTTTCCTGGACGACGCGCTCGCCGTCCGTCTGTTTTTTCAAGTAGCGGAACCCCTTGTCGGTATCCCTCAGCATTTGGTCGTCGGAGGCGTAGGCCTCTTTCAACGAGCCGTTGAACTCCTCCTCCGGCATGTTCAGCGTGAATCCGGTGAGCGCGAGTTCTCGACGGACGACAAAGTTTCGCCCCCAGCCGCTCCAAAGCTGTTGGCCGTCGATCCGGCCGATCAGGAAGTAGGTCCCACCGTCCGGGCCGATCACCGGAAGGTAGGAATCGGTCTCTTCATTTTGGAGGACCGGGGGTTCGAGATTTGTCTGGATGACCGAGGTGCGCAGACGCGCGAAGCTCTCCTTGTCGATCCACACACGTCCGCGGTAGAGGCTCTTTTCTGCGAGAGCCGCCTCCGGCTCGAACGACACGATGTACGCGGGCCGCCCTTCGATCGTGTCTTCTCCCGCGAGTCTGTAGTCGTAGGTCTTGTCGAAAGTCAGATCGAGAGGAAGCGTCAAGACCTTTTCCGGTTGAATCAGCGGCAGCTCGGGGATCCGCTTCCACGTGACGACGTTGCCGTTCACGTAGTAACGGGCCTGCTGCCATTCGAGGGGCGCGCCGCGACTCCAGAAGTACTTGCTTTCGATCCCCACATCGATCGACCCGCCGCCTTGCGCGAGCTTGAAGTGGAGATCGGCGCGCCCGTTCGCCGTCCAGCGGAGCAGGCGATCGTCCTGGATCTTTTGCACCTGCCTGTTTTTCGCGATGATCTCTTCGGCGGTGAGGCTGCGCGTCGTGGCGACCCGAACGTCCTCCGAGTCGACGTCGAGCCCCGGCTGGTTCACCGCGGCGCGATCCCACGTCGCCGCCATGGGGTGGTTGGCGACGAGCAGTCGGAGCGCGCGGGCCTTCTCGCCCGGAACGGCCGCCGGCCCCGTCTTGAACGTCTCGCCCGACGATAGGTCGAGGACCTCCGGGTCCTTGACGTCGATCGTATCGAGCAAAAGGCGGGACTGGGCCTCGGGCGCCCCCGTGGACGGCGTCTCATAGATGACGAGCGTCGCGAGATCGTTCGCGTGGAGGAAGCGGCCCAGGACCGCAGCCCCTTCCGTCACCTCGCCCGTGGGGGCGCGCAGAGCGAGTCCACCGACCGGCGCGGGCGCGTAGTCTTTGGCAAGGCGCGCCTGAAGTCGCGCCACGACGCGCGCGACCGATTCGGCGTTTCGGGCATCGGCGGGAAGCGTGACGAGAGCGCGAGGCGCCGACGAGGCCAAGGCACGAAGCGCGCCCCGAAAGGACGACCAGGTGTCCGCTTCGTCGACGGCCACTTGGACGCGAAGCTCCGCCGCCGGCGGATGCGACGCGGCCTCGGCCGCGAATGCCGACGCACCCGACGACACGTCGGCGCCCGGGGCGAATCGGATAGGCAGGATGTCGACGTAAGGAGCCGAATCGTTGTCCCAGAGGGTCTTCTGCCAGGCCAACCCATCGGAGTCGATGGAACCCTGCGCGACGTGGACCGCGATGCCACGGGCCTTGGCTTCGGCCTTGATCGCGAGCGAGGACGACTTGAGTACGAACGCATACGAGACGGCGTCGAAGGTGCGTTCGGGGTTCTCGCCGACCTCGACGACCGTGACCTGCGAAGGGAATGTCGCCACGGCACTGCGCAAGAGTGAGGTCCAGGCCTGAAGCCAGGCGCCGTCCGGCACGCCGCGATCGCCGACACCTCGAGAATGAAGGGGCGACTCTCCGCGGACGCACAAGCTGACTCTCGCGCCGCGCGCGGAGAGCGCACTCAGAGAGGGCTCGATCGACGACCAATCAAAAACGCCGGGAGCCGTCTCGATCGCCGACCACTCCACAACGACGCGAACCTCCAGGGGATGGCCGCTGTCCTGAGCCACGAGGGCGTCGGGAACAGACACCCCGGAAATTGCGACCCCAAGCGAGGGCCCCGGAATTTCGCGCTCGACGGCGACGGCCCCAGGGGCGGCGAGGAGAAGGCCGGTGAACGCGAGTCCGATGCGAAGGGCGAGCACTCACGGTCTCCAAGCAAACGTCGTGTGACGGCCGCAGCATTCTTCGCCGCCACCACGTTCGTGTCAATCGGGAGGCAACGTCGGGCCCGTGCTATAACGACCGGCCGGAGTTTTCTTGAGCCAAGACGTCGTTCTCGCCGCTCCCGTCCGCACCCCCATCGGCCGCTTCGGCGGCGGGCTGCTTCCGGTGTCGGCCGTCGAACTCGGAATCGTCGCCGCCAAGGCTTCGATGGCCCGAGCCGGGATCTCTCCCGGCGCCGTCGACCAGACCATATTCGGGCATGCACGGCAGGCCGGCTGCGGCCCGAATTCCGCTCGCCAGGTCTCGGTGCTCGCCGGGATCCCCGTCGAGAAGCCGGCGTACGGGGTCAATCAGGCCTGCTTGTCGGGGATGCAGGCGATCCTGGCCGCGGCGCGCGCGATCCGGCTGGGAGAAGCGGACGTCGTGCTCGCGGGCGGAATGGAGTCGATGAGCCGCGTACCTTACGCGCTCGATACGCGTTGGGGTTCCCGGATGGGGAACATCCAAGCCGTGGATCTCATGTCCCGCGACGGGTTCTACGACCCGCTTTCCGGGAAGATCATGGGCGAGACCGCCGAGACCCTCGCGCGGCAATACGGCATCTCTCGTGAGGAGCAGGACGCCTTCGCCACCGCGACTCAGAACCGGTGCGAGGCGGCTCGCATGGCCGGCCGGTTCCGTGACGAAATTGTTCCGGTCGAGGTGAAAGACGGAAAGAAAACAGCGACCGTCGATCGCGACGAACACCCTCGCGATGGCGTGACCGCCGCGTCTCTGGCGGGCCTCGCGCCGGTGTTCGCCGCCGGAGGTAGCGTGACCGCCGGTAACTCGAGTGGCATCACCGACGGCGCCGCCGCGATGCTCGTCATGACCGCCGACGCCGCAAAGCGCCTCGGCGTGGTTCCGACCGCGCGGATCCTCGGCTGGCGCGTCGAGGGAGTGGCCCCAGAGATCATGGGGATCGGCCCGGTCCCCGCCGTCCGCAAACTTCTCGCCGCGACGGGCATCACGCTCGACGCGATCGATCTTGTCGAGTTGAACGAGGCTTTCGCGGCTCAAGCCTTGGCGGTCGATCGCGAATTGAACTTCGACCGGGAACGGCTCAACGTGAACGGCGGCGCGATCGCGCTGGGGCATCCGATCGGCTGCTCGGGTGCGCGAATCGTCGTCACTCTGCTGCACGAACTCGCCCGGCGGAAGGCCCGTCGCGGGCTCGCCACACTATGCGTTTCCGGCGGCATGGGTGGCGCCGTCTTGTTGGAGCGGATATGAGCGATACGCCTGCCCCCCCGGAGACCATTCGCGTCGAGATCATCTCGGGGCTCGCGCGGATCACGCTCGATCGGCCGCCCGTCAACGTCCTGACGACCGCGATGATGAGCGACCTCGCAGGAAGCTTGCGGCGCGTCGCCGCCAACGAGACCGTCCGCATCGTGCGCCTCGACGCCGCGGGCAAGACGTTTTCGGCCGGGGTGGATGTCGGCGATCACCTCGGCGACCTGCTTCCGGCGATGATGGCGGCCCTGGGCGACTTGTTCCTCGCTTTCTCAAGCGTGCCGCAACCCGTCGTCGCCGTGGTGCAGGGCCCGGCGCTGGGCGGCGGTCTCGAGGTGGTGCTCGGATGTGATCTGGTCGTCGCCTCCGAGAGGGCAACCTTCGGCCAGCCCGAGATCAAACTCGGCGTTTTTGCGCCGCCGGCGACGGTGCTCCTCCCCCGCCGGATCGGCCTCGGCGCGGCCACCGGACTGCTCTTGACCGGCGAGAGCGTGAGCGGCGCCGAAGCCAGGCGGCTCGGAATCGCGAACGAGGTCTTCGCGGATGAGGGATTCGACGCGGCGGCCACGGCTTGGATCGAGAAACTGCTTGCACTTTCGGGATCCGCGCTCCGTCAAGCCAAGCGGGCGCTGCGGGAGTCCCATGGGATCCCCGTCGGCAAGGCGCACGTTCTCGTCCACGACATCTATATGAACGAGTTGATGGCGACCGAGGATGCGCACGAAGGTCTGCGCTCGTTCGTCGAGAAGCGCAAGGCGGTCTGGAAACACCGCTAGAGCGCTAGGGAGAAGTCATGGGTCTCGGCTCGTCATTTCAAGGTCTCGATTACGCCAACATCGAATCGCTCCTCAGCGATGAAGAAAAAATGATCCGCGACACCGTGAGGGCGTTCGTCACCGATCAGGTGCTGCCGGTGATCGAGCATCACTTTCGCGACGGGACCTTTCCGAACCACCTCATCCCGGCCATCGGCGAGATGGGACTGCTGGGCGCAAACCTGCAGGGCTACGGCTGCGCCGGACTTGGGCCGGTCGCGTACGGCCTGATCATGCAGGAACTCGAGCGCGGCGATTCCGGCCTGCGGTCGTTCGCCTCGGTCCAGGGCGGCCTGGTGATGTACCCGATCCACACTTTTGGAAGCGAGAGCCAGAAGGAGAAGTGGCTCCCTGCGCTCGCCACGGGCAAAGCGATCGGCTGTTTCGGGTTGACCGAGCCGGACCATGGCTCGGACCCCGGAGGCATGACGACGCGCGCGGTCAAGAAGGGCGACCGCTGGATTCTCAACGGCGCAAAAGCCTGGATCACGAACGGATCGGTAGCAGACGTCGCTGTCGTTTGGGCCAAGACCCAAGACGGGGTGCGCGGATTCCTCGTCGAAAAGGGCGCACCGGGCTACACCGCGCCCGATCACACCGGGAAGTTCTCGCTCAGGGCGTCGGTCACCTCGGAACTCATCTTCCAGGATGTCGAACTGAAGGCGGATGCGATCCTTCCTGGCTCGGGAGGTCTGAAGTCCCCTCTCATGTGCCTCACCCAGGCTCGCTTCGGAATTGCATGGGGCGTCATCGGCCTCGCCCAGTGCGTCTTCGACGAGGCCTTGAGGTACTCCCAGCAACGGATCATGTTCGGCAAACCCATCGCGGGCTTCCAGATGACCCAACGTAAGCTCGCGTGGATGGCGACGGAGATCACCAAGAGCCAGTTGCTCAACCTCCATTTGGGGCGACTGAAGGAAGCCGGGACGATCACACCGCAGCACGTCTCCATGGCCAAGATGAACGGATGCCGTGTGGCACGCGAATGCACGCACCTCGCCCGGGAGATCCTCGGCGCTAATGGAATTTCGGACGAATACCAGACGGGCCGTCACTTTTGCAACATCGAAGCGGTTTACACCTACGAAGGCACCGACGATATCCACACTCTGATCGTGGGACAGCAACTCACGGGGCTCGCCGCGTTCGAATGACGGGCGAGCGCGCGGCCTAGGCCCGCTCGGCCCCCTCGCCGCTTCTCACCGTCACGACGGAGCGACGTTGAACGAGCGTGACGGTGCCGTTGCCGAACACCGGCAAGAACCTCCCCGAGGCGTTCAGATAATCGACGGTGCGGCTCCGCTCGAGGGGCATGATGATCGCCAGGGTCCCGACGATGCGCCCCCCCCCGGAAAGCGATACATGAACGGAAACGTGTTGCGCGAATCCGGCCTCGTCGACGAGCTCTGCGGCCGCGGAACCCGTGATCTGAACCCAGACAATGCCCGCTTTGTTGAGGAGGAAGCTGTCCTCGCCGCAGAGCATGGGCACGAACTCCTCGTCCGGCTCGTTGAGGTGCTGGAGCACACCTGCAGTACGCCCGGCGGCCCCGGCATCGGCCGTAAAGAGCATCCCGTCCAAGGTGCGCCCGTCATCCACGAGGATACGAACCGGCACCTCGCATCGAGGAATACGGTAGATTTCCGTCATCCGATTCAATCTAGGTGCCGAAAATGGCTGCTGCAATAGCGCCGACGAAAGCTTGCGCCCGGCCACTTCCTGCCTAGATTTTGCCTCTGAGGAGCGCGATGCCGGTCCAGGGGAGCTTGGCCACGATGTCCCTGACCGAAATCCTTCAATGGCTGGGGAACGCCGGCAAGACCGGAACCCTTTCCATCGAGAGGAACAAGGTCGTCAAGCGGATTCTCGTCCGTGAGGGGCGGATCATTGCCTGCTCGTCTCAAGAACCCTCCGATATGCTCGGCCATTTCCTCGTCTCCCGCGGCAAGATCACCGTAGAGACGCTCCGCAAGGCTCTCGCGGTGCAGGAAACCCAGCGAACCCACCTCGGTCGGATCCTCGTCGAATCGGGAGCGCTCTCCGAAGACGACCTGCGCCTCCTGCTCGAAGACAAGGCGCAAGAGACGATCTTCGGGCTCTTCGATTGGGACGACGCGGAGTTTCGCTTTGCTGACGACGAGGCGGCAGCCCCCAATATCTTCGCCGTAGACATGCGCGTCGAGGACATCCTCCTGCGCGGCGCTCAGCGCTGGGACGAGATGCAGCGCTTCCGGACCGTGTTCAATGACCCCGGTATCGTGTTGGGTCGAACCACGCGCATGCCCCCCGCTGAGGTTTTCAGAAATCGGATGGCGCGACGGATCTTCGAATCGATCAACGGCGAGCGCACAGTGGCGGAGATTCTCCTTCACGCTCATGGTTCCGAGTACCTCGTGACCAAGTTCCTGTACGAACTGCACCGCGCGGGCGTGGCCGAGATCACTGGAGTGAAAACGGTGGCCCGCGAGCCTTTGCCCGAGCCCGCGGCCTCTCCGCCGACCGAGACCCCCCCACCGCCCGCGACGCCGCTTGGCCCGGAGGCCGTCGGCTCGCGACCGGCGCCTCTGCGCGCCGTACCCGCTCCCAAAGCGCCGGAGGTTTCCGAAGCGACCGCCAGCGGGACCCGGAGCAGCAGGGCCTCGACCGCGCCAACTCCGGTCGACGAGGATGACCTCGAGTTCGCGCGACGCTTACTCAATCGTGGCGAATTCGACTCCGCACTCGAGATCCTCGACCGCGCCTATAAAGCGCAACCCGGAGACGAATCGCTACGACGCCTCCTCGCCGAGGCCGAGGCGTCGTTCATCGAGAAGGCCTACAGGCACTTCCTTCCGCCGTCGAAAATCGTCACGCTCCAGAGGGCTGTCGAATCGCTCACGGCCGAGCAACTCTCTCCCACCGAATTCTTCCTCCTCAGTCGCATCGATGGCACTTGGGATGTCAAGTCGATCATTCAGATCACGCCCTTGCGAGAGGTCGATGTCCTTCGCACGCTCAAGCGGATGCGCGAGAAGGGATTGATCGAATTGAAAGACCCGGTCGCGGCTTCGGCCTAGCTTTCTAGGATAACGACGGCGGCCGCCACACCGGGCTGGTGGGTGAGACTGACATGAGATCGGACCACCCCCAGGGCCTCCGCGCGGCGCACAGCCGCTCCGTGTAGCACCAGCCGTGGCGGTTGATTCCCTTCGCGAACAACCTCCACGTCGCGGAATCCAAGCCCTTCGGCCCAGCCGGTCCCGAGGGCCTTGAGGCACGCCTCCTTGGCCGCAAAACGCGCGGCCAGAGCCAGCACGCGGTCCACGCGAGGATCGCACTCGGCCCGTTCCCGGTCCGTGAACACCCTCTCGACGAAACGGTCCCCACGCCGGTGGAGTGCTCCGGCCAGCCGGTCCACCTCAACAACGTCGATGCCGAGCCCAACGATCACGCGGCCTCCCTGACCCGGTCTCCGGGCCGGAAAACACGATCCGGGTGGTATACTCAACGTCCCACGACGGCCCGTTTTCGTCTCGGAAATAGTTTACTCTCAATAGCTTAGCCTGACAGCCGGCTCGCCGTCAGATGGAGCCGGCAAAGGGACCAGATGGCGCGGACCGAACGAGAAGTCATCACACGGCTCGGGACGGTGGGCCTGTCCCGCGCGTTGAACGACATTCTCGACCAAGCTCGCGTCATTCGTCTTGCCAACGCCGTCGGACTCGCCTATCCGGGCATGCGCACTCAATCCCAGAAGCGACCGCGGCTCATCGCCGACTTGGTGGAAAAGGCCGGCCGCGACGATACTGCGGGTCTCGCCGTGATTCGCTCGCTTCGGAAAGAGAGCGCTGCGGTCGCGAAGGAGTGGGCGGCGCTTGCACCGGAAAAGCGCACCGCCAGGCTCACCGACCCCGACCTCGCCGCTGTGAATGGGCGTCTTGGGGCCTACCTGTTCGTGGCCGCATCCGCAGCTCCCGAGCCTCTCGTCGAGGAGGCTTTGAATGGAATGCTCTTGCGCGTCGACGTCCCGGAGTCGGCGAACGCCGGGGCGGCCCCACCGTCTGCCAAGGAGTCGTTGTCGAAAGAGGCGCAGCGACTGCGCAAAAAGTGTGCGGAACTCCAGAAGAAAGTACGTTACCTCGAAGGGCAGATCGCACGAACGAAGGACGTCGAGAAGGCCAACAAGCGCGACCTGCTCCAACGGAAAGGCGAGCTCGCGGAGGCCCGGATGCTCGCCGAGCGGCTCCGGAAGGAACTCGACGAGAGTCGTGGCGGGGCGAACGACGGTCCCTCGACGCCAAAGAGCCCTTCCCCTCTTCCAGGCTTCGAGGAGCTAGATCGCTCCGTCAAGCGGCTCGCCACGGAACAGCGACGGCTCGCTCACCGCATAGAGAAAATGGCCGAGACTCCGCCGCCACCCACGACCGTCCCCGCCGAGTCGATCTCGCCCGTACTCGAAGGGCTCGGGGAACTGCAAAAGGACGTCGCCGCCTTGAGGCGCGAGCGCAAGAAAGACATTCAGGATCAGGCGAGACGCCTCGACGAGATGGCCGCCGGGGTCCAGGCGGCGCGAAATGCGCTCGAATCGTCCCCCAAGGCGACACGCTTCGCCGCACGCAAAAAAGGGGAGCCCGAACGCGTCGGTATCTTCATCGACGTTCAGAACATGTACTACTCGGCGCGGCAATTGAAAGGGAAGCTCGACTTCGACGCGTTGCTCCAGGCGTGCGTGCTCGATCGGCGGCTGATCCAGGCGTCGGCCTACGTCGTCGAGTCCAAAGAAATCGACCAGTCCGGGTTCATCGCGATGCTGCAACAACGAGCCATCGAGGTGCGCCGCAAGACGCTCAAGATACGCGCCGACGGTTCGATGAAGGGCGACTGGGATATGGAAATGGCGCTCGACATTCTCGACATGGCACCGAAGCTCGACGTCGTCGTTCTCGTATCGGGCGACGGCGACTTCACGTCGCTCGTGAGACGCGTGAAGACCATGGGCCCGAAGGTCGAGGTCGTCGCTTTCCCCCGGAACACCGCCAAGTCGCTCCTCGAGGCCGCCGACCGCTTCCATCCCCTCGACCGAAGATCCATGATTCGGACCGAAACGGCGCCAACCGCCGACTCCGACCGCACAGCAGGCGCGTCTCCCGCAGACGGCGAGTCGACCGATGCCGCGGCCGCGGCAAACGCGAAGTAGGAGCGGCGCCCAGATTCGCGGTCAGGAATCCTCGAATTGCATCATCCCCGTCGACGTGACCCGAAGGTGGCGTCGGCTTCCTTTCCATTCGGGGAGCACGAAGACGCGCCCCTCGCCCCCCGGGCCCGCACGCAGTTCCCTTTCGACGTGGAAATGGCCCAAAACGACCGCACTGCCCGCGCCTTTCAGGTGGGGAGCGGCATAGTCTCGGATCAACGCCTCGGGGAACTCACTTTTCATCTCGACGTTCGTCGCTCGCATTCTTCTCTCGACGGATTCAGCGATCGTAAAGCGCCGCTCGCGGGGAATCGAGGAGTAAATCCACCACGCCGCTCTCGAGCGCGAAGCGCGTCGCCAGGCCAGGTACTGGAGATCTTTCCGGTTGACGAGATCACCGTGCGCGGCCCAGAGGCTCCGCCCTCCCCAATCCTCGCGCAGCCCCACATCGCCTACGACGTCGAACGCGCCGCCGAGGTACGCTTGCGCGATCCGGTAATCGCGGTTCCCCTCCAGGTAGTGAATTTCGAGTCCCCGCGACCGCAACTCGCTCAAGCAGACAATCACCGCTCGATGGTGGTCTTGCTCCAACTCGGGAGCGCCGATCCACAAATTGAAAAGATCGCCCATCAGCACGACCCGCCCCGTCCGGGGCGCCAGGCGGCGCAGATATTCGACGAAAACCGGCAGCTCGGCGTCGTCGCGGTCCAGGTGGACATCCCCGACGAAAACGAGATCGCTACCGGCGGGCAAGAAACAACTCCCGAAACGCCGCGAAGGTCCCCGCCGCGACGGCCTCACGCATCGCCGCCATGAGGCCCAGATAGAAGGCGAGGTTGTGAATCGTGTTGAGGCGTGAGGCGAGGATCTCATTCGAAACGAAAAGGTGCCGCAGATACGCCCGCGAGTAGTGCGCGCAGGCCTCGCAGGAGCATGCGGGATCGAGCGGACGCGGGTCGCTGCGGTACTGCTCACGCTTGATGTTGACCCTGCCTTCGGAAGTGAACAGCGTCCCGTTCCGGGCGTTGCGCGTGGGCATCACACAGTCGAAGAGGTCAACCCCGCCGGCGACGGCTTCGACGAGGTCCTCCGGACGGCCGACCCCCATCAGATACCTCGGCCGCGCTTCCGGGAGGCGGGCCGATGTGAATCTCGCAATCCGCGCGATGGCTTCCGGCGGCTCGCCCACGGAGACGCCCCCGATGGCGTAGCCTGAAAAATCCAGCGCCGAGAGTTCCTCGGCACTTCGCTCGCGGAGCGCCTCGTCCGTTCCGCCCTGCACGATTCCGAAAGAAACTCCGGAACCGCGATACGCGTCGCGACTGCGCCGCGCCCAGCGCGTCGTGCGCGCTATGGCGGCCTCGACCGCATCGCGCCCCGCGGGAAGCGGCGGACACTCGTCGAGCACCATGGCCACGTCCGAGCCGAGCGCGGCCTGGATGTCCATGCTCGATTCCGGCGTGAGGCGGACCAAGGATCCGTCGAGATGAGACCGGAACGTCACGCCGTCTTCGTCCACCGTCGTCCGGCCCTTCATCGAAAACGCCTGGAAACCGCCGGAATCCGTAAGGATCGGCCCCTCCCAGTTCATAAAACGGTGCAAGCCGCCAAGCTCTCGGATCAGCTCGTGACCGGGTCTCACGTGGAGGTGGTACGTATTCGCCAGGACGATCTGCGCCCCGCAGGTCACAAGCTCGCCCGAGGTCACCGCCTTTACTGCGCCTTGGGTGCCGACCGGCATGAACGCGGGGGTCTCGACGGTCCCGTGCGCCGTCGTCATCCGAGCTCGGCGGGCGGCGCCGTCGCGGCCGATCAACTGGAAAGCAAAACCGGTCACGAGGTCCTCACGAACATGGCATCGCCGTAGGAGAAAAAGCGATACCCCTCTTCCACGGCCAGTCGGTAGGCGGCGAGCACGGCGTCCGTCCCCGCAAACGCGCAGACCAGCATCAGCAGAGTCGATTGAGGCAAATGGAAATTCGTCACGAGGGCGTCCACCACGCGAAACCGAAAGCCAGGATAAACGAAAAGGGAGGATCGCCCGGACCCGGGCACGACCTCGCTCCCCTCGCTCGCGTTCGACTCGAGAGCACGCGCGACCGTCGTGCCGACTGCGACCACACGCCCACCACGAGCGCGCGCCTTCAGGATCGCCTCAGCCGTAGCCTCCGGAATCACGAACGCCTCGTCGTGCATCCGGTGGGCCTCGACCTCGATGACGCGCAACGGCGAAAACGTGCCGAGCCCCACGTGGAGCGTGACGAACGCGATCTCGATCCCGCGCGAAGCCAGACGACCGAGAAGTTCCGGCGTGAAGTGAAGTCCAGCCGTGGGAGCGGCCACCGCGCCGGGCACACGCGCGTAGACCGTCTGATAGCGCTCGCGATCCAGACGGGTTCGCGGGTCCCCTTCCCGGCGCTGGATGTAGGGCGGGAGCGGCAACTCCCCCACCGCCTCGATCGCGGCCAAGGCGTCGCCTTGAGCGAGTTTGAGCTTGACGCGCCAAACCTCGGCTTCCCGCGCAAGCGGGACAACGCCCAGCCCTGGAGCCACCGAGATCTCGATGCCGGGGCGGATGGACTTCGAGCCAGAGACGAGCGCGCGCCAGACCGGGGCGCCGCTTTCGCTTCCGACCGGCTCCAGGAGCAACACCTCCACCCCGCCGCCGGTCGGCTTCTTCCCGCGCAGGCGTACGGGAAGGACCTTGGTGTCGTTCAACACGAGAACGTCCCCTTCGCGAAGCTCGTCGGGAAAATCCGTGAAACGGCGATGCGAAACCACGCCGTTCACGCGATCGAGCACCATCAAACGCGACCCGTCGCGGGTGGCGGCAGGCTCCTGAGCGATCTGTTCGGGTGGAAGCTCGAAATCGAAATCCGCGACTTTCATCCTGCGATGACCGATCGCAGCGTCCCGAGGTTGACGCGGTCCTCGTCGAGGTCATCCCCCTTTTCGGTCTCGAGGACCATGGGGACGTCGCGGAGACGGCCGTCCGCGAGAATCAACCGGAAAGCCTCGAGTCCCAACTTGCCCTTGCCGATGTGTTCGTGCCGATCCCGCCGGGATCCGAGATCGCCCTTCGAGTCGTTGAGATGCACTCCGAACAGCCGGTCGAGTCCCACCGAGCGATCGAGGGCCGTCATCGTCTCGTCGTACGTGGACGCCGACCGGAAGTCGTAGCCCGCCGCGAACACATGACACGTGTCGAAGCAGATCCCGGCGCGCTCGGGGTGGTTCGCCGCCTTGAGGATCTCGCCGAGCTCCTCGAAGCGCGCTCCGAGCGTCGTGCCTTGGCCCGCGGTGGTCTCGAGGAGAACGCCGGCACCCTGGCGCGAGTGCGGTAGGACGCGGCGAAGCGCCTCGGCCACCCGAGCGACTCCGCTCGGGACACCGGACCCGACGTGAGCGCCAGGATGCACCACCAGCCACGGTATGCCGAGCGCGTCGCACCGATCGAGTTCGACGCGAAAGGCCACGACCGATTTCTCCCAAAGCGCGTCGTCGGGCGACGCGAGGTTGATGAGGTACGACGCGTGGGCCAGTGTGTGGCGCTCCAGCCCGGCCTCGCGCGAGGCCTCTCGATAGGCTTCCACTTCGCCCGGTGCGAACGGTCTCGCAGCCCACTGATTCGAGGATTTCACGAAGACCTGCAGCGCGGTCGCTTGAACGGCTCGCGCGCGCACGATGGCCTGGGGCAGGCCGCCCGCAATCGACATATGAGCCCCGAGTCGTGGTCCGGTCATCGACTCGTGAGCGCCGTACGGATGCCGCGCGCGCTCAGTCGGCCACCTGGTGCGTCAAGGAGTCCGAGGATCCCCAAACGCGAGAGGGCGAAGTCGAACCGAATGGGATCGTCTGGATCGAGCGCGCGCAAACGTGCCGTGGCCTCGAGAGCCATCGGCCAACTGCCGCTCTTCCGTCGCGTCCAGCCGAGCGCCCGGACGACCCGGAGGAGATGCGTGTCGAGAGGAAGGACAAGGCGGGACGGGGAGACCCGGGCCCATACACCGCAGTCGACCCCGTCGTCTGGTCTGACCATCCAACGCAAGAACAGGCACGACCGTTTGCAGGCCGAGCCTCCTGCCGGAAGCGGCAACAGCCAACGCGCTCCGTCCCGATGCGGAACGACCCCATCGCGCGCGAAAGGGCGCCCGTCGAGCGCAAACAGTCGCGCGCCGAAAGAATCGAGCGCCGGCCCCAAGGTGGCGGCCTCCGGATCCGCGTCGCCCTCGATGAAAAACGACTCGAGCGACCCCGCCCGCTCCCGGACCTGGCGCACCAGATGGAGAAGCAATGCGATGTCCCGTCCTCGGGTGAATCGGTGAACGAATCCGTCGAAGAGGGTGGCGTCGCGGGCAGGATCGAACGAAGCGACGAATCGACTCGGGCGCCGGCCGAGCCGCTCGAGGAGACTCCGGAGGCTTCCGCGAATCGATGCGACACGACCGTAGGCGAGGCCCGCGGCGATCAACCCGACGATTTCCCGATCCTCCGGATCGTCGAATTCGCGAACGATTCCGACGGGATCGCTGTCGAGGAAGCGTCGGTCGTATCGACGGCGCAGATCCTCGAGAGCATCCAGTAGATCAGACGGTTTCGACGCGGCGCGCGGCACGGCGCAAGGATAGCAACCGCGTGCTCCTCAGCCGAGTAGCCAAGCGACAACCGTCGCTATGGCGGCGATGGCCACGACGGCTCCCACGATGACCGGCGAGGTCCAAACGCCCGGCTTCTTTTCGAGCAGCGCTGTCATCCCCCACGGCAGAGGCTGAGGCGCGTCGAGGTCGGTTTTGACGAGACTCGCGAGCCAATCGACCGGTGTCAGCGCTCTTCGAAAAACCTCGCGGTTGACCCTGGGGACGTCCGTGGTCGGCCCGACGCGAAGGGAGAGCGTCCGCTCGATCCGGCGCCGCCGGTCCAACGGAGTCGGGTGGGCGACCTCGGTCTCTGCTACGGCGTCGTCCCCACGGGTGATCGCGGCGTGAAGCCGCTGCAAATAGCGGCCGGCCGATAGCGGCTCGTACTCCAGATCCAGCATCGCTCGGAGCGCGCACGCATCCGCATCGCACTCGCGTCGGCGGCCGTAACCGAGCCGCACGAGGTCGACCGCGGCATCGCTCCAACACAGCCCGTCCGAGGCTGCCGACTCCCTGGCGGTGGCTTCAAAACCCAGACGAACAAGCCGGACGGCCGCCTCGCCGGAAGCCGCGTGAGCGAGTTCGTGGCCGAGGACGAATGCGAGTTCGGCCTCGTCCTCCAGGAACGCAAGGAGTCCCGTGCTCAGGATCAACGTTCCCGAGGGAAGGGCCAAGGTGCGATGCTCCCGTGTATCGACCAGCACGACGCGCGGCAACGCCGGCGCGTCGGCGATGCACGACGCAATCTGCCTCGCCATGCGATCGAGATACGGCTGCGCAGCGAACGAGGTTACAAAGCGCCAGCGCGTCGCAAGCGCCGCACGTACCTCGTTCTCGGCGGCAGCCGCGACGTCCTTATCGGGGAGCTCGGGCGGAACGTGGCCCAAAACGCAAGGGGCGCAGCGCTGCGCGCCATGCGGCAGGATCGTGTCGGCGAGGAACGGGAGTCCGCAACCTTCGCACGTGAAGACCAGCCGTGGAACAGGGGTCCCATCGGCGACCCGAGTTCCGCACCGGCAGCAACGGCGCAGGGCTCGTCCTCCGAACGACGGCGCCGTGACGACCGGACCCTTGGACCAGGGTTCGGCACAGCGAGGGCATGCGTCATCGCCGTCGGACCGAGACCCGGCGCGATCGGGTGTTACTTGAGCGACGTCCATCGCAGCCACACCCAGCCGGCGACCGCCCCGAACGCCGCGCCAGCCGCCATCCCGGTGATCGTCGTGCCGCCCATCGTCCAACTTGAACCCGTGCCCGCGATCGCGCCAACCGCCAGCCAGAGCAGGAACGTCGCGGTACCCCCGCCGTCGGACGAGGACACTTCGGGCACCAACCCCACCGAGGATTCCTCGCGTTTGCCCCCTCCGGGACTCTCCCAGGTCACGTCACCGTCGCGGCCCGGCAAAGCGGACGACTCGTGGGCTCCCCTAAGCGTCATGTCGGGGATCTGGGGCAGAGGATCTTCGACCGCCCCCATTCCGGGGGGGCGAACCGGCGCCACCACCGGCGTGGGCCGTCCGACCGGCTGCTCGCGGTTTAGCTCTATGTTTTTCGCGATTGTGGTTGCGAGGGCGGGGTGATCCAGCCCGATCGGAAGGTGGCTCGCGGCGCGCCTTGCCTGTTCGGCGGTCGGGGCCGTGGTCGGTGCGATCCGATAGGGTCGCAGGAGCCCAAGGTCCAGCGAGGCGTCGCACCGGCCGCAACGGGCGCGGACCTTGACCTTGGGTGGCTCGTGCTTGTAGTGCGTTCCGCAGCCCGGACAATTGGCAATCACGACGAGGTCCCCCCTGTGACGATGTCGGACCGATCGGAAACGTAGTCTCCGCAGGGGGACGGGTCAAGGAAAGTGTCGGAACGGGGCCGGAATCGGCTCATTTTCGGCTTGGCGTGCTATCTTGCACCCTTTCGTCGCGGGGGTTCTCCATGAAGGTCTACGACGCGCCGGACATCAGAAACGTCGCAATAATCGGCCATGGCGACTGCGGAAAAACCTCTCTCGCGTCCGCGTTGTTGTTCGTCGGGGGGGCCGTTAGTCGACTGGGTCGCGTCGAGGACGGCACTGCGATCACCGACTTCGACGATGAGGAAATCGACCGAAAAATTTCGCTGCAAACCTCTCTGGCGCACTTGGAATGGCGCGGCACCAAGATCAACCTCATCGATACACCGGGATACGCGGCCTTCGTGGCCGATGCGAAGGCGGGGCTGGCCGTGGCCGATGCGGCGCTGCTCGTCGTCGAGGCGGTCGCCGGGGTTCAGGTCATTACCGAACGCGTGTTCCGGTATTGCCAGGAATACCAGGTCCCGCGGGTCTTCGTTATCAACAAGCTCGATCGGGAAAACGCCTCGTTCGAGCGCACGATGCAGTCGATCCTCGAGCGTTTCGATCGGCGGGCCGTTCTGATCCAGATCCCCCTCGGGGCGGAAGCCGGCTTCGAAGGGGTCATCGACCTCATCACGATGAAGGCCCATCGCTACTCGAAGGACGCCTCGGGGCAGGTCACGAGCGGCGACGTTCCCGCCGACCTTCTCGACATCGCGAAGGAGTACCACGCCAAGTTGGTCGAGATGGTCGCGGAGAGCGACGACGCCCTGATGGAGATCTTCTTCGAGAGCGGCGAGATCCCTCACGACAAGATGGTTGCGGGCCTGCACAAGGCGTTTCTCGAGAGGAAGATCTTCCCGGTCGTCCTCGCATCCGCGACCAAGGCGATCGGGATACGCAGCATCCTGGACGCTGCCGTGGATCTGATGCCGTCTTCGGCCGAACATGGGCCGCGCGCAGGGGTGGTGCCCGGCACCAACGTGGACGCCGCCCGCCGCCCGGCCGTCGACGCTCCGGCGTCGGCTTTCGTTTTTAAGACGATCGCGGACCCCTACGCGGGGCGCCTTTCGATCTTCCGCGTCATTTCCGGGACGCTCCGAGGGGACACGACGCTGCAAAACGTCGGCCGGGGAATCTCGGAGAGGCTCGGAACGGTCAACCTGCTCCAGGGAAAGCAGCTCATCCCGGTCCCTGAGCTTCACGCCGGAGATCTCGGTGTCGTCGCCAAGCTCAAGGAAACACGCACCTCCGACACGCTCGCGGATCCGGCGCACCCCATCCAATACGCTCCGATCGCTTTTCCGGAACCCGCGATCTCGTTCGCGATCGAACCGAAGTCCAAGGGCGACGAGGACAAGATCTCGACCGCACTCTCGCGCCTCATGGAGGAGGATCCGGTGCTTCGGGTCAACCGCGACCCGCGGACGCACGAGATGCTCGTCAGCGGGAATGGTCAGGTTCACGTCGAAGTCGCGATCGCGAAGATGAAGAGGAAATTCGGGGTCGAAGCGATCCTGAAGCAACCCAAAGTCCCCTATCTCGAGACGATCAAGAGGAGAGTCTCCGCCGTCCAGGGGCGCCACAAGAAGCAAACCGGTGGGCGCGGACAGTTCGGAGACTGCTGGATCGAGTTGGAGCCGCTTCCGCGCGGCGGCGGGTTCGAGTTCGTCGACAAAATCTTCGGCGGATCGATTCCACAGAATTTCCGCCCGGCCGTTGAAAAAGGTATTAGAGAATCCGCCGAACGTGGCTGGCTCTCGGGAAACCCGGTCGTTGATTTCAGAGTCACGCTGACTGACGGCTCCTATCACGATGTCGATTCGTCGGAAATGGCGTTCAAGATCGCAGGGTCATTGGCGTTTAAGGCGGCCATGGAACAGGCGCGGCCGACGATCCTCGAGCCCATCTACTCGGTCGAGATCACGGCCCCTCAGGAGTACATGGGCGAGATCATGGGCGACCTTTCGTCGCGGCGCGGCAAGCCTCAAGGCATGGAAACCCAAGGGAACTCCCAGATCATCAAGGCCATCGTGCCACTCTCCGAGTTGCTCACGTACGCTTCGACGTTGAAATCGATCACGTCGGACCGCGGGACGTACCACATGGAGTTTGATCACTACGACGAACTCCCGGCGCAGGTGCAAGAAAAAATAGTCGCCGAACACGCCCGCCACCGTCAGCACGAGGCGGAGAAGTAGGTCCAGCGTGACACGGGATTGGATCTATGTCCGCGAGCTCGGCGAACACGTTGGGGAATCCGTCCTTCTCAAGGGGTGGGTTTACCAGAAGCGTTCTTCGGGAAAGATCCGTTTCTTGGTGCTGCGCGACGGTACGGGCATCCTGCAGTGCGTCGCGGGTGCCAAAGATGTCTCTCCCGAGGCTTTCGAAGCGCTGGACAGGGTGACCGCCGAGTCGTCCGTTGCGATTCGCGGGACGGTCCGTAAGGACGATCGCGCCCCAGGAGGTTTCGAGCTCGGCGTCAGCGATTTCACCGTGATCCACCTGGCCGCGGACTATCCGATCCAGCCGAAGGACCACGGCGTCGAGTTTCTTTTCGACAACAGGCACCTCTACCTGCGCTCCCGAACGCCGCATGCTGCGTTGTCCGTCAGGAACGAGGTCGTGCAGTCGTGCCGCGATTTCTTCTACCAACGCGACTTCGTGCTCATCGATTCGCCGATCCTGACACCCAACGCGTGCGAAGGAACGTCGACCCTTTTCGAGACGCCGTATTTCGACGACAAGGCGTATCTCACGCAGTCCGGGCAGCTCTACCTCGAGCCCGCGTGCATGGCGTTCGGTCGCGTCTACTGTTTCGGGCCGACGTTTCGCGCCGAGAAGTCGAAAACGCGCCGCCACCTCACCGAGTTTTGGATGATCGAGCCCGAGGTCGCGTTTCTCGAGCTCCCCGGATTGCTGGAACTCGCCGAGGAATTCGTCTCGTACGTCGTCGGCCGGACGCTCGATCGCTGCAAGGAAAGCCTCAAGGTGTTGGAACGCGATACGACGCAACTCGAGAAGGTCGTGCCTCCGTTCCCGAGGATCACCTACGACGACGCGTCGAAAATCCTATCGACCGCCGAGTCGCAGGCCAAGATGACGCAAGCCGGGGCGCCCGCGTTCACCCACGGGAGCGACTTCGGAAGCTACGATGAGACCCTTCTGACCCAGGGGTTCGACCGCCCCGTGATGGTCACGCATTGGCCTGCGGACATCAAGGCGTTCTACATGCAGCCCGACCCAAAGGACCCGGGCAAAGCCCTTTGCGTCGACGTGTTGGCGCCCGAGGGGTATGGCGAAATTATCGGCGGCTCCCAGCGCATTCACGACCATGACCTACTATTAAAGCGCATCGAAGAGCACGGCCTTCCCGTATCCGCCTTCCAGTGGTATCTCGACATACGGAAATATGGCACGGTGCCACACGCCGGATTCGGCATGGGTATTGAGCGATGCGTCACGTGGATCACCGGGCTACCCCACCTTCGAGAGGCGGTCCCGTATCCGCGTCAGATCAACCGCCTTTACCCGTGAGCCGCACCCGGGTAGGCGTCATCAGCCTCGGATGCTCCAAGAACCTCGTGGACACCGAGGTCATGCTTGGGCATCTCGACCGCGCCGGCTGCGTGTTCGTTCAGGATGCCTCCGAGGCCGACGTCCTCATCGTCAACACGTGCGGGTTCATCGACGCAGCGCGCGAGGAGTCGGTGCGGGCGATCCTCGATGCAGCAAGGCTTAAAACGACAGGGCGCTTGAAGCGCCTAGTCGTCGCCGGATGCATGGTGCAACGCTATCGCGATGAACTGACGCGGGAACTCAAAGGCGACGTCGACGCGTTCGTGGGATTGGACGAACTGGACGCGATCGTCGAGGCAACGCAAGCCACGCGTAAGACGTCGAGCGCCGCCCCGCGGAGCGATCTGCCCTTGTTCGTCCCCTCGAGGCCTGCGGCCTCCCACGCCGAACGCAGCCTGTCACGCTATCTGTACGACGCGAGCACGCCGCGCAAGTTGGCGACGCCTCCTTGGACCGCCTTCGTTAAGATCGCCGAAGGTTGCGATCACACCTGTTCATTCTGCGCCATCCCTAATTTCCGCGGCGTGTTCCGATCGCGCCTCGCGGACGACGTAATCGCCGAAGCCGAGGCGTTAGCGCGACGCGGCGTAAAAGAGATCAACCTCATCGCGCAGGATTCGAGCCATTTCGGGCGCGACCGCGGAGACGCCGCCGGCTTGGCTGGCCTCTTGACGCGTCTCGACCAGGTACCCGACCTGCGCTGGCTGCGCGTTCACTATCTCTATCCGAACACGGTCACCGACCGGCTCATCGAGGCGATGGCCCTGAGCCCTCGCGTGGTGAAGTACGTCGACATGCCCTTGCAGCACGCTCACCCCGCGATGCTGAAGCGCATGCGCCGCGGTGGATCCGCCGAGAGCCACCTCCAACTCCTCGGCCGGTTCCGGAGCGCGATGCCGGATGCCGCCTTGCGAAGCACGTTCATCGTGGGGTTCCCCGGCGAGACGGAGCAAGAATTCGAAGCCCTGATCGCCTTCGTCGAGGAGGCCCGGTTCGATCATCTCGGCGTGTTCACCTATTCGCACGAAGAAGGAACTTCCGCCCATCGAGAGCTCGACGACGTTCCCGAATCATTGAAAACAGGAAGGCGCGACCGGCTGATGGAGGTCCAGCAGCGGATCGCCTTCGAGCGGAACGAAGAGCGCCTCGGCGAGACCGTAGAGGTACTCGTCGAAGGAGCCCACCCCGAAACGGAGCACCTGCTCGTCGGCCGCGCGTCGACGCAAGCGCCAGACGTCGACGGTCAGATTCTGTTGAACGACGGACACGCGGATCCCGGGACGTTTGCGAGGGTCCTGTTGACGGAAACCGCGGGGTACGACCTCGTGGGACGGATTCTCGGTGCGGCCTAACTCCTCCTCGGCCGCCTCGCCCTCCAACCGGGTCGCGATGATCCTCGCGACAGGTTTCGGGACGGGCTATGGACCGGTGGCGCCTGGAACCTGGGGATCCCTTCCGGGAATAGCGCTGGCCTGGGGACTCGATCGGCTCGGCGGGCATTGGGCGGTCCTCGGGGGGGCGCTGGTCTTCGCGGTCGCTGGGGTGTGGGCCGCCGGCCGAGCCGAGGCGCTGCTCGGGGAGAAGGACCCGGGCCGAGTCGTGGTAGACGAGATCGCCGGCCAGATGGTTTCTCTCTTGTTCCTTCCGTTGACGGCGCAAACGCTCGTCGTCGCGTTCCTCGTGTTCCGGGTACTCGACGTCTTCAAACCCTGGCCGGCGCGTCGCCTCGAAGACCTCCCGGGAGGGTCGGGTATCATGGCCGACGACCTCATGGTTGGGCTGTACGCGAACTTGATTCTCCACGGCCTCGCGCTCTGGCGCCCCGCATGGCTGGGCCTAGCATGAACGTCTGGAATGCTCTCGAGGCTTTCCCTACGGGGCGCGAGCCGATCTGCGCAACCATCGGAAATTTCGATGGTGTCCATTTGGGGCATCAGGCGATCCTGGCGAGCGTGATCACCTCGGCGAAGTCGCGCTCGGCACCCTCCCTCCTGATCAGCTTCGATCCGCATCCCCTTGCGGTGGTCGCTCCGTCGCGTGGACCCAAGCTCCTTCAAACCCGGCGCCAGAAGTTGGAAACCCTCGAGGCCACGGGGCTTGACGGGATCCTCATGATCCCGTTCGACCGCGAACTGGCGGCTCTCTCCGGCGAGGAGTTCTTCGGGACCTACCTCGCGGCACGTCTTCGATTCGCAACAGTTCACGTGGGAAGCAACTTCCGGTTCGGGCGCGCGCGGGAGGGCGACATCCGGTTGCTCCAGACGATCGGGGCCGAGCTTTCTTTCCCGGTCGTGGCTGTGCCCCCGGTAACCGTCGACGGGGAGACCGTCTCATCCTCGGCCATCCGCACGGCGATCGAGGGGGGAGACGTCGCAAGAGCTCGGGCGTTTCTGGGCCGTCCGTTCGCCGTCATCGGCGAGGTCGTTCGCGGCGAAGGGCGCGGCCGCGTGCTCGATTTCCCGACGGCAAACGTCGCGGTCGACAACGAGACCGTTCCCCGCCGTGGCGTCTACGTCACGGAGACGATGGTGTTTGGCTCGCGTTTCCCCTCGATCACAAACGTCGGCGTCCGACCAACGTTCGGCGGCACCACGCTTTCCGTCGAGTCCCACCTCATCGACGTCGATGAGGATCTCTACGGCGAGCGGGTCGAAGTTCGATTTCTCGCGCGGCTCCGGGACGAAGTGAAGTTCGCCGGACCCGGGGAACTGGCCGACCAACTGGCCAGGGACCAAGCCGCCGCGACCGCGTACTTTTCCGGACTCAACCTGGCCCGTCACTGAGTTGAAGCCGTGAGCACTCACGACGAGATCCTCGAACCCGACGACGACCCTGTCGCGTTTGGTACGCCCAGCGCCGGAGAACCGATCGAGCCGGCTTTCCGGTCAGCGTCGCAAGTCGATCCTCGTCTGCTCGCGTCGTCACATCGACAGGGCCGTTTCGTCACGTTCGAGGGGATCGAAGGCTCCGGGAAATCGACGCAGATTGCCCGTCTCGCCGGGCGGCTC
Source organism: Acidobacteriota bacterium (assembly GCA_031393555.1). Lineage (GTDB taxonomy): Bacteria > Acidobacteriota > Polarisedimenticolia > Polarisedimenticolales > DASRJG01 > DASRJG01. Next base: position 30,905 of record JANMVW010000472.1, read on the forward strand.
GACGGAGCGGGCGAGCCGACCGTCGTGACACGCGAGCCCGGTGGATCACCCCTGGGACGACGCCTGCGCAGCCTCCTTTTGGGCGGAGAGATCGCTCGAATCGAACCGTTGGCCGAGCTCTGCCTCTACGTGGCCGACCGCGCTCAACACCTCCGCGAGCTCGTGGAGCCCAACCTCGCCTCCGGGACGCACGTGCTTTGCGATCGCTATTTCGACGCGACCCTGGCCTACCAGGGCTTCGCCCGGGGGCTCGACCTCGACTACATCCGACGGCTGCACGAGCAGCCGCCTCTCGACCGGCGCCCGCACCGGACGATCCTTCTCGATCTGGACCCGGAGCTCGGACTCGACCGCGCGCGTCGACGCAATGACGAACTGGGCCTCGAAACGACGGAAGGTCGCTTCGAAAGGGAGACGATCGCCTTCCACCGCCGCGTCCGCGAGGGCTACCTCTCCCTCGCCGAGGCCGAGCCGTTCCGGTTCCGCATCGTGGCCGCGGAGGGGACGGCGGAAGAAATTGAAGCGCGCGTCGCCGACCTGCTGTCGGATCTGTTTCCCGTTTTGGATGACGAGGACGGAGCGTGATTTTTCCGAGCGTGTTGGGGCATGAGCGCGCCCGTACCGTCCTGGCGCGCCTGCTCGCATCGGACCGGGTCCCCCACGCATTTCTCTTTCATGGGCCGGAGGGGGTGGGTAAGGGACTCGTCGCCCGGCTCTTCGCCATCTCGCTCGTTTGCACTCAACCGGGAAAAGACGCGGCGGGGTGCGGATCGTGCGCGGCATGCCGCAAGGCGGCGCACGGGAACCATCCTGACGTCCTCGTTCTGACCCGTCTTCCCCGGAAGGAAACGCGGGGCGACGTCGTCAACGACGACGGGGGCGAGGACGATGACACCGGGACGGGAAAGAGTGGAGAGCTGCGTTCGTTCATCATCGTCCAGCAGATTCGCGAGTTGAATCATCACGCGGCATACGCGCCGCGCGAGGGGCGCCGACGCGTTTTCATCGTTGATCCCGCCGATCGCATGCACGCCGAATCGCAAAACGCCCTGCTTAAAACACTCGAGGAGCCGGGAGGCCAAACCATCATAGTCCTCGTCGCGTCGCGGCCGCACGTATTGCTCCCGACCGTTCGCTCGCGCTGTTTTCAGGTCGGATTCGGCGCGATGTCTCCCGATGATCTCGCGGTGAGCCTCGTCGCAAGGGGCATGGCTCCGCAGGAGGCATGTACACGAGCGGCGCTCGCCGAAGGGCGTCCGGGTCGCGCCCTCGGACTCGATCTTGCGACCCTCGCCAACCGACGCGACCTGCTCTTGACGGCCCTTGAAGCGCTCACCGCTTCGTCGCGGGCCGCGTCGGAGCTGGGCGAATACGCCAATCAGATCGTCGGAGAAGACGAATCGGAACTGTTGCTCGGGCTCGATCTCGTCACCGCGTTGCTGCGCGACGCGGCGCGCGCCGCGACCGGTCGAGGGGCCGTGCTGCACGTCGACGTCGCACCTCGCATCGACAGGCTCGGCCACGCTCTCGGGGCCCTGCGTGCGATGGAACTCGTCACTCTCGCCGATCGCCTACGCGGTGATTTGCGTCTCAATCTCAACAAGACGCTGCTGTGCGAGACGCTTTTGGCCGCGGTCGCGGGCGGTCGGCTCCCGACCTTTACCTAAGGACGGAGCCGGGTCGCGCGCGAAAGCCAGGCTACCACTTCGATGTGGGCGGTTTGTGGGAAGAGATCGAAGGGCGTGATCCCCTCGATCGCGTAGCCCCTTGCGGTCAGCGCGGCGAGGTCACGCGCGAGCGTCGCGGGATCGCATGAGACCATGGCGATCCTCGACGCCCGGAGCGCCGCGAGGCGCTCCGCGACGCCCCGACCCAGTCCAGTGCGCGGCGGATCAGCGATCACGAGATCGGGCGGAATGGCCTCGGGCCCGGCTTGCAGGTACGCGCGAACGTCGGCGCGCACGAACGATGCCGACCTCAGGCCCTGCGAATTCGCCGCTTCGGCCCCGCAGGCGATTGCCGCCGGATCCGCATCGACGATCGTCGCACGCGCTCCGTCTCTCGCGAGGGCCAAACCCAGGGCCCCGATGCCGCCGTACAACTCGACGACGCGGCGCGGCCTCCCCGCGCCCTCGAGCACGTGCCGTCCGAGTCGATTCGCCGCTGAGGCGTGAACCTGGAGGAATGTCCCGGCCGGGACTCGAAACGTGAGCCCGTGGAGTTCTTCGGCAATCCAGTCTCGTCCTGCGATGGTCTCAACCGAGGCCCCGCCGCGGCGTCCGCGAGCGGCAAGCAGCCGGACGACCCCAACGAGTCCCGGGTCGGCTCCCGCCGCCATCCTCGCGAATTCGGCGGCCGTGGCGAACGGTCCGGCGAGGCCGCGCAGAGCGACGAGCCGCTCGTTGCGGGTATGCGAACAACGGAGCACGAGTCGCAGAGGCTCCCTTGCGTCCGCCAGCGCAGACTCGGAGGCTCCGGCTCCCACCAGGAAGAACGTCCGCGCGGCCTCAAGGAGGGGCCTGAGTCGGGGATCGGCGATGACGCAGTCCTCCACGTCGACGAGCGCGGACGGACGATCGGCCCGGTGATAACCCAGCACGGGCCGCGCAGCTTCATCGCGTCCAAAGCTCAATTCAATCTTGTTTCGATACCTGAGCTCGGTCGGAGCCGCGACGACCTCGTGGACCGTGATGCCCTGAGGCAGGCGTCCGATGCGTTGGAGCGCATCGATGAGGAACCCTCTCTTCGCTTCGCGTTGGGCGGCCTCGTCGATCACCATCAGGGGACAGCCACCGCAAACCCCTTGAATCGGGCACGCCGTCGCCCTCCGTGACTGAGCGGGCCGATCCAAAGTGTGGACCACCGCCTCGACGAATCGTCCATGGTCCTTCACGACACGGGCGTCGACCTCATCGCCGGGAACCGCGCCCGCAACCATCCAGACCCGTCCGTCGACCCTGCCGAGGCCGCGCCCCCCGGCAGCCCAGGCCTGGATCTTGACGCGGGTCACCCCATTAGGTGGGGGCGTATTCATTGGGTGGGACGACATCTTGTATTTTCCTATTGACACGTGTGAGGACACCGGGGTAGGGTCTCCTCGCGTTCGGCACGGCTGTCTTGAATGGGGTCTTTGATGAATGCGCTTCGGGCGTTGCTCGCTCTCCCCGGCGGAGGGTCATCCCCTATCGACTCGACCCGCCAACATCCATCTTCCGGCCCGTCTGCAAGCCGCGCCGGGAGGTCGGTCAATGTGTACCCACCCTGGTATCTCGACCCGTGCCTGGGAATCCCGATACCGGGGAGAGCGAACAGCGTCCGACGAAGTGTACACCCACAGCGCCATCTATCGGTCCTGGAAAAGTCGTCGTGAGTCCGCTTGATGCCCTTTACGATTGGGCGGACTGAGCGTACATAGTGGCCGGTCCCTGGGTTCTAGGGGGAGGCCAGGCGACCTCTTGGAGCCGCGAGGTGTTGGGCGAACCGGGGGGTTAATCGTCGACATCCCGCGGCTCCGTTCTTTGCCGCGGCACCGCGCCGTCAATACTCTCGGAGGCTCAGGACGTAGGCGTCGAGGTTGATCCGTGTCTCCCGCAGGGAATCGCCGCCGAATTTTTCCATCATGGCGTCCGCGAGAACGAGTCCTGCCATGGCCTCGCCGACCACCCCAGCGGCCACGATAGGCACCGTGTCCGTGCGCTGGACGTCGGCGACCGACCGTTCTTTGGTGACGAGATCAACCGATGGCAACGGTACGGGAAGGGTCGCAAGCGGCTTGAGATAGGCGAACAGGCGCACGACCTCACCGTTGGTCATCCCCCCTTCAATCCCGCCCGCGCGGTTCGTGGGTCGCGTGAAGCGCCGAGAGGATGGGTCGTAATCGATCCAGTCATGGGCTTCACGGCCACCGCCGGCGGCAACCTCAATGCCGTCACCGATCGCTACCCCTTTGACCGCTTGGATCGATAACATCGCCGCGCCGAGCCTTGCGTCGAGCCTCTTGTCCCAGTGCACATGGCTCCCGACCCCCGGGGGGAGCCCGCGCACGATCACTTCAAAACAGCCCCCGACGGAGTCCGCGCGATGCCGCGCCTCGTCCACGGCCGCGATCATCGCCGCGACGGTCGCCGCCCGGGGAGATCGCATTGGTGCATCGTCGGGGAGCGCCAGCAGTGCGGCGATGTCGTCGCCTTCGTCACTTGATGCCACGACACCTCCCACAGCGACCGTGCGACTGGTCACGACAACGCCCAGTTCTAAAAGGAACGCCTTCGCTAGCGCTCCGGCGGCGGTCCGCGCAGCCGTTTCCCGGGCACTGGCGCGCTCTAGGATGTCGCGCGCATCGTGCGTGCCGTACTTCAATGCGCCCGCGAGGTCGGCGTGCCCGGGGCG